>DASUFH010000127.1:0-36708 GCA_036274645.1 Terriglobia bacterium
GGTGGGCGAGTTCGCGACCCAGGTGAACAGTCTGTCGCCGCGCATCAAGTGGAAAGGGATCGGCGAAATTGTCCGCCATTCCTATCTGCAGAGGGAAGTGTCGCCGAACGAGATTCATTGCCGGCTGTATTCCAATCGGCAGGCGATCGAAAACCCATCTGCGCTCGAAAGGCGGGCGCTCATATCGAAGCTCGAAGATGGGAAAACGCCCATTCACGCCATCACCGTTGACGGCCATTCCCGGCCGTGCGTCACCGAGAAGGCGGAAATCCTGATGTCCGTCACAGCGCCGCCCAAAGGCGCCATCGAAGTGGCCGTTCAATACGCCGGCGCGGACGGCATTCAACCTGGCGGCAATCAGTTGAAATACCAGTTGAAGGTCTATTTACGCCGCCGGCTGTCGGAAGCCCGCGATAACTATCTGTCCCGCCATGAGGGGCTCCTGCGACTGGCCCTTCGCGTGAAAGACGCGGGGCGCGCGCGAGCGTAGCAAACGGAATGAATATGGAAAATCTGAAGGAAGTCAGCCTGGAAATCGTTTACGGCGCAATCGATGAACTTAACGAACAATTACCGTTCGGACAGAAGCTCGTGAAAGACACGTCGACAGCGCTGCTTGGCGAGGGCGGCAAACTGGACTCGATCGGACTGGTCAACCTCATGGCGCTCCTCGAGGAGAAATGCGAGCAGCGCTGTGGCAAATCCATGTCGCTCTTCGATGACGCCGCCGGCGCGGGCGCCAACCCATTCGAGAGCGTGGAGAGTCTCTCGCAATTCCTCGCCAGGAAACTGGGCGCGAAGCTCTAGCTGCCGTGGCAGAAATGTGCGAAACCGCCGGACGAACGTGATGCGTAATCAAAGAAAAGCCGTTCTCATATCCGATTTCACGCTGAACAACTTTGCGGGATATCTGAGAAACGACGAGGCTTTCCCTCATATTGAACCGTCGCTGACCCCGTTCGGACAGCCGTTTCAAGTTCTGATGGATGAAACGCTGGACGCCTGGCAATCGCAGCCCGATATGGGCATCGTCTGGACGCGTCCCGAGGCTGTGGTCGGCAGTTTCAACAGCGTCATCCGCTTCGAACCCTTCAGCGAGGATGACCTGCTCGGCGAGGTGGACACGTTTTGTGACGCTGCGCGCATGGCGGCGAAGCGGGTAGAGTGGCTTTTCATTCCGACGTGGGCGCTCTCTCCGGGACGACGCGGCATCGGCGTGCTCGATCGCCGGTCTCCCAGCGGTGTTTCGCATGCGCTGTCGCGGATGAACCAGCGCCTGATTCAGAACCTGGAGGAGACGCGCAACTGCGTTGTTCTGGATGCGGAACGCTGGCTCACCGCGTCCGGGAACGACGCATTTAATCCCCGACTCTGGTACATGGCGAAGATTCCTTTTGCCAACCCCGTCTTCAAGCAGGCCGTTCACGATGTCAAAGCGGCGCTGCGCAACCTGAGCGGCCAGTCGAAGAAGATTGTCATTCTCGATCTCGATGACACCCTCTGGGGCGGCACTGTGGGAGACGTCGGCTGGCAGAACGTCGTGCTGGGCGGACACGATCCAGCGGGCGAAGCGCTGGTGGACTTTCAGCGTGAGCTCAAGGCGTTGAAGAACCGCGGGATTCTCCTGGCGGTGGTCAGCAAGAACGACGAACGAGTCGCGCTCGACGCGATTCGTAACCACCCGGAAATGGCGATCCGCGAACAGGACCTGGCCGGCTGGCGAATCAACTGGCAGGACAAGGCGAACAATATCGTTGAACTGATGAACGAGCTCAATCTGGGTCTCGACTCGGCCGTCTTCATTGATGACAACCCCAGAGAGCGGGCGCGCGTCCGGGAATCCCTTCCGGAAGTTTTGACGCCGGAATGGCCCGAGGACAAACTGCTGTATCGGCAGGCGCTGCTGGCGATGGACTGTTTTGACACGGCGACCATCACCCGGGAAGACCGGGATCGCGCCGGCATGTACGCAGCCGAGCGGCAACGCTCCGTGTTGCAGTCGGAAGTTCGCTCCGTAGACGACTGGCTCAAATCGCTCGGAACGTCCGTCGTGGCGGAGCCGCTCGGAGACCACAATCTGGAGCGGGTGACGCAGCTGTTGAATAAGACCAATCAGATGAATCTAAGCACGCGACGTCTGTCGGGACCCGAACTGCTCAACTGGACCTCCGCTTCCGGTCGCAGCCTCTTTGCGTTTCGCGTCTCGGACCGGTTCGGAGATTCCGGCCTGACCGGCATCGCAAGTGTCAGCATTCAGGGCGAAACCGCCCGGATCGTCGATTTCATCCTCAGCTGCAGGGTGATGGGACGCAATGTCGAGGCCGCGATGCTCGCCTTCGTTCTGGACCATGCGCGGACCTGTGGAGCGCGGAAAGCATTTCTTCAATACCTGCAAACGGAACGGAACAAGCCGGCGTTCGACTTTCTGACGAATTCGCAACTCGCGCAAGATCACGACGGCGTATTTACCTGGAACCTGGAAACGCCTTATCCGGCGCCGCCTCATGTCGTCCTGCGGCATGGCGAGGCCCTGAGTTCGATCTAGGAACACCATGCGCCGACGCCAGGTCGTTCAGCTTCTCGCGAGCGCGATGAGTCCTCATCTCACGCGCGCCATGAATCGGATCAATGGGCGACGTGGAGGAGTCATCCTCGTCTTTCACGAAATCACTGGCCCCAGGCTCGAAACGCAGCTGAATCAGGTTGCGGAGGCCTATTCGTTCGTCTCACTCGACGAGTTCGTCAGCCGGCTCGCGGCCGGGAAGTCCACTAACGGCGTCTGTGCGATCACATTCGATGACGGTATCGGCCCCGTCACTGAAGACGCGTCAGCCATCGCCGTTGCGCGGGGCTGGCCGATGACGTTCTATCTTCCCACCCGATACCTGGATACCGGCGAACCGTACTGGTTTCTGGAACTGGATCTGTTGCTTGAACGGGCGCCCGGAAAAGGATTCGAGTTTGATGGAGGCTGGCATTCACTCGATGGCCCCACCGCGCGCGCCGGCGCTTCGGTGTTCCTGCGGAGCTACTTCAAGAAACGGACGTCCGTACAGGAGGTGACCGATTCGCTGCGCGCCCTCCGCCGGGCGCTGCTGGAAAACGAATCCCGTCCCATGGACATGCCGGTCCCGGCGCCTGTTTCCTGGGAACGGGTTCGTCAGCTGGCGGCCCGCGAAGAATTGTCATTTCAGGCCCACACGGTCAACCATCTGGCGCTCAGCCGCCTTTCCGAGGAGGGGTTGATATCGGAAATGGAAAGCAGCCGGGTCCGAATCGAAGAGGTCACCGGACGCCCCGTTAATCATTTCTGTTATCCGTACGGCAGTCCGAACGAAGTCGGGCGCATCGCTCCGGACTTTGTGCGAAGCCGTTTTCGGTCCGCGACCACGACCGATCGGGGACGATGCGCCCCGGGCGTGGATCTTGCCTTGCTTCCCCGCGTTCCGCTCGATGGCGCGGACTCCGAAGAGGTCGTCGCATTCAAGGTAGGCAGCGCGCGATGAAGCCGGCTGTGGACATCGCTCCAATCGATCCGCGCCAGGACCAGCAGGGCCGCCTGAGGGTCATGTACCTCGTGGACAGCCTGCGCGTGGGCGGCAAGGAGCGGCAGATCTGCGAGTTGCTCAAGGGCCTGCAGGCCGATGGAAGCGTCGAATCGATCGTGGTGACGATGGGCACGGAACAGTTCTATGTGCAGGAAGTCGAGAAACTCGGCGTTTCCGTTGTCTATCTGCTGCGGCGCATGCGCTGGGACCCGATGGTGCTGCTGAAACTGTTTTCCCTGCTGCGGCAATTCAAACCGCACATCATCCACACCAACAGTGAAATGGCGATGTCCTACGCCTTTCCCCTCGCGCGCCTGATGGGCATCACCCTGATCAACGCAACCATCCGGAATGCGTTTTCGGGCGATGACCTGCGGTGGAAATGGCACAAGCTGATGCTCCGCCTGGCGGATGTCTGCATCAGCAACTCTCGCGCCGGCTTCGAAAGCCGCGGACTGAGCGCGGATTCCCCGGGCAATGTCGTTATTCACAACGGCATCGACCTGCGCCGTTTTGAAACGCCGAATCCGACCGGCGCGCTTCCGTTTGCGGCGCCGGCCGGAACGGTTGTCGGTATGATCGCGGAATTCTCCGACCACAAGGACTTCCCGACATTCATCCGCGCGGCTCAGACGATCCTCGCAAAACGCAGAGACGTCACCTTTGTTGCAGTGGGCGGAGGGAAGAACCTTGAACAATGCCGGGCCATGGTCGCCCCCGAGGAAGATCGAATCCAGTTTCTTGGAGAGCGCAAGGATATCGAAGCATTGATCGCCCGCATGGATATCGGCGTTTTGTGCACGTTCTCCGAAGGGATTCCAAACGCCATCATGGAATTCATGGCGGCCGGCAGACCCGTGATTGTGACCGATGGTGGAGGCAGCCGGGAACTGGTGGTCGACCGTGTCGTCGGTTTTCTGGCGCCGCCGCGAAACCCGGCCGCGGTTGCCGAACGAATCGAGCTTCTTCTCGACAACCCCGACACTGCCCGGCAGATGGGTATGACGGGCCGCAAGAGAATCGAGCAGCACTTCTCCCTCAAGGCTCTGGCGGATAGTCACCTCCGCCTCTACCACCATTGCTTTGACGCCGAGCCGGCCCGGAGCAGCGCATGAGCAACACCCCCGCCGCAGTATCCAAACTCGACATGTTGCGGGAGCTGGGATTTTTCCCCACACCGGATGCGACGGTTCTGGATTTTGGTTGTGGCAGCGGCGGAGTCGTACGCGATCTGCGGTCGCTGGGTTATCAGGCCTATGGGTGCGACCTGGAATTCAAGAATGAACCGGGCGTGAATACAGACGAGATGCTGCGCAACGGCATCCTCCGGCGAATCGATCAGGCGCAGTACCTGTTGCCTTTTGAAGACAACACCTTTCAGGCGGTGATCAGCGATCAGGTATTCGAACACGTTCAGGACTACGCGCTGGCCGTGTCGGAAATTGCCAGGGTCCTGCGGCCCGGTGGAGCGTCGATCAACGTTTTTCCCGCACGCTACGCGCCGATCGAGCCGCACGTCGGCGTGCCGTTGGCCACGGTGGTTCAATCCCGGTGGTGGCTGCGCTTCTGGGCGCTCCTCGGACGCCGCGCTCCGGACCAGCAATCCCTTCTCGCTTCACAGGTAGCCGCCGACAATTACACGTATCTGAAGAACAAGACGAATTACCTCCCCAAACGGGCCATAGCGCGCGAGTTCGAATCGCATTTTCATCGGGTCCGTTTCAGCGAGCGTCTCTTCCTCAAACACTCCCAGAGAGGACGGCGCATGTACGCGCTGTCGTCAGCCTTCCCCTTCATTCCGTGGATGTACAGCGCGTTTCGGGCTCGCGTGGTTCTTGCCGCCGAACCAGTCAAGCCGTCCTGAAATGCGAAACGCACGCATGCCTTCAAGCCCGCCGGAGGAAGAAAGGCATGAAAGCGCGGCCTTCCCGCCGCCGGCTACTCCCCTGACCATTCTCGTCGTCAGCGCCATGTACCCGCACGCTGAGAATCCGGGTTATGGCGCATTCGTCATGCACCAGGTCGAAGGTCTCCGCCGCCTGGGACACGACGTCGACGTCCTCGATTTCCCTGGCTATCGATCAAAGCTGGAGTACGTCAAGGCCGCGGTCCGGGTCGCTATCCATACCCGGCAGAAGCGCTACTCCCTCGTCCACGCGCATTACGGAATCACGGGACTGACGACGCTCTTCCGGGCATCCGTTCCACTCGTGCTGACGGTGCATGGCAGTGACGCGCTGGTCGGATGGCTTTCTCCCGCCATTACCCGAACCATGAGCAGGCTCGCGGACGCCACCATCATCGTCAGCAACGGAATTGGCGCAAGGATTCACGGGGAGAAGATCCCCTGCGGCGTCGATCTGTCTGTGTTTCATCCCAGGCCCCAGACCGAGGCGCGCGCGCGGCTCGGCCTGCAACCGGGCCGCAAATACGTCCTCTTTCCCTTCAATCCGGCCCGCCGGGTCAAACGCCATGATCTCGCGGCCGCCGCCATCCAGCGGCTGGCGGAGCGTGGAGAAGACATCGAGTTGCTCACGGTCTGGAAGGCCACGTACGAGGAAATGCCCTGGTATTACAATGCCGCGGACGCCATGATCCTCTGCTCCGATTCCGAGGGATCGCCGACCGCGATCAAGGAAGCGCTCGCGTGCAATCTGCCGGTGGTGAGTGTCGATGTGGGCGACGCCGCCGAGATCATGGAAGGGATCCGGGGCGCCGAGATTGTCGGTCAGACCGTCGACGATCTGACCCAGGGGCTGAATCGCGCGCTCGCTCGACCGGCTGGCTACCGGTTCGATGGCCGCACGGCCATGGAACGCTACAGCCAGCAGGAAACCGTTAGCGCGATCGTACGCGTGTACCGCCGAGTGATCGAAGACAGGACCTCCGGGGCGTCCGACCCCAATAGATAATCCATCCATGAACGCTCCCAAGCCCGAACGTGGCGGTGTTTCGCAGATTGGAAAGAACGCTTTTTCCACCGTTGCGTCAGCAGGATTCGGAACAGTCTCCAGCATCATTCTGGACGCCATCGTGGTCGCGCGATTTGGAATGGGCAACCAGACCGACGCCTATTTCATTGCCACCACCATTCCCATTGTGATCATGACGGTCCTGGTCCTGCAGGCCACCCGGGTTGTCCAGCCCATCTTTCTTGCGAAGCGGGAATCCGAGAGCTCCGAAGCCGGTTGGGAATACCTGCGTCTGATTCTTACCAATGGAACGATTCTTGTCACAGGGGTTTGCCTGGCAGGCATGGCCCTGTCACCTCTGCTGATGCGGCTGCAGACCGCCGGATCCGTGGCGGAAGCGCCGATCGCAAGCCAGCTGAGCATCTTCCTGTTTGCGTTCCTCTGGCTCTACGTTCCGATTGCCGTGATGCGCGCGGCATTGAACAGCCTTGGGGAGTTTGCGATTCCCGGCGCCACGAAGTTCTTTGAGAACGTGTTCAAGATCGCCTTCGTCCTCATGCTCGGCGGCGCGATCGGCGTCCAGGCCCTGATTCTCGGCGCGCTTTTCGGCGCGCTGGCGCAGGCGGCTCTCTTTTATTGGATGTTGCGGCGGCGGGGATTCACGTTCCGATTTCGTTTCGGGCTTGCGCACGCCGACATGAAACGCACGTATGGACTCGTCAGCTATCAGCTGACAGGACAGATCTCCGGCATCGGCGTTGAGGTCTTCAACAATGCGATGGGCTCCCACCTCGGAGTAGGCAACGTCACCGCGCTGCGCCTCGCCACACGGATCATTGACTCTTTTGCCGGCCTGCTGCCGGGAAGCGTGGTGGAGGCCGCCATGCCTGCGGTCGCGCGAAGCGCCGCCCAGCGCGACACGGCGGGCATGAAACGACACCTCCATCACACCCTGTATCTGCTGCAGCTGGTCACCCTGCCTCTTTCCGTGTGGCTTGCCCTGGTTAACCGCCAGCTGATTGCGCTTCTATATCAACGCGCCAGTTTTTCGTCCACCGACACCCAGCTGGTCTCAACGCTGCTCTTTCTGATGATTCCCTATCTCTTCCTCGGACGACTGCGCAGTCTCTTCGAGCTTCCGTTTTTTGCCACACACAACACCCGGTCCCCGGTTTTCGCTTCCTTCGTCGAAGCGGTGACTTACGTGCTGAGCACCGTCCTGCTGGCCTCCCGCCTGGGGGTGTACGCCCTGCCAACCGGGCGCACGATTGCGGCTCTGATTGGACCTTGCGTGCTCGGGTGGCTGTTGCGCCGCAGGATCGGGTCTCTGCAGTTCGGCTCCGTCTGGAGTGGCGCGGCAAAGGTCTGCGCCGCCTCCCTGGTGATGGCCGCCTGCATCTTTCTTGGTCTTTCGCTCGTGGACCATGTTCCCGCATCCATCGGCGGCGCAAAACTGATTGCGCTGGCTGTTCCTTCAGCCATCGGCTTCGGATCCGTCGTTGTCCTGTTTTCGATGATGGGCGTGATCAACCTGTCCATGCTTCGACAACTGGATTTCCTGCGCGCGCGCCGGGCCTCGGAATAGTGCTCGAACCATCTGTTTCGGGTCATTGAAGACATAGAAGGGCGCCCATTCCAAAGGGGCGCAGGATCTGCTTGTCGGAGGGCGCCTACGCTGTGCTCTTCCCCGCCTTTTTCACCTTTGCAGATTCGGGGAGAGACCGTGTAGACATCCGCGGTAGTTCCTGGATTGTTCGTTAGTTAGGCGGCCAACCAACGAACAATGCAACAGGTTCAAGTAACAATGGACAATCGACAACGGACAATGAAAAACGGGGGGACCAGCTCAGACGGGATTGGCGGTGGGGTTCGAAATCGTCGCGATGGTGTCGACCGAACCTGGCGGAATCACCCACTGGCCCTTTTGGCCAGTGAGCTATCCAGCCGATTGGTCGTGTAAAACGGGGCGGCCAATTCGACCGCCGACGTTGGGTCTCACAGAAATTCTAGTACTTGAACGCGCCCATATCCCACTGAGCGCCTGCCGGGCGGGCGACCTTGTCGAAATCCGGGAAGACCGGATCCAACGCTACGCCCGCCTTGATGGGAGGGGCGCCGGCCACCAGGTGGAAATCGAATCCGGCGGCGTTCACGAACACCGGCGTGGCGCTAGTCATGGAGAGGGTATGGGAACCTTCTCCCCAGTTATCGAACGCGCCATTGATCAATCCGTTGTAGTCGCTGTTGACGTTGACGCATCCCCCGTGTTGAGAGACGTATCCCGCAATCAGGTTGTTGCGGACGCGCGCGGTGTTGACGCTCAGCAGGCCGATGCCGCCGTTGAAAATCGTATTGTTGTAGATGTTCAGATTGAAGTTCATGGGCGTCGGTTCGTCGTTATAGCTGGTGGAGATACCACCGGCGATACCGCTGCCCGTCGTGTTCGCAACAACGTTGTTCCGGATGGTCGCGTTGTTGACGTAGCTCAGCACGATGCCGAGGGGCGTGTTGATCAACAGGTTGTTCTCGACCAGGAAATTGGACGGTGTCGTCGCCGAGTTGAACACCCCGGATGAAACGATGCCCTTGGCGCTCTGCGTGGCGGCCCTGACGCCGGCGTCGGTATGACGAATCGTGTTGCCGCGAATCGTTACGTTCGTCAGCCCGGCCTTCAAATCGATGCCATCGCCCTGACCGCCGTTCTTTCCGGGATCAATGATGGTGTTGCCTTCAATGAGGATGTCGCTATGGGTATTGCCCCATGACGGACATCCCCCGTCACTGGCGTGGATGTAGTTTCCGTTGATATAGATTCCTTCACCCATTCCACGCTCAATGACGATGCCTCTGATGGTGATGTCACGCAGGTTGCCAAAGGAGCGCGCGCAGTTGGGATAAACCGCGGAATGGAACAGGATCGTCGGATCCAGGCCCGTGATGTCGTGCAGCCGCACAAATTCCACAACCGTGTAGTTGCCCGCGAAGGACAGACGGGCGCCGGCGCCGGTCAGATCGAATCCGCGAATCGTCGTGTAGTGCATCGGGAAGGCCGTCTGGTCGGATCCGATACCGATCGAGAGGGCGCCCGCGGTCATGGATATCTGGAAACGGCTATCGCCGGTGTAGTCGGACCAGGACGGAGCCGTGTCGTTCGCGTTGTATTTCGACATGCCATCCATGGTGAGCCGATTGGTCCCCGTGTCCGTGCGATAGATGTTGACGGAGTTGCGTTCGACTTCCGGCGTATCCGACGCCGCCTGCCGGGCTGAGAAGTAGACCACGACGTTGTTGGACGCCAGGGCGCTGTTGATGGCGTTCCATTGCGCGCTGCCCGCAGACGATCCCAGGGATCGCCAGGGCCGGGACGCGCTTCCGTCGCCGGTTGAACTGGCGTACGTCGGATCGACGTAGAAGGCCGTCTGGCTGGTCTCCGTGAAGACAAAGACGATCGTGCTGTGGGTGGACACGTGGAGTCCGTCGCTGGCGGAAAGCTGGAAGCCATACGTGCCGGGCGCCGAAAACAAGACGGTTGTGGTCGCGGAGGCCGCTCCGGAGAAGGTCACCGGCGCAGGTCCTCCGGTCTGGGTCCACTGCAAAATCAGGTTGTCGTTATCGGGATCGCTGGCGTGACCGAAAAGGGTCAGGTGTTTCGCGGGGAACGCGATGGACTTGACCGGTCCCGCATCCACGATCGGCGAATTCCCACCAACGACGTTGGCGTTGATGGTGACGTCATCGCTGCCGCTCAGAACGCCGTCCGTCGCGGTCAAGCGCAGCACATAGGTTCCGGCAGCGGAGAATGTCACGGTCGTATTGAGGGCAGTGGCGCTCAGGAACGTGGTCGTTCCCGGGCCGCTCACCTTGCTCCACTGACTGGTTAACGCGCTGCCCTGGGGCAGGCCGTCGTCGATCACGCTGCCCGAAAGCGCGACGGTAGTTCCAAACGCGACCGTCTGGTCGGAACCCGCATTGACGCCCGGGGCCTGGTTCACGATCGGCGGATTCACGACGACGACCACGTCATCGCTGGCTGAGAGCGCGCCGTCATTCGCGGTCAACCGCAACGTATAGTTTCCGGCGGCCGAGAAGCTGGCTGTGGTCAACAGCGCGGTGGGCGCCACAAACACGACGTTTCCAGGACCGCTGACCTTGCTCCAGGAAACCGTCATCGCTCCAGAAGGCAGGCCGTCATCGGTGGCCGTTCCGGAAAGAGTGACCGTCGAGGGCAGTGTACATCCCAGATCTGCGCCGGCGCTGACGGAAGGAGCGCGGTTCACGGGCGCGCTGACGACAACAACCAGATCATCGCTCGACGACAGGGCGCCATCGCTGGCGGTCAATCGCACTGTGTAGGATCCGGCAACGGAGAAACTCGCGGTCGTCACAAGAGTGAGAGGACTGGCAAAGGTCACCGCTCCGGGGCCACTGATCTTTGTCCAGGCGACAGTCAGCGTATTGGACGGCAGACCATCGTCTGAGGCCGAACCGGCCAGAGTCGCCGTGGCGGGCAAGCTAATCGTCTGATCCGGGCCGGCGTTCGCGGTGGGCTGCTGATTGGCTGGAGCCGCGATCACCACGACATCGTCGTTGGCGAGAAGCGCGCCGTCGTTTGCGGTCAGCCGCAGCGTGTACGTTCCGGCAGCGGAGAAGGTCGCGGTGGTTGCCGGCGCCGAAGGCGACGCGAACGTGACGGTTCCAGGCCCACTGACCTTTGTCCAGGCCAGGGTCAGCGTAGCGATCGGCAGGCCGTCGTCTGTGGCTGAACCGGCCAGATTCGCCGCGGCGGGCAGGGCCACCGTTTTGTCCGGACCGGCGCTCACGATGGGAGGCTGGTTCAATGGGGACGCCACCACCACGACATCATCGGTGGAGGTCAGCGACCCATCATTGGCGGTCAGCCGCAGCGTGTAGGTTCCTGCGGCGGAAAACGTCGCCGTCGTCACGAACGTGCCGGGCGCGCCGAACGTGACGGTTCCGGGACCGCTGACTTTGCTCCACGCAACGGTCAATGTTCCGTTGGGTAACCCGTCATCCGTTGCCGAGCCCCAGAGATTGGCCATGGACGGCATGGTCAGGCTGACATCCGGGCCGGCGTTTACCACCGGCGAGTGGTTCAGGGGACTGACGTTAACAACAACGTCATCCGTGGACGACAGCGCGCCATCGCCGGCCGTCAGCCTCAACGTATAGGCGCCGGCCACGGAAAACGCGGCCGTAGTCACGAACGCGTTCGGCGCGCCGAAAGTCACGACGCCCGGACCACTCAATTTCGTCCAGCCGGCGGTCAATGTACCGTTGGGGAGATTGTCGTCGGTAGCCGAACCCGCAAGATTGGCCGACGCCGGCAATGTGATCGATTGATCGGACCCGGCGTTGGCCACGGGCGCCTGATTTGGCGGCGCAGGCGCCACCGTAATCACCACGTCGTCCGTGGAAGACAGAGCGCTGTCGCTGACCGTCAATCTCAGCGCATACGTTCCCGCCACGGAGAAATCGGCATTGGTCGCAAAAGACGATGGCGAGGAAAACGTGACCGTTCCGGGGCCGCTCACCCTGGTCCAGGCGGCAATCAATACCCCGGCGGGTAAATTGTCGTCCGTAGCCGAACCCGAGAGGCTTGTGTTCGCGGGCAATGTAATGGATTTGTCGGGACCGGCGTTTGTCACCGGGGGCTGGTTGACCGGCGCTGGAGTGACCGTCACGACAACCTCATCGCTCGAGGTCAGGACGCCATCACTGGCGGTCAGTCGCAAGGTATAGGCTCCCACCGCAGAAAACGTCGCGATACCCGTGAAGGAGCCTGGATCTTCGAAAACGACCGTTCCCGGACCACTCACCTTGGCCCAGGAAGCAGACAGCTGTCCACTCGGCAAACCGTCGTCCGTGGCGGTGCCCAACAAGCCATACGGGGAGGAAACCGCAACGGTTCCATCCGGTCCGGCGTCAACCTGAGGCGTCTGATTGTCGGGTGGCGCGAGACTGACAGTGATGGTCACATCGCTGCTGCCGGTAAGAGCGCTATCGTTCGCCGCCAGACGGAGCGTATAAACGCCGGGTGTCGAAAATGTCGCTGGGGTGCTCGGCGAAGACGGATCCCCGAAAGTCACCAGCCCCGGGCCGCTGACCTGAGTCCAAAGAGAGGTCACGAGGGCCCCGGAAGGCAGACCGTCATCGGCAACGATTCCCGACAGGACAACCCCCTCCGGCAGCGTGCTGGACTGATCGGGTCCGGCATCGACCGCAGGCGCCTGGTTGACACTCGCAATGACCTTGAACACGACACTGTTGGACTTGACTGACCCGACCTGAACGTAGACCTTGCCCGATGTTGCGCCGGAAGGCACCGCAACCGTGAGCCGATTGGAACTCGCCGTGAGCACTGTCGCCTTGAAGGAGTTACCGCCCGGCTTCGCAAAGTAAACCGAATTGTCCGCCGGCAGCAGGCCAAACCCGGATCCGTTGATCGCGACCACACCACCGATGGGCGCGCCGTTAGGACTGACATTCGAGATCTGGACGCTCTGAACCCCGGCGGCAACCGCGAACTGCGTAAAGTGCGTCACCTCGGCCGAAGCGCTACGGCCGGACGAGTCCACCGTCGCCAGGAATTCACTGGGCTCATACTCGCCGGTACCGGGATTGAAAATGTACACACTCAGCACAGAACCCGGTTGAGCCCGCTCGCTCAGCGGAAACCGAAGGCGGGCCGGAATACGAAAATGGGTTCCGGACGGCGTGCCCTCCACCATTCCGATCACGCGTTCCCCGCCCTTCGGCTTCGGAAAATCCGCCGCGTTGAGTGGCGTGATTTGGATTGGCGTGTCCTGACTGAGCGCCCCGGGAGGGACGTAAAGGGAAACGGAACTGTCCGGACTGAGAACGGTGCCTCCAAGCGCCGCGGAAACAGCCTGACCGCTACCCTGGATACTCGACGCGTTCCATTGACCGGGGACATTCGCAATCGCCGCGCCGGACCCGTTCAGCGTGAGAATCTGCGCCGCCAGAATCAAGGAAGACGCCGTGATCTTCACACTTCCACCAACCTGTCCGGCGGTGGCCGGAAGCAATTCGGTAAGTGGGCCGGACCAGCGGCCGTTTGGCGCCAGAGTAAGAGTTGTCGAATCAAGCGAAAACCCCTGCGGGCTCCTGGCATCCAGCGTAATCGAGGTCTCGCCGAGACCAGGATTCATCAGGGTCAGAGCCGTTGACATGGCGGAACTGTCCGCCATGGACGGGAATGCTATATCGGAATAAGCGCTGGGAACAACCGGCGCAGCGGCGAGAGCCGACCCGTCGAGGGCGCTCGATTCCAGATAGGCGAAGACGCCATTCGAATTCCCCGTCGTGTCGTAGCGAACATAACCCGCAGCGGAACGGTCCACTGAAAAGCCGAAAACCTGGTCCAGCTGCCCTTCCCATCGTTCGCCGGGGCTGAGAGTCCGCTGGACGGTCTTGATGGTCGCGTTGGGATTCTTGCTTTTAGTATCAACGATAGCGGCCGTGGCGTTCACGGTCTGGGGGTCGGGACCGTAGTTGATCACTGCCAGCGTCGCCGCAGACGCGGTCAGCAGCGCCGGGGGAACGGCATAACCCGTGCGCCCGCGCGCCGATGGGGGCAGAGCCGCCATCATGGCGATATCGGCGCCCTTCCGGTAGGTCTCCGCGCCGATCAGGCTTCCCGAACCGGAAGCTTCCGCCACGGCATATCCTTCAAACGGCGCCGGGAAGTCCGGAATGAGCTCGAGGACACTGCCGCAAAATCCGGAATACGCCGGAAGCGCAAGGGTCCGCTTGGTGACCAGCCGTCCGCTGTTTTCATAGAACGAGATGGCCAGACTGGCAATCCTGTGGCCCGTCGTATTGGCCAGCGCCAGACGATTGACCAACGACGTATCGGTCGTACCCCTCGGAAAGATCAACCGATTCGACGGGGCCGCGAGTTCGGCGCCGTCCAGTGAAGGAAGATTCGAATCGGACACGAAAAACGCCCCGGACAGGGCCGGGGAAAGCGTCTTGAGTTCGACCCAACCCGCGGACACGGCGCCGCCGAAAACCTCCCTGGCCGTCAAGGCGCGGCTGTTGGAAGGCCCCAGGGTCAGAGAAACGGGGTTGACGATCCCCGGACCGTCCATCAGCGAACCGTCATAGCCACGAGCCGTCAGGACAACCGTGGCAGGGTCGACCCCGGGGTTCGTCAGAGAGATTCGCACTTCCTCTGAACTGGATGTTCTCAGCAAGGGCAGGTACGCCAGCCGGTACTGCTGCGGCGCGGCAGAGGGAACGAGAGAAAGAACGAGAACGGCCAGTACAAACGCAACGGAAAGGTAACGAACGGGCCTCATGCCCAACCTGCCCTCCTTGACTTTCCGGCACGAATCCTTCGGGCCGGTCCAAACCAAGACCTGGAATTGCAAACTCAGGGCCTTCTGTCTGGCATGTCCTGTGCGTACACTGGTTCGGCGGACAAATCGAGCGCGCTTAGGGCTTTAGAAAATGAAGAGGCGGGAGGCAACCTTGATAGACCGGATTCCTGGTCGCGCTTTCCCAATCAACTTGGTGGCAACCGGGCGAATGGCGTGCCTGGCGCCCATACCAGAACAGACGGTAAACAGGATAAGGAAACCACGGCAAACACGGCAGTCCAATGCCATGAGAGCCGACAGATCACACGATGTCTCAATACTCGATAGTCAATCAGCCGAAGGATCGCGCCGCCGCTCCTGACGAGCGACCTGGATCCACCAAAGCGCAGGCAGACGAGCGACCTGGATCCACCAAAGCGCAAGCAGTGGCGGAAGCCCGCACGGCTACCGGGCGGTTACACGGCCACGTGGTGATGTTGGTCGAGAACTACTTTCCCCAGGACACGCGGGTGAGAAACGAGGCGCTGCTTCTCGCGTCCGCGGGATGCCGCGTATCCGTGGTCTGTTACCGCAAGACATCGCAGACCGCGTTCGAAGTATTCCAGGGAATTGAGGTCCATCGCATCCCCAGAATTGAGCTGTTCAAGAAGACGCCGTCGCCCCGCAGCGGCATGTTGGGGCGGCTGTGGATGAGGGTGACATCGTTCATCGGATACTTCGTGGAGTACGGATACTTCACCAGCATGTGCCTGCTGGCATGCGCCCGCATCTTCTTCAAATCGGGATTCGACGTCATCCACGCGCACAATCCGCCCGACACGCTTTTCGTCGTGGGATTGCCCTTCAGGTTACTCGGCCGGAAGTTTGTGTTCGATCACCACGATCTGTGCCCCGAGCTGTATCAGTCCCGCTATTCCGCCGCGCCGGGCTTTCAAACCAGGATCCTGAGATTTCTTGAATGGTGCAGTCTCAAGCTGGCCAATATCACGATCGCCACCAATGAAAGTTACAAAAGCATCCAGGCGGACCGTGGTGGAAAGCGCCCGGAAACAATCTTTGTCGTCCGCAATGGCCCGAATCAGGATCGGATGCAGCCGGCGCAGCCCAGTGGGCGGCTCCGCTCGATGAACAAGACCATTCTCGGCTACGTGGGCGCCGTCAATCCGCAGGACGGTGTGGATTATCTCCTTCGCGCGTTGAACCTGCTGCGGCGGGAACTGGGGCGAGACGACTTTTACTGTGTCATCATGGGAAGCGGCGACTCGCTGGAAGACCTGCGGTCGTTGTCGACAAATCTGGGACTTGACGCGCATGTCGAACTGACCGGATTCGTTCCGGACCATGAACTGCTTCAGAATCTGTCCGCAACAGACATCTGCCTCGATCCGGATCCTTCCAGTCCCCTGAACGACGTTTCCACCTGGATCAAGATCATGGAGTACATGGCTCACTCGAAGCCGATCGTGAGTTTCGATCTGAAAGAAACTCATTTCTCCGCGCAGGACGCCGCGTTATATGTACCTCCGAATGACGAACTGGCATTTGCCAGGGCGATCGCCAGACTGATGGATGATCCCGGGCTGCGTCAGAAGATGGGCCGGCTCGGACGTGAGCGGGTGGAGCGCGATCTGCAGTGGTCGGTCACCGGACAGAATCTGCTTACGGCGTACAGAACATTACTTTCTTGAATCAAACGTGAACATTACCGTTTTTGGAATGGGTTATGTGGGGTGCGTCACCGCGGCGTGCCTTGCGGACAGCGGACACAACGTCGTCGGAGTCGATCTGGACGAAGGAAAGACGGCGCTGGTCAATGCGGGCCGGAGCCCGATCATCGAACCCGGCCTGGAAGAAATCATCCAGCGCGTCGTGAAATCCGGGAAGCTGCGAGCCGTAACGCGCGCCGAAAAACTCGGCGACGTATCGATGGTTTGCGTGGGAACACCCAGCAACGAGAACGGCAGTCTCGGACTGGGTCAGGTGACCCGGGTCATTGCGTCCATCGCGGAATTATTGAAGGATCGCAAGGATTTTCCGATCGTCAACGTGCGCAGTACGGTTCTGCCCGGAACGGTTGAAGCCGTGGTCCTTCCGCTGCTGGAAGAAGTCTCCGGCCGGAAGGCCGGCGAACACTTCGGACTCTGCGTCAACCCGGAGTTCATGCGCGAAACCACAGCCGTTTACGACTTCTATCACCCGCCGTTCACCGTCATCGGCGCGCGCGACAACCGGTCGCGTGAGCGCGTTGCCGAACTCTATACCTCATTGGAGGCGCCGCTCGAACTGACATCGATAACCGTGGCGGAGATGATCAAATATTCCTGTAACGCCTTCCACGCCGTAAAAGTGTCCTTTGCCAATGAAATCGGCAATCTCGCCAAGGCGCTGGGCGTGGACAGCCACCACGTGATGGAGATCTTCTGTAAGGACACGAAACTGAACCTTTCGTCTTATTACCTGAAACCGGGGTTTGCCTTTGGCGGGTCGTGCCTGCCCAAGGATCTGCGCGCAATCCTGCACCGGTCCCGCCAGCTGGATCTGGACCTTCCATTGCTAAGCTCCACGCTGGAGACCAACCGGAAGCAACTGGACCTGGCCTTCAATCTGATCCGGCGCGCCGGACACAAGCGGGTGGGAGTCCTTGGACTGAGCTTCAAAGCCGGAACCGATGATCTTCGGGAAAGCCCCATTGTGTCGCTGATCGAGATTCTCATCGGTAAGGGATTTGCTCTGACGATCTACGACGAAGAAGTGGCGCTGGCGAAGCTGGTCGGCGCGAACCGGAGGTACATCGATCAGACCATTCCTCACATTTCTTCGCTCATGCTGAATTCGCCCGAAGAAGTCATGGAGGCCAGCGACGTGATTGTCATCAACAAGGTCACGCCGCAAATCCGGAAGATCGTGAAGGGCTATACCGGGGACAAGGTCGTGGTCGATCTGGTGCGAATTATTCCCGACGGCGAATCGAGGCCGCCAAAATACGAAGGTATCTGCTGGTAGAACTCGAGCGAGGGTCCATATGGCTACCTATGTTGTCACCGGAGGCGCCGGGTTCATCGGCTCCCATATTGCGGAAGAGCTCGTTCGCCGCGGGCAGACGGTCCGGATCATCGACAATTTCTACAGCGGCAAGGAAGCGAATGTGGCCCATATCCGGTCGAAGATCGAATTGATCAAGGCCGATATCGCGGACGACGGCGCCCTGACGGATCTCTTCAAAGGAACGGACTACGTCATTCACCAGGCCGCTATCCCTTCGGTGCCCAAATCGATGATCGATCCGGCCCGCTCCAACCGGGCCAACGTTGACGGGACACTCAACGTGCTCGTTGCCGCCAAAGACGCCCATGTCAAACGCGTCGTCTACGCGTCATCCTCCTCGGTCTACGGCGACAGCCCCACCCTGCCCAAGCGGGAAGACATGACACCGGACCCACTCTCTCCTTACGGCGCCCAGAAGCTCTTCGGCGAAATGTACTGCCGGTTGTTCACTCGCGCTTTCGGACTGGAAACCGTCTCCCTTCGATATTTCAACGTGTTCGGCCCCCGGCAGGACGCGACATCTCAGTACAGCGGTGTTCTGGCCAAATTCATCCCCGCCATACTGCAGGACCGCGAACCCGTCATATTCGGCGACGGGCTGCAGTCCCGCGACTTCACCTACGTCGCCAATGTCGTCGAAGCCAACCTGCTCGCCTGCGTCACGCCGGACATTGCGGGTGAAGTCTTCAACATCGCCTGTGGCGATCGCATCACGGTGAACCTGATGGTGGATCAGATCAACAAGGCCACGGGAAAGCACCTGGCTCCAACCTACCAGCCCATCAGAAAAGGGGACATCAAGCACTCCCAGGCGGACATCTCGCGGGCGGCTTCCCGAATGGGGTATGCGCCTCGCGTGACGTTTGAGGAGGGGCTGCGCTCGACCATCTCGTGGTATCGCGAGAATCTGTCCCAGACCGTCATCGACTACTGAACGGGGCAGAATCCGTCGGGATTCCTTACACAAACTCGCCGTTTTCTGACGATTCCATAAACAACAGATTTAATGAAGCTTGCCCTCTAAGACCGCAGGCGAGCCACCGACGTGTCGGAGTTCTTTACGAACGATCGAAGCCCTGGACGTTGACTGAGCCCTGGAAGGCAAAAACGAATCAGTTCATAACAAATGGCTTACAGGGAATAGAACCAAAGGACAGTGCCATGGAACTCGTCTTGCTCCTCACAGCACCGGACGAAAGGCCCATTGATTACGGGCAAACGTCGAGGAAGGACACTGATTTCGATGAAAACGTTGAGTTGCCTGTTGGTACTTTTGGCAGCCTTTTTATTTGTTGCTCCCGCTCAGGGGGCAGTCGTGGTCTATCAACTGACGGTCGACAATTGTACCGGTGGCTGTAATCCGGGCCCTCCGGGCACATCGATGGGCACAGTTACGATCACGGATACCGTCGCTAATACCGTTACCGTGCAAATCTCTCTCGTTGCGCCTCTGCAGTTCGTGAATACCGGACTTCAGGAAACCGTCGATTTCAATCTTGCCGGCAACCCGTCGATCACCCTCACGCCGAATGGAAGCTGGGCTCTGGCCAGCAGTACAGCGGGAACCAACCACTTTGATGGTTTCGGCGACTTTGAGTACGCGATCACGACCGGTACGTCCCAGGGCGCCGGTGGAGCTCTGGCGAGCCCGGTGACGTTCACGCTGACCGGCGCGGGTCTCGATTCCAGTGATTTCGAAGCCAATGCAAACGGCTTTCACATCGGCGTCGACGTATACAACCCGACGACCGGCCGGACCGGCCCCATCGGTGATGGCGGCGGCACGGTTACGCCGGAGCCCATCAGCCTTCTGAGTCTGGGCATCAGCGCCCTTGGCCTCGGGCTGATCGTTCGAAAGCGTTCATTCCGCGCGTAAGAGTTTTAGAATCACGAAAGGCCCTCGGCATTAGCCGAGGGCCTTTTTCATTTCCATTCTCTCCCTCACCAATCCCAGGAAACGAGAGCGTTTGCTCCCCTGTCCGTTGGATTCCCCCGCCTCCCTGTAGGAGCGGTCGATGACCGCCCAGCGTTTCAGAGTGAATTGCTGTGCAATCAAGAGATTTTCACCCCGAAACGTTGGGCGGTCATTAGACCGCCCCTACAAGGAAGCGGGCGCCAACAATGCTTCTTGTTGTATGAAGCCCCCCTGAGAATTCCGAAAACATCCTTTGCAAAATCGGGTCTACTCGACAACTATCTGCTGATGGCCGGCCTTGATGTCCCTTACTTCAAGATCGATCCAATCACGGATCAGCGCTGGCCGGATCTTGTCCGCAACCATCCCCAAGCCTCAGCGTTTCATGGCCGATCGTGGCTCTCTGCTTTACAGCGGACCTACGGATACACGCCCGTCGCATTAACAACGTCCGCGCCCGGTGAAGCGTTGTCCAATGCGCTCGTATTCTGCGCCATCCGAAGCCGGCTTACCGGCAATCGACTGGTGTCGCTGCCTTTTTCCGATCATTGCGAACCGCTTGTTGAATCCGCCGGCGATCTGGCGCGGCTTCTCGACGCAACGGAACGGTTCTGCAAAGCGGAACAATGGCGGTATGCCGAACTCCGTCCCATCGAGGCCCATCCGGATCGAACACAGTCCTTTCAGGAGTTCGGAAGCTACTATCTCCATCGGATCGATCTGACCCCGGAACTGGACGACCTTCTGCGCCGCTTCCACAAAGACTGCGTTCAACGAAAGATTCGTCGCGCCGAGCGTGAGAACCTGAAGACCGAAGCAGGCCGCGACGAAAGACTGCTGAACCAGCTTTTTCGTCTGTTGGTGGTCACGCGCCGGCGACATCGTGTCCCGCCACAACCTTTTCAGTGGTTTCGCAACCTCATCGAATGCTTCGGCGACGATCTGGTCATTCGTATCGCATCCAGGGACGAGATCCCTGTGGCAGGCATACTGACGCTGCGTGCGGGCAACCGGCTGATCTACAAGTACGGCGGATCCGACGTTAACCTGAATAGGCTCGGCGGCATGGCTCTACTCTTCTGGGAGGCCATCCGGGACGCCAAGCGGGATGGGCTCAGCGAGTTCGATTTGGGGCGGACGGATTGTGACAACCCGGGACTGGCAACCTTCAAGGAGCACTGGGCGGCCCGACGGAGTCCGCTTGTCTACTGGCGCCATCAGAGCGACGGGCAGCCGGCGCGGCATGTCGAGAGCTGGAAGAACCGGCTCGCCAGAGGCGTATTTTCGAGAATGCCCGATGCGCTTCTGGTTCGCGCGGGAGCGTTTCTTTACCGTCATGTCGGCTAGGCTGAAGGTGCAGTCGTTTGCAAAATAACCAGGGATGGGTTTCGTTGCCCTTTTGTTATGTTGAGTTCGCACAGGAACTGCCGCGAGGCAGGCAGAAGGGATCATCAACGAAAAGGAGAATGAGTTGAGCAGCCAGTCATCAGAACACGGCGTTCCATTCCTCGATCTGGTCACACCCCATCTGGAGTTACAGGAGGAATTGCTGGAAGCCGCCCGACAGGCAATATCGACGGGAATGTTCATTGGCGGTCCGGTTGTCGAACAGTTTGAACGGGAGTTTGCGCGATTCTGCGGCTCCAGATACTG
Source organism: Terriglobia bacterium (assembly GCA_036274645.1). Classification (GTDB taxonomy): domain Bacteria; phylum Acidobacteriota; class Terriglobia; order 20CM-2-55-15; family 20CM-2-55-15; genus DASUFH01. Next base: position 21,437 of record DASUFH010000127.1, read on the forward strand.
CGTTGGTGTCAGCAGCGGAACCGATGCTCTGCGCTTCGCCCTGATGGCGACCGGAATCGGCCGGGGCGCCGGCGTCGTCACTGTGCCCAACACCTTTGCGGCAACCATCGAAGCCATCATTCAAACGGGAGCGACCACGCACTTCGTTGACGTGGATCCCGCGACTTCAAACATGAGCGTCGAAGGCTTGCGTCATCTCCTGAAAAGTCCTGCCGGGCCGTCCATCAAAGCCATCGTTCCAGTCCACCTGTACGGAGATATGTGCGACATGGACCCGATCATGGCGCTGGCCGAGGAACACGGACTGACCGTCATCGAAGACGCCTGCCAGGCGCACGGCAGCCGCTATCTGTCCAAAGGAACCGTCTGGCGGGGAGCTGGAACCATCGGCGCCGCAGCCGCATTCAGCTTTTATCCCGGAAAGAACCTGGGCGCGTGCGGAGAAGCGGGCGCCGTGACCACCGATGATCCCGAAGTGGCCCAGAGGATCCGGATCATTCGCGATCACGGCCAGAACGAAAAGTACCATCACGCGGTAGAGGGATATAACGGGCGACTGGACGCCCTTCAGGCCGGACTCCTGCTGGTGAAGCTGCCGCATCTTCAGGAGTGGAACGACAGAAGGCGCGCGGCCGCCGCGATCTACTCCGAATTGCTCCACGGCGCGCCCGGCATTGAGATCATGCCGACAGTTCCGTGGAGCCATGGCAACTATCATCTATACGTCGTCCGATCCGACAGGCGGGATGAATTGCGCCGGCATCTTGCGGAAGCAAAGATCGGTTTCGGCATGCACTATCCGGTTCCGCTGCACCTGCAGAAAGCTTTCCAGTATCTCGGTTATCGCGCAGGCGCGTTCCCGGTGGCCGAGAAGCTTGCCGGCCAGATCATATCGCTGCCGATGTTTCCACAGATCACGCCGGATCAGCAGCGTCGGGTCGCAGAGACACTCCATCTGTTTTCGGCGGCGCGAGTCCCTTAGGATCGGGGGTTAGCGGGCGACGACCAGAGTTTTTTCGCTGACCGGGCTGGAACAGTGGGGACAGTGTGCGGGACGACACATCAGATACTGCGTCGTTCGCGGATCACAATCGCTGATCGCGTCGAGAACGTAGTCGAAAGTCAGATGGTCCACGGCTTCCGGCGCGCAACTCTCGCAATGGGAAATGAAGGCCTGCGCCTCCATGACCAGGTCTTCACCCACGAAAACGATACCGTCGCCTGGCAATTCAGCAGGTTCAACTTGTACTTGCCATCCTCTCATCGGAAGCGGAGAGGGCAATTCGGAGGCCGGAATCGAGGGGCCTTCCTCCTGCGACTGGAGTCCGAAGCCGAACATTCATCTATGCTGCTGATATATTGTGGCTTATACCTCAGGCTACCCTCGGGCAAGGACGCCCCGGGTAAGGCCCTGCCAATGGCTAAAGCCCCTGGTCCGATGAACGATTCTTGTAATGAAAGCCTTACAATAAGCGGCTCCACTTCGCGCATCGCGAGGAGATCCGGTAAGATATTGATAAAACAAAGCTTGCCGGATAAGTCCGGATTCGCGGCGAAGGGGATCCTCGTCGGAATCGCTTACACGCAATCGGGTTTTCGCGCCGGGCGGCCTCCCAGGGTGTGGAAATGAATGGAACGGGATCGCGTTTCGCGCCCCACTGCTACCATCTCTGCTGGCCCTGGCCCAGGCACGCCAACAATAGATGCACGCTCCAATATAGGAAGTCTTGAACCGTGAAGGATCGACAATGAATGTTGCTGTTATCGGAATGGGATATGTAGGACTGCCTCTATTAGTGCAGTTCGCGCGATCCGGCGTACGCATGACCGGATTGGATATCGATCAGGCCAAGGTGGACGCGATTCTTCAGGGAAAGAGCTACATCCAGCACATTGACGCCACATCCATTCAGGAACTGGTCTCCACCGGCCATCTGACAGCCTCGACCGATTTCAGCAAAGTGCGCGATGCGGACGCGGTCATCATTTGCGTGCCCACCCCGCTGAACAAGAATCGCGAGCCCGATATCTCGTACATCCTCAAAACGGGAGAATCCATTGCGCCGCACCTCCGAAGCGGGATCCTGGTGGTTCTGGAATCAACCACATATCCAGGGACGACGGACGAGGATCTCCGGAGGGTTCTGGAGCAGGGCTCCGGACTTAAAGCGGGAACGGATTTTCATCTCGCTTTCTCGCCCGAACGCGAGGACCCGGGAAACCCGGAAAGCCGGGTTGCCGCCATCCCCAAAGTTGTCGGCGGACTGACGCCGGCCTGCCTTGAACGCGCCGTGGCCCTCTACGCTCTGGCCGTAAAGACCGTGATACCGGTTTCCTCCTGCCGGACAGCGGAAGCGACCAAGCTGCTCGAAAACATCTTTCGCAGCGTCAACATTGCCCTGGTCAACGAATTGAAAGGGGTCTACGGGGCGATGGGAATCGACGTCTGGGAGGTCATCCAGGCCGCAAAGACCAAGCCGTTTGGTTTCATGCCCTTTTATCCCGGTCCCGGCCTTGGGGGGCACTGCATACCCATCGACCCCTTCTACCTGACCTGGAAGGCCCGGGAATACGGCCAGCACACGCGCTTCATCGAGCTGGCCGGCGAAATCAACAGCAGCATGCCCCTCCAGGTCGTGAACCGCGTAGCCGAAGCGCTCAACACGAATCGCAAATCGGTGTACGGAAGTCGAGTCCTGCTTATCGGCCTTGCCTACAAGGCCAATGTCGATGACGACCGTGAATCGCCGACGTATGTGTTGATGAATCTCCTGAGCGAACGCGGAGCGGAGGTTGCCTACTACGATCCCCATGTTCCCGTCATCCGGCCCAGCCGCGAGCATTCCCGGTGGGCCGGGACAAAATCCGTCCCGTGGAACCGTGAAACGATTTCCGGATTCGACCTTGTTCTGATTTCCACTGCCCACGCAAGCGTGAACTACAAAGAGCTTGGCGAGTGGGCCCAGTGCATCGTCGATACCCGGAATGTCATGGCTAACGTTCCCGGTTCCGCCAGGGTGTGGAAGGCATAGCGGTTTGGCTGCTCCCTGCCGCTTCGCGGCCGTCCCCCGGTTGTCCATTGTCCATTGACTGTTGTCGATTGTCCGATGAACTTCTTTCACTGTTTGGCCAGCTTGCCGGAGCGAACAATGAAAGAGGTCCATTTCAATCGACAACAGTCAATGGACAACCGGGGGGCGGACCAGGACCGCCCCGGATCTACCGGAGACTGTTTGTGTTGAGTCAGACCAGGGACCAAGAAGAACAACCTATTCCCCCAATTGCGCGCAAAGCCATTCTTTGATAAACCTCAATCATTCCGGCGCTTCTGAGAGTCTGACACTCTAAATCAACCCGAGGAACGATGAGGTCCATGATCGCGCGGCGCCTCAAGCGCGCCCGTCTACGGGAAGCCGATTGGCAAGCCATCATCGAGGAACAACTTCGGAAGTCCATCGATGACGGTTCCATCCCGGGCCGAAGCCTGCCTCGAGTTCTTGAACGTGTCCGGAAATGGACGAACGAAGTGTCCGTTCGTGGATCGATTACGACTCAACGAAACAACGGCGATCCCATACGGAAAGCCTTGCGGCGTCTGATTGCGCGAATACCACCGGAAGAAGCGGCTGTCCTGGCAAAGTCCATCGAAGAAGCATGCATTCTCTGGATTGGACTGGAAATCGATCTGGGACAACCCACCGCCATCGCCACCCTGACCAGCCGCCTGAAAAGTCGCGGATCGGACGCGTTTCTCGGTCATTTGCTGAGCCTTCACCTGTTCAATGTGGTCTGGCTGAATTCGTGCGAGGAACTTCGTCGTAAGACTCCCGACGAAGACACGCTGGTTCACTGGATGAACGCTATCGAGCGCATGTGCCGTCAAAGTGTCGCCAACGCCTGGCGGGCCACGCCGTCGAAACGATCCCGACGGGATATTGAACGCGTGATCGACGCCGCGATCCGTCAGTTGTCGAGATTCCGGTTCCAGACCCGCCCCTGAAAGATCACACTTTGGTGCTGGCGCCATTGGGGCGTTGCGCCCCATCCGGAATTGGAGTCTACTTCAGCATGGAATTACGTCGTTCATCATTCATAGGGCGTGCGCGATGAATCGATCACAGGGACGGTATTTCACTCGCGAAGAGCTGGACCGAATCATTTCACTGCTGCAAAACACCGACATGTCCATGGCCGACATCGCGTCCAGGATGCGATGCAGCCGCAGCGCCATCAATGCCGTCAACGGACGGTTCCGCATCCGCCAGTATGATGGCCGGAGAAATCACTGGATCCTGGGGAGACAATTCTCCAACGCCGGCTAACGGGTAATTGAGGACGGTTCTCCCAGTTCCACTGTTTCGAGATCTCCCACCTGTCCTGTAAAACCAACGTCCAACGCCTGCATGCTCAGGCAGGCGGGGCAGCAGAAGGCCCGAGGGCTTCGGGTTCCCCACTTAATCGTTAATTGTTGGCTGTTCACCATTAACTGTTTCAGTTGGTGGCATTAGTCCCTGATCGGTTGGCAAATTGCGGCGTTCTTCGATCAGTCAACGGAAGGACCAATGCCATTAAGTGAAACAGTTAATGGTGAACAGCCAACAATTAACGATTAAGTGGGGAACTCTCCTCCCCCCGTCAGGCGGCCGTGCCGTTTCCGAAGAGCGGAGCCTGAGGTACAATTCCGAGCCTGTTTTTGGGCAATTCCCCGTATGGAGGGTTCGAGGATGAAGAGGTCGACGATGTTCAAGGGCGCAATGTTTGGAGTCCCAGTCCTTCTCGCCGGGCTCGTGGTTGCCGGACAGGGCCAGACCGGAAGCGCCTCGTCCGAATCGGCGAAAACGGCGGCCGAACAGATTCAAAAGAAAGGCAAAGATCTGGCGGAAAAGGAATGCACGGTGTGTCACGATCTGGATCTCGCCGCCTCCCTCCGTTACACAAGACCCGAATGGGAGGGCCTGGTACAGTCGATGATCGACAAGGGATCGGCCCTGAAAAAAGAGGACGCTCCCGCCGTCGCCGAATACCTGGCCGCCAATTACGGCGTCAGGCAGTTGGTCGAGGAAGCCTGCAGCACCTGCCACGACTTCACCCCGGTTGCCGAGCAGCGGCTGTCCAGGGCCGACTGGGACAATCTGGTGCGGTCCATGGTGGATCGCGGCGCCCCACTGAATGCGGCCCAGATCGTCACGGCGGTGGACTACCTCACCGCAACGTATCCGATCGCTGGAAACTAAAGCCGGATTGTTTGCCGGCCTCCTTCAGCGATCCAGCCGGTCTATTTAGGCGCCTCGGGCGCGGAGCCGCCGAGGAACAGACGCTTGCCGTCGGGAAGGACAAAGTCTCGGCCGACGGCTTTGTTGGTGCCGTCTTTCGCCTGGTAGGCGTCGATGACCAGGGCGGTTCCGATCGGCACGGTCTCTTTCGTGACGCCTTCCCGGATCAACTGATTCGGGCTGCCGCCTTCGACCATCCATTCGATCGACTTTCCGTCATCACCTTTGACCTCGATATGGAACCAGGAGTGCGGATTGATCATCTCCCACTTCTTCAGGGTGCCTCTCAGCTTGAGCGGCTTGTTGACGTCGAACTCCGCGGCAAAAGCGTGATGCGCCCACAACGGCGCCGACACCCCGGCCAGCAGTCCCAGTCCGGCCAGCGTCACAATCAGCAGGCGTCTCATTGATTACCTCCAGCATTTCCTCCGCGAGCGCCGCCGCGGGCTCCACCGCGCGCGCCACCGCCACGTTGTCCACCAGCGCCCCCTCGCGGCGCTGCGGCGGCGCCGCGCTGGTCAGCCGCCGCAGGCTGGGCCGCAGCCGGATTTTCGGCGGCCTGTTTCTCGGCCAGCCGGGCGCCCGCCAGCGTATTCGCGATGCCGTAGTTTCCTTCATGGCAGGCTGGTTCAAATATCGGCCCGTCCATCATGGCGAATGGAACCTGCGCGGTCCAGGGACTCGCATATGAAGACGGATCGTCGATCGTGGCCTCATACATCATCGTGTTGGGCCCGGTCCGCTTGAATCGTTCGATCAGCTTGAAATCGGAACTCACGCCCTGGATCGCCGCGTTGCGTCCTTCAATACGCTCGTTGAAGTTCGACGTCTCGACAATCAACGTGTCGCCATCCCAATGACCACGGGAAATCCCCATCCACTGGGTCACCTCTTTTGGAGGAAACGGCTCGCCGTTGAGTGAAATGATCCGGATATCGCCGATATTCTCATAGAGAATCATCACGTAGCCGGGACCCTGAACGATCTGGTAGTTGCTGTTATATCCCTGAGGAAACATCGGCATCGGCTGGCCGACTCCGCCGATGATGCACCGGGACCCGATCGGGATGTTCTTGACGGTGTCATATTGCCCGCCGGGCGCGCGCGGTGTGCGGCGCGCGTTTGCCCGCGCGGTAAATTCCGCGGAACGCGCCGGGAGCTTGCCATCCGGAGGATCGATGATCAACGAGGTGCGGAGATTCTCCACCCGTGTCCCCTGGCCCCTGTCCAGGCCAAACTGGGTAAAGTCATAGTGCACGTCCCCGGTTGTTCCTGGAGTGGTCTGCGTGGCTTCCTGTGCGGCTCTGCGCCTGGCGTCGGCTTCCGCTTCTTCCTTCGTGAAGAATTCCTTGTTGACGTTGGCCGCCCGCTCCAGCGGAGTATAGGTGTTGTTCGTCCAGTACCCCTGAATCTCCGGCTGCCCGTCAGGAGTTCGCGGCGCCTTCCAGTTCGCTGAAGACGTCGTCGCCGACACCGTCCTGGACGTGTCGGCCTGTCCCGCAAGCCGCACGGGCCACATCATCACCACAGCTCCACCCAGAGCGATGGCCAGACCGCCCGTCGCAGCTATCAATCGATGACTCATCGGGAACCTCCTCTACGGCCGTGTCTACTTGATCGGATCCTTATAAAGATGTCCGTAAACCAGATCCTCTGCGTATTCCACGCAGCGATACTCCAGGATCTCCATGTTCTTTTCCTTGCGGCGATAAAGCGGCATGCTGATCTTCCAGGACCTGGAAAACACCTGCGGATCTTCGATCGTGGCTTCGTAGTTCAGGTGATCGATGTCCGTCATCGTAATGCGCTCGACAACGTGCAGCGAGTCGCTGTGGTGATTGCCCGCCCGGTCGAACCAGCTGCGATCGTTGAAGCCGGTGTTGTCGATCACCAGCGTCTCGCCGTCCCAGGTTCCGTTGGACCAGCCCATCCAGCTGTCCGCCGGCGCCTTCTTGTGGTTCTCCATGAAAACCGTGCGCAGGGCGCTCTTGTATTCCGAAATCATCATGATCATCTGCGGACTTTCAATGATCTGAATCGGAAATGGCATGTACATCACGCGAGGCACGCCCGGCAGATAACACTTCGCCTCGGGATCTTCTTTCCAGCGCTTTTCGAAGTTCTCCTTCTGTTTAGTCAGGGCCTCCGGCAGGTACGGCAGCTGTCCGCCGCCTTCGATAATTCCCAGCCCGGGCGGGATCGAACCCAGTTCACCAAGCGTGTTCGGCCCGGGGGCCGCTGTGTGTGGAGTGATATCCCAGTTGGCGCTGTTGATGGCCTGCCAGAAGCCATTAAGGTCCGGCTTACCGTCTTTCGTGCGGGGAGCGCGAAACGCAGCTGGACTCGCCTGTCCGCCGCTGGATTCGACCGCAATCAGCAGTCCACCTGCAAGGAAGCCAACCATGAGCATCCAAACCATGCCTCGCATCACCATCGATCAGGCGCCCCCTCTTTGCAAACGCGTGACGGTAATCAAACGGAACCGTTTCGCCTTTTTTGATGGTCCGATGGTAATTTCAGTGGCGCCCAAAGTCAATCAAAGGAAAGGCCGCCGGATCCTCCTGAAATCTATCGGCTATAATCCCTAAACCATGTCTGAGGAACTTTATAGCCATACTGAAATCGAGCCCAAATGGCGGGAATACTGGAAGGCCAACCGGCTACATGAAGCGCGCGACGACGACCCGCGGCCGAAGTATTACTGCCTCGACATGTTTCCCTATCCCTCAGGCTCGGGGCTCCATGTCGGTCACTGGCGCAGCTATGTGCTGCCCGACTGCTGGTCCCGCTACAAGTGGCTGCAGGGCTTCAAGGTTCTCCATCCCATGGGTTGGGACGCGTTCGGTTCTCCGGCCGAAAACGACGCCATCCTGAAGGGAATCCAGCCCAGCGTCGGGACCAGGCGGAACATCGAGAACTTCAAGCGCCAGCTCAACGAAATCGGCGCAATGTACGACTGGTCCCGCGAAGTCAACACGACCGATCCGGACTATTACAAATGGACGCAATGGATCTTCGTCCAGATGTTCAAGCGCGACCTTGCCTATAAGACGTACATGCCGATCAACTGGTGTCCGAGCTGCAAGACCGGCATTTCCAACGAGGACGTCGTCAACGGAGTCTGTGAGCGCTGCGGAACCACCGTGACGAAGCGGGAGATGAACCAGTGGATGCTGCGCATCACCCGTTATGCGGACCGCCTGCTCACCGGTCTCGACCAGCTCGACTGGCCCCAGAAGGTCAAAACGATGCAGACCAACTGGATCGGCCGTTCCGAAGGCGCTCATGTGACCTTCAGCGCCATCGCCGCCGATGGCAGCCGGCATCCCCTCGAGATTTTCACGACAAGGCCGGATACCCTTTTCGGCGCCACCTACATGGTCCTGGCGCCGGAACATCCTCTCGTGCCGCAGCTCACAACCCCGGAGCAGCAAGCGGCGGTGAACGCGTATATCCAGAAGGCTCGCAGCGAATCCGACGTCGACCGCGCCGCTAAAACCGAAAAGACCGGAGCCTTTACCGGCGCCATGGCGATCAACCCGGTGAATGGAGAACAGATTCCGATCTGGATTTCCGACTATGTCCTGATGGGTTACGGCACCGGCGCCATCATGGCCGTTCCGGCGCACGACGAGCGCGACTATGCGTTTGCAAAGACCTTCGATCTCGAAATCCGTGAAGTCATCGGATCGACCGACGGCGTGGGAAAAGAAGCCTACACGGGCGACGGTCCGATGAAAAACTCCGGCGCGTTCACCGGGCGTCCCGCGGCCCAGGGCCGGAAGGAAATTGTCGCCTGGCTCGAATCTCAGGGGCTCGGGCGCGCGGCCATCCAGTACAAACTCCGCGACTGGGTGTTTTCACGGCAGCGCTATTGGGGCGAGCCGATCCCCATTGTGCATTGCGCGGACTGCGGGCCTGTGGCCGTCGACGAGAAAGACCTTCCGGTACGGCTGCCTGCAGTGGAGCAGTATCAGCCCACTGGAACGGGTGAATCGCCCCTCGCCGCCATCAGCGAGTGGGTAAATACGCCTTGCCCCAGATGCGGCAAACCGGGCAAGCGCGAAACCGACACGATGCCCCAGTGGGCCGGATCGTCCTGGTATTTCCTGCGCTACGCGTCGCCGCACGCGACAGACAGGCTCATCACTGAAGAAGGCCGGAAATGGCTGCCGGTCGACATGTACGTCGGCGGCGTCGAGCACGCCATTCTTCATCTTCTTTACGCGCGCTTCTTCACGATGTTTCTCTTCGACATCGGCGTGGTCGATTTTGAGGAGCCGTTCAAGCGCCTGTTCAATCAGGGCATGATCACTTACATCGGCAAGAGCGGCAAAGCCGAGAAGATGTCCAAGTCCAAGGGCAACGTCGTCAATCCCGACGACCTGGTCCAGGATTACGGCTGTGATTCGCTTCGACTCTATGAACTCTTCGTCGGCCCACCGGAACTCGACGCCGAATGGAATGACAAAGGCATCGAAGGCGTCCACCGCTTTCTCAAGCGCGCGTGGCACTGGGTGTCGATCCACAACGGCAAGTGGGCGGAAGCGCCAATGCGGGAATTGCTCATCGAACGGCACCGCCTCGTCAAAAACGTCACCGAGCGCCTCGAATCGCTCCGGATGAATACGATCGTCAGCGCATTCATGGAATTCATCAATGCCGTCACGGCGATTCCTGAACCGCCCGATCGCGAAACCGTTGAAGCGTTCCTGATCGCGATGGCGCCTTTCGCTCCCCACTTTGCCGAGGAACTCTGGCAGCGGACTGGCCATCAACCCACAATCTTTCATCAGAAGTGGCCGGTCTGGGACGAAGCGTACACAACCGCGACGGTTGCCGAGATCGCGGTGCAGATCAATGGCAAACTGCGCGGCACAATCCGGGTCGAAGCGGATTCAACCGAAGACCAGGTGGCCTCGATGGCCGCCGCCGATGCGCAGATCGGCCGTTATCTCGACGGAAAGACCATTCGCAAACGCGTGTACGTGCCCGGAAGGATCCTCAACCTCATCGTCAGCTGATCTCTCCCGCGCCCGGCAGTTGCTCCCACAACCTGCCGTAGAGTGGGAGAAACTTGAACTGGCCATCCAGGGCGGCTGGAGATCCGGTGAGCCGCGCCACCACATCGGAGGGAGACATGCGGACAATCTGAATGCCGCCCAGACGTCGGGACCGCCGCTTGTATCGGTACTCGACGTTTTCCTGCTGGATCATCTCGTCGCACTGTTGCGCAAGAAGATCATCCGTCCCCGCCTCGGCAGGGCCGGCGTCCATGACGGCAATCTTGTAGTGGGGCAATGCGCTCCCTGGCGGCTGAGAAGGAACACACGCCAGAATCGCTTCGGCGGAAATCAGTGGCGTCTCATTGCGCAGCCGCGTAAACACGGCCTCCAGATGCGCGGAGGAAAGTTTTTCTCCGGTGAATGAGTATTCGAGACGGCGCCGGCCGACGAACCGCAAATCCGGGAGACCACGCACGAGGCCCATACAGAGGAAGACATCTTCGGTCCGATACCGCCGCAATCCGAAAGCGTCGCTGACCACCATGACATAGGATTGGCCCACCACCAGATCCGCCGGCATTTTGAGGTTCTCGGGAGCATCGGACGCGTCCACGTGCAGGAACTCATACAGCACACCCGGGGCAAGTGGGAGAAACCGTGGCTCCTCACGCGAAGGGTGAACGATGGTCTCAACGGTTTCCGTCGACATCGAATACATCGGCACGATCCGGTAGCGATCATCGGGCAGGTACCGGCGAAGTCGGTCGACAAACGGCCTCACGTGACCTCCCGTCCAGCAGATCGCCATATGGGCGGCGGGCGCGAAAATACTTGGCGGCAGCGGAACCGGAGAACCGGCAATCTGACTGATGCGATTCGCGCCGCCCGGCGCCGCCAGACGCGCGGCAACGCGGTGAACGGCGGGGTCGAACAGGTCCGGCCGGCGTGAAAGATCCACAATGAACTGACGACTCCGGTCCCACTCGGTCGCCACTTCATGGAAGAAGAGCCAGAGTGTCGAGGGGTTCGTGCCGTAGAGAACGCCGGGATTCGAAAGCGCGAGGATCCATAGCCGAACGGCAGTGGCGCCGTAGCGCCGTTCAAGCGCCTGGATCGCTGGATCGCTTTCGGCTCGATAGGGCGCCTGCGCCAGCGAGATTCTTGAAGGGACACCGCGTTCCTTCACCAGCGCGGACGTCAATGAACGGTCATGCCTGAACGGCCGAAACACATAGAGCGTTGACGCCAGTCCGCCTCCATAAGCGCGATAGACCCGGACGAACGCTTCAATGAAGGTCCATTTCGTCAGCAAAACGCGCCATCGCGTGTAGAGAATGCGTTTCGGCGTGGCGGTCGATCCCGAGGTTTCGGCCCAGATTGGGGTCCGGCGCCGGGCTGCGGCTCGCCGGATATCGCGCTCGACCTCCGGACCGTAGGAGCGAATCCGCGTGCCGTCGCGAATCCTGTAGCGCCACCGAAGCCAACACTGGGTCCATGGAAATACCGCCATACGAATGCGATGAGCGCCGGCGCAAGCCAGGCCCAGCAAGTTGACGGCACCGCGAATAAGAAAGAAAAGGAGAGAGGCCCCTGTTTGCCCGGGAACTATCGCCGGAGGACTGAGGCGTCGATCGCGGTCCCTGCTTGCCCGCATTCCCTTCATAACCGCGCCCGATACAGATCGGCGAACTGATCCACGTCGGCCGGCGAAAGGCGGCCGGCATCGTAAGTAAACGTCATCCATGTTCTGCCCCGATGGGTCGCGGCGTTGATGGCCAGCGGCAGACGTCGATGCAACTGGCCGATCAATTCGATCTTGTCGACGCCATCGAAAACGTTGTCACCGGCGCCGCTCCACCGGTCGATATGAGAAAACACCACAGAACCCATGTCCGCCCAGGGCCTGTCGAGGTAAAGCCGCGCCAGCGGCGAGGCGATGGCAAGCGGCAATCGCGCCACCCACGGATCCGCAGGGACACTCCATTCGGCGTGGCGCAGCCCCCGATGGATTTTCCTGCGGACGTCCTCCAGTCCGCCGGCGGACCGGATGCGAATGCGGCTCGTCCCGTTGCCGAAGCGCGGCGCACGGTGATCGCGGATGTTCACCGGCAACCAGAGACTCATTCCACACGATGGCGCGCCGTGCATTTCGTTCCACGATGCCACGGCGCGCAGGGCTGCGGCGGCCAGCGCCGCCGAGGAAAACGTATCGGCCAGCTCAAGAGTCATCCAGCGACGTTTGAATGGTCCGGCGTCCTTCTCGGTCCACAGCGCCTGCGATCGCGGCTCCTGACGCTGCCGGCCAGATTCAGCAGAGCGCTGCCGGATGGATTGGGCGGATTGGGGACGAGGGTGTGGGTGGGAGGCGCGCAATCGGAGGGGTTCCTGCCGCTCATCTCCGGCGGAAAACGCATCCACGCCCAGCGCCACGCGAAACTGACGCCGCAGCCACATCCCCACGCTGAAGCCGTCCGCCGCGGCGTGATGCGCGCGGGTCACCACAAAGCGATCCGGCGCGATGAATTGCTGGATTGGCGCCTCGCGATGCGGATCCAGCGGACGATCCAGGAACGCCTGCGCCTCGGCATCCGGATCGGCTGACGTGGCCTCCCTCACGCCGTCGAGTTCTGCCGGCGCGGGCTTCCAATACCGGCCCGAGATGCAGGAGTCCGATACCGGATATCGCCTCCGCGCGCTGCGCGAACCGGAACGCAGGGCTTCCAGCAAGGGCGTCCGGTTCATTCGCAGGATCACGCCAAAGTCCGCATGATCGGCCAATGACAGGATCCAGTCGAGCGTCGAAAGCCGTGTCATGACGCGGCCGCCGCCGGTCTGTCTCGCCTCGCAAAAACGCGGCGCAGCGGACCGCCTTCCGGATCGGGCTCGACGGAAGCTTTGAGATCCAGCCAGGTCAACTGCGGCTGCAGGTGATGCGTCCGGTGCGCGGAGAGTCCGAACGAGAACCAGTACATGAACCGTCCATAGTAGTTGTGCGACCGCTCCCCGAGGTCGCCGGTCCGGAATCCCTCATGGGTCTTGTACGCGAACGGATGCCACAGCAGCATGGAGACGAGGAAAAGTGCCGGGGCCATCCCCACGAGCAGCCGCATCGGACTCACAAACCACAGCAGCGAGCCGTACGCCGCGACAATGAGGGCATAGTTGAACGCCAGATCTCTGATGTGCGCGCGGTCTACGCGCCCGCGACGCCAGAGCCACAACAGCCACTGGTGCGGCATCGCGAGCGCGCGAAACGGAATCTCGATGGGATGCCGGTGGCGCACGAAGTAGTCCGGGTCCTTGTCGGGAACGTTCGTGAACGCGTGGTGCAACAGATGCGTCTTCCGGAAGTTTCCAAACGGAACCATCGACGGCAACAGCGCCAGGCGGCCCCACCAGGAGTTCGCCTTTCGGTCGCGGGCCATGTGACCATGCACGGCTTCGTGCGCCATGACCGTCCCCACGAAGATTGCATACGTGCGAAGGAGAATGTCGGCCAGATACACCCAGACGCCGGAGGGCTCAACGAAGAGGGTGCCCATCGCCACCAGCACGGCGCCGACGGTCACCGCGCGGCTGGCCCAGCGCGCGCGGGCTTTCGAGGCGCCGGGGCCGGCCGGCCGGGAGTCGAGCGTGTAGTAGCCCTTCCCGGCGACCTTCTTCAGGAAAGGCGTGCGGCGCCACCAGGCGAGATGCTTCCAGCCGAATCGCCGCTCCTGGTACCAATCGGGAAATGCCTTGCGCAATGGCGGAGCGGCCCGCTTCAGGTGGTACCAGGGAATGGCCGGCGCCAGATGATGCGGAATGTGGGTGTTGATGTCGAACCAGAGCCATTCCATCCACCGGGGAAAGCGCACATCAAACGTGGAAACCATCTGGCCGCGCAGCGGCGTCCACTCTTCGCGGTCATAAATGAGGCTGTCCTCGCTGGCGTGCTGGATCGTGATAATCAACGAGCCGGTCGCTGCGGCAATGGCGGCGGGAATCCCGTAGAACTTGAGCATCCCCCATACGCCGAACGCGCTCCAGAGGCCGCCATAGATGCCGAGGACCATCGCGCTCATGATGACGCTCGATGTGATCAGCCGGCCTCTCTCTTTGGCCAGCGTCCGGGGATCGATCGCGGTCCGCATCGCGAATCCACGATTGATCATGTTCCATCCGATCCAGATGGCAACGCCGAAAGGCAGCGCATATCCCAACCGCGTGATCCAGCCGGGCTTCGTTCCCGGCTTTTCGTATTCCTCCCGGGTTAACAGCCGTGAGGCCCAGTCCACCTCCTGGCCGCGCAGCAGCGTGTAGGCGTGGTGATGGGTATGCGAAAGTTTCCAGGCGTGAAAATCGTTCGCCAGCGGCGCCATGGAAAGATGTCCGACGAGCGTGTTGACCCAGCGCCGCCGCGAAAACGACTCGTGACCGCAGTCGTGACCGATCACGAAAAGGCCAACCAGCGCCCATCCATAGATGATCCACACCGCCGCCATTGCCGGCGCCTGCCATATCAGAGCGCGGCCATCCGTGGCGTCGAGGTACGACAACGCGATAACCGAAAGAGCCACCGTTCCTGTCACGCGAATGAGCGCCCACCAGGAGCGCACGGCGTGAGGATGAAGACATTCTGCGGGAATCACTTTTCGGATGGCGCGCAACGTCAGCATTCCCTCGCGTGAACGCAGATCGACGGCGGCGGGCGTGATGGATTCGGGATTCATGGAAGTTCCTCCTGTTCGAACGCTGAAGTGGCGCAGATCGCGTTGAAGACCGTCCACGGCCTGGGCAGACGATCGATGGGCATGAAGTAGCAACCGTTGGCCGCGCAGGCTTCTCCATCGGTGTCCACGCGGTCGCCAATGTGGAGATGCTCGGCGGGCCGCACGCCGAAGTCGCGCTGGACCGCGGCAAGTGGAAATGGCGACGGCTTCCAGAATCCCAGGCGCCGGCAGGAATAGGCCCCGGCAAAATAGCGGGCGATTCCGAGGCATTTCAGTTTGGC
>DASUFH010000128.1:0-8719 GCA_036274645.1 Terriglobia bacterium
GGAATGGATCACCGCTCAGGAATCCGCGAACCCGGACAGGCCCTGGTTTGCCTGGCTGGCGTTCAATCTGTCGCACGCCACAACGCAACAACAGCCGAGCGCCATGGCCATACCCAACGCCGACACCCTCGATGAGACCAGCGCCAACGAGATAAAGAAGTGTGGCGGTCAGTTCGGATCGATGAACACCGGGTCATGCAGTGGTGAAGCGCAGATGCGCGCCATGACCAACGCGCTCGATACGATCCTCGGCAAGCTCCTCGAAAAGGTCGACAGTCTCGATCCCAACACCTACGTCATCCTTCTGGGCGACAACGGAACGCCGATGTACGGCCGGCGCAACCTGGATTTCATCGACAATATGTACATCACCCGGAAAGGTCGTGGGAAAGGAACCGCCTATGAAAGCGGCGCCCGCGTCGCGCTGGCGATCCGCGGACCGCGAATTCCGGCGGCGAGCCGGAACAATGACTATGTCCACGTGGTCGACCTGTTCCCGACCATCCTGAACCTGGCGGGACTGAAGTCGCCGGAAAAGGTTTCCAATCGCGAAGGAAACGGAATGCAGCCGGTCGACGGGGTTTCGCTCGGTCCGATTCTCTTCGATAAGAAGACCACCGTGCGAGACCCGAATCAGGGTTTCCTGCTGACGGAGTCGCTGAACCTGATGACGAACAGCAGCCGGCAGGTGGGCGCCCGGAACGCGACTTACAAGGTGATCTGCAACGAGAAGGTGGGACAGAACTCGTGCGAGTTCTTCAACCTGATCAAGGATCCGCTGGAAGAGTATCCGCTGGCGAAACCCGACAGCTGCAGCAACTACGCCAACGGGACCTGGAAGCCGGCCGATCAGCAGTGGCACTACTGCCGGCTGGCGGAGATCGTCGCTACCCAGTCTTTCTTGAAATAGGCGACCGCCCGACGTTTAGGAATGGACATCCCTGACTTAATTAACAGAAGTTCACCCTGAAACGTTGGGCGGTAATAGACCGCCCCGACAAGCAGGCGGGAACCAACAAACGCGCGTGTGCAAAACCTTACGACGGGGATATCAGAACCGCGGCGCCGGTCAGCTGGCCGGTACGCAACCGGCTGATCGCTTCGTTGGCGGAAGAAAGCGGAAACGTTTCCACGTGGGTGCGGACCAGGCCGCCGGAAACAATCCCCATGAACTCCTGGGCGTCTCTTCGCGTGAGGTTGGCCACTGAACAGACCGTGCGTTCACCCCAGAGCAGTTCATAAGGAAACTGGGGAATATCGCTCATATGGATGCCGCCGCACACCACAATGCCACCTTTCCGCACCGCGCGAAGGGCTGCCGGAACAAGACTGCCCACCGGCGCAAAGATGATCGCGGCATCCAGTTCATCCGGAGGCGGTTCGGTGGATGATCCCACCCACGAGGCGCCCAGCGACCGGGCGAAGGACTGTCCCTCGAGATCATCCGGCCGCGTAAAGGCATAGATTTCACGCCCCTGAGCCACCGCCACCTGCGTGATCACGTGAGCCGCCGCGCCAAAGCCATAGATGCCGATTCGACTGGCGTCGCCGGTTTTTGCGAGCGATCGGTACCCGATCAGGCCGGCGCAGAGCAGAGGCGCGGCTTCAGCGTCGGCATAGGCGTCCGGAAGGCGAACGGCAAACCGCTCGTCCACCGAGACCATCTCGGCATAACCGCCGTCGCGGGTATACCCCGTGAATTCAGGAGAGTCGCAGAGGTTCTCCATTCCCGCCCTGCAGTATCGGCAGGCGCCGCAGGTCAGGGCCAGCCAGGGGATGCCGACCCGATCGCCCAGCCCGAACCGCGATGTTTCGCGACCCAGGGCGACCACCCGTCCAACGATCTCGTGTCCGGGGATCAGCGGCAGCTTCGGATGCGGCAGTTCGCCATCGATCACATGGAGATCGGTCCGGCAGACCGCGCACGCTGCAATGCGGACGAGGATTTCGTACGCGGTTGGCTCTGGATCGGGCACAATGGCGCGCTCGAGCGGACGGCCGGGCTGACGCAGGATCATGGCGATCATGCTTATAGGATAATTCCAGACGGACGAAGAGGGCTGGATTGTCTCTTGATTCAAGCGTCCGAAGGACCAACGAACAACTAAGAAGTTCAATTAACAATCGACCGCAGCCAGCGGACAATGGACAAGCGGGGAAGGAAGTTGGCCCGTCCGCTTTATCCGACACCGGAGACTTTTCACATCGAGATCACTGGACTTTCGAACGTCGCCGCTGCCGAACGTCTCAGGCAGGAAGGCCCCAACGAGCTTCCGGCCGCGAAACCGAAGAGCAATCTGCGCATTGCTCTCGGTGTGCTGCGCGAGCCGATGTTTCTTCTGCTGATCGCCAGCGGACTCGTGTACTTCCTGTTGGGGGCGCTTGAGGAAACCATCGCGCTCATGGGCGCGATCTTTCTGGTCATCGGCATCACGCTGTACCAGGAACGCAAGACCGAACGGACGCTGGAAGCGCTGCGCGATCTCTCGAGCCCGCGCGCGCTGGTCATTCGGGAAGGCGAACGGCGGCGGATCGCGGGGCGGGAGGTGGTTCCGGGCGACCTGATTGTGCTCGCTGAAGGCGACCGTGTTCCGGCCGACGCATTCGTCATTTCGACGGTCAATCTCACCGTCGATGAATCGCTGCTCAGCGGCGAGACCGTGCCGGTACGCAAGTCCGCCTGGGACGGTCACGCGCCCATGCCGCGGCCGGGTGGCGACGACATCCCGGCGGTCTTTTCGGGGACGCTCGTCGTCCAGGGATCCGCCCTGGCCGTGGTTCAGTCGACGGGAGCGAAAACCGAAATCGGCAAGCTCGGAAAGACCCTGGAAACGATCGGCTCGGAAAGCACGAGGCTCGAGCGTGAAACCCGGTCGGTTGTCCGGGTCTTCGCGACCCTGAGTCTGATCCTCTGCGTCCTTGTCGCCACAATCTACGCGTTGACGCGGGGCAGCTGGCTGGGAGGCATGCTCGCCGGTCTGGCGCTGGCCATTTCCATGGTCCCGGAAGAGTTTCCCGTCGTCCTGACCGTATTCCTGGCCATCGGCGCATGGCGCATTTCGAAACGGGGCGTATTGACCCGCCGCGTTGCCGCCATCGAAATGCTCGGCGCGGCAACCGTTCTCTGTGTCGACAAGACGGGCACGCTGACGATGAACCGCATGGCGGTGCGCGACGTTCAGCCGGCGCCCGGCCATGATCGCGCCGAGGTTCTCGGCGCGGCGATGCTGGCCAGCAACGAGAATCCCGTGGATCCGATGGAGCGCGCGCTGCACGAGGCCGCCACACTGCCGGGCGGCCCTCCGGCCGCCAACACGCTCGTTCGCGAATATCCGCTGTCCGCGAAGCTGCTCGCGATGTCCCGCGTGCTGGACCGCGGAGACAGCGAACACGAAGTCTTCGCCAAAGGCGCGCCGGAAGCCATCGCGCGCCTCTGCCGGATTCCCCTGGCTGAGCTGCTTCCGCGGATCCAGGCCATGGCCGATCGGGGCCTGCGCATCCTGGGTGTGGCGCGCGCGAGTGTCCGCAGGGAGTCTCTTCCCGATTCGCAGCACGATTTTCCGTTCGAGTTCCTCGGTCTGGTCGGCCTCGAAGACCCGGTTCGGCCCGGAGTTCCCGCCTCCATCAATGAATGTTATGGGGCGGGAATCCGCGTGGTGATGATCACGGGCGACTATCCCATCACCGCCCACAGCATCGCCCGGCAGATCGGCCTGCGGAATCCGGATCAGAGCGTGACGGGCGCCGAACTCGACAGCCTGCCGGATGCGGAACTCATCGCGCGGGTCCGCGGCGTGAACATTTTTGCGCGCGTGCTGCCCGAGCAGAAGCTGCGGCTGGTCCAGGCGTTCAAGGCCAATGGGGAGGTGGTCGCCATGACGGGCGACGGCGTGAACGACGCGCCGGCGCTGAAGGCCGCGCACATCGGAATCGCCATGGGTGGACGCGGGACCGACGTGGCGCGAGAAGCCGCTTCCCTCGTGCTGCTCGATGACGACTTCACATCCATCGTCGACACCATCCGGCTCGGCCGCCGCATTTACGACAACCTGAAAAAGGCGATGACGTACATCTTTGCGGTGCACGTGCCCATCGCAGGCATGTCCATGCTTCCGGTCCTCTTCCGGCTGCCGCTCGTGCTCATGCCGCTCCACATCGTGTTTTTGGAACTAGTGATCGATCCGGCGTGCTCCATCGCATTTGAATCGGAGCCGGAAAATCCACACACCATGCAGCGGCCACCACGGGATCCGGACGCGCGCATGTTCGACCGGAAAACGATTATGTCCGCGCTGGTTCAGGGGCTCTGGTCGCTGCTGGTTACCCTGGCGGCGTTTCTGATCAGTCTCTACCGGGGACATGGCGAGCTGGAAGCGCGGGCGATGAGCTTTACGACGCTGGCGCTGGGAAACCTGGCGCTGATCTGGGCGAATCGATCCCGTACCCGGACGATTCCCGAGATGCTTCACTCGCGCAACTATCCGGTCATGGCGATCACCGCCGGCACAGTGACGCTGCTGGCGGCCACTGTTTACGTTCCATCGCTCGCCGAAGTATTTCAGTTTGCCGCTCTGGGTGTACGGGACCTTGCGGTATGCGTTGTTCTGGCTCTGGCGGGAGTGACCTGGATCGAGGCGCTGAAGGTGTGGAAGCGGAGTTGAGTGTTCGCCTGATTGTTTGCCCTCACCTGGCCTTCGCTTCGCTCAGGCCCTCCTCTCCCGCGCGAAGCGCGGGAGAGGAGGGAGCGAGGAACGCGAGCGACAGGTGAGGCAAAACAATCGAGCCGATCCGGGCTACGCGGCCCGAATCTCGACCTTCCGCGCTTTCGCTTCTTCCGCGATGGCTGCGGTCACGGTCAACAGGCCGTTTTTCACTTCGGCTGTCACCTTGTTCACGTCCACCTTCTTCGGAAAGCGAATGGCCCGGAACAACGATCCAGCCCCAAACTCGCTGGTATGGACGGTCCCCTTGTCATCCATTTTTTCGGATTTCATTTCACCCCGGACCAGCAGGTCATCGGCGGTGACATCGACTTTGAGGTCCTTCGGATCCATACCGGCAACCGCGACGGTCACTTCAAAATGATGGTCTTTCTCCTTGAGCTCGATGGCGGGTTTCCAAACGAGCTCCCGTTCCGCGGCGAGCCAGTTCTCGAGGTCCCTTCCAAACTCGAAGCCGTTTCCCCGAAAGATGTCATAGGCCCGGCGCATGACACGGTCTTCCATTTTCTTGAGTTCATCCAGGAAGTTTTCCCGCTTCTGAACGTTGAGTTCTGTCATGGTTTTTACCTCCCAGCTGCGGTGGCTTTTCACCGCGTATTCACCTTTACGTCTGCACTTGACGCGCCGTGATTCACGAGCGCCGGTCGACGCCGTATCTCAATGAAACGGCGATATCCGTGGCCCGTCGCACGCGGACGGGGCGCGCCGCCGCCGGAGCTTCATTGCAGGTTTTGTCGCATACGATCCTTCGCCCCGTTGAACCGCAGACAGAATGTCCGGCGCCGCCGATACCGGAGCCCGGGAGAACTCAAAATTGACGGAATTTTTAATTGCGCCGCTCGCACCCGGCAGGGCAGCATCGAAGTTGATGCGGTGATTGTTGGAAAGGGTTAACCATGCGCGAATCTCATCCGCTCTACATGCCGGCGCCGTATCAGGACGCCGTCGACTCCGGACGCTTGATCATGCGGGATGGCTCCGTAGCCGCCGTCCGGCGGGCCACGCCGGACGATGTCCCTGCCATGAGAGATTTCTTTGCCCGGCTTTCGCCGGAATCGCGGCGGCGAAGGCTGTTTTCCCTGACCGGCCCCTCTGAAGAGTTCATCCGAAGCCTGTGTGATTCCCACGATCCGCTCAAACAGATCAGTCTGGTGATCACCCGGAAGTCGGGAGAAACGGAGGTCATCATCGCGGTCGGCTCGTACATGGTCCAGAACAAGAGCACCGCGGAGGTCGCGATGGCCGTGGAAGACCGGTTTCAGGGACAGGGCCTCGGCACCCAGCTGCTGGAACGCCTGGCGCTCATGGCGATTCGGAACGGCCTGTCGCGTTTCTGGGCGGTAACGGAGCTCGATAACCGGAGCATGATCCATGTGTTCCGCAACTCCGGCCTGGCGCCGACGGAAAACGTCGAAAGCGGCTCGGTCGAAGTCGATTTTTCCATCGTACCGACTGAAGCCAGCGTCACGCTGTCGGAGACGCGGGACCGTCTGTCGACCGCGGCGTCGATCCGGCCGTTCTTCTATCCAAACGCGGTCGCGGTAATCGGAGCGTCCCGCGAACCCGCGGCCATTGGCCATCGCATCCTCGATGAACTGGTCCGCAACGGCTTTGCAGGCGCGGTCTATCCGGTCAACCCCAAAGCCGGTGTCGTCGGTTCGATTCGCGCGTATCCATCGATCGCCGAGGTCCCCGAGCAGGTCGACCTCGCGGTGATTGCCGTGCCGCGCAACGCCGTCTTGCAGACGATCGACGACTGCGCAGCCAAGGGCGTTCGCGCCGTGATCGTCATCACGGCGGGCTTTTCCGAAACCGGCCCGGAAGGCCACACGCTGCAGGACGAACTGGTCGAAAAGGTCCGTGGCTACGGCATGCGGATGGTCGGCCCGAACTGTCTTGGGCTGCTCAACACGGATCCCGCGGTCCGGCTGAACGCGTCATTTTCTCCGATCTTTCCGAAGCCCGGACGGCTGGCCATGTCGTCACAGAGCGGCGCGCTCGGCCTGGCGATTCTGGCGCTCGCGGGAGAACGCGGGCTGGGTCTGTCGACGTTTGCGAGCATCGGCAACAAGGCTGACGTTTCGAGCAACGATCTCCTCCAATACTGGGAAGCGGACGAATCCGCCGGGGTCATCCTGCTGTACCTGGAGTCGTTCGGAAACCCGCGCCGGTTTGCCCGGATCGCGCGGCGGGTGAGCCGCAGCAAACCGATCATCGCCGTGAAGGCCGGACGCAAAGGCGCCGGCAGCCGCGCGGCCGGATCGCACACGGCAGCGCTCGCGGCCAGCGAGGTGGCGGTCGAAGCGCTCTTTCGCCAGACCGGCGTGATCCGCGCCGACAGTCTCGACGAAATGTTCGATATCGCCAACGCGCTCGGCAGCCAGCCGCTCATGGGCGGCCGGCGCGTGGCCATCATCACCAACGCCGGAGGGCCGGCCATTCTCTGCGCGGACGCGTGCGAAGCGGGAGGACTGGTTATTCCCGTGCTTTCCGAAACGCTGAAAGCGAAGCTGCGCGTGTTTCTGCCCGCAACCGCCAGCGTGACCAACCCGGTCGACATGATCGCGTCGGCCACGCCGGAAGCCTATCGGCGGACGATCGAGACCGTGTTGACCTCCAACGAGATCGACGCGGTGATCGTGATCCACATTCCGGTCGATCGCTCCAGTTCCGCGCCCACTGTAGCGGCCATCCGCGAAGGCATCCGGGACGCGCGCGCCGCCAGCGGCGAGCGAAAGCCGATCCTCACCTGTTTGATGAGTTCGGAAGGCGGCGCCCCGCTCGAAGTGGATGGAGAAAAGATTCCGGTCTACACGTTTCCGGAATCGGCCGGACGCGCACTCTCGAAAGTCGCGTCGTATTCCGACTGGCTGAGAGAAACACCCGGCGTCATTCCCGGCTTCAACGACATGCGCCCCAAAGACGGTAGGCGCATCGTGAAAGAGGCGCTGGCGACCCGCGGCGGTAATACGTGGCTCACCGCGGACGAATGCCATCGCCTCCTGGATGCTTTCGGGATTCCGCAAGCCCCCGGAGAAGTTGCGCATTCCCCGGACGAGGCGGCTCGCATCGCCGAACAAATCGGGTTCCCCGTGGCGATGAAACTCGCGTCCGAACGCGTATTGCACAAGACCGAAAGCGGCGGCGTGCGGCTGAACGTTCGCGACGCCGCAACAGCCCGGAGCGCGTTTGACGAGGTGCGACGGGCGGATCCATCAGCGGGGGTGCTCGTCCAGCAGATGATGACCGAAGGGATCGAGCTGATGGTCGGCGTCGCGGAAGACCGGTTGTTCGGGCCGCTGATCGGATTTGGCCTGGGCGGTATCCACGTGGAGGTGCTGGCCGATGTTGCTTTCCGCATCACCCCGCTCACCGATCGCGACGCGTATCACATGACGCGGAGCATTCGCGGATTCAAGCTGCTCCAGGGCTTCCGGGGCCATCCTCCGGCCGACCTTGCCGCGATTGAGGAGACGCTGCTGCGCGTTTCGCAGATGGTCACGGAGCTGCCGGAGATTCGCGAACTGGACCTGAATCCCCTCTTCGCGTTTGCTCCCGGCGAGGGCTGCCGCGTGGCCGATGCGAGGATCCGCGTAGAAGGGTAATTGGGGACAGAGAGGAATTCGCCTGATTGTCTGCCCTCACCTGTCTTCTTCGTCCCCCGTCCCTTGGTCCCTTGTAGGGGCGGTCTATATGACTGCCCAGCGTTTCAGAGTGAATTCCTGTGAAATTAAGAGATTTCCAGCCCGAAACGTCGGGCGGTCATAGACCGCCCCTGCAAGGGAGGCGGGCCCCCTTCTGTACGTCAATCCACTGAGGCGAAGCGGGCCCGGGTTCCCCTCTTGCCTCCGCTGTTAAGCTCTCTGGTCTCGATGGATCGCCAGCTCAGTCAAGGCCGCGCTGCGGAAGTTTTGGGGGCGTACTACCGCCACCTCCGGAAATATACCGGCGGGGTGTGTTTGATAATTCTCGGCGCGGTCGGCCTGCAGGCGGCCGCA
>DASUFH010000129.1:0-14466 GCA_036274645.1 Terriglobia bacterium
CGGAGGTAATACCGGTGGCGGTGGGGGGCGCGGAAACAATTTCGCGGCCCAGGGATTTGGTGGCGGTGGACGCGGGGGTGGACGCGGTGGCCCCGGAGGCGGCGGATTCGATCCGACCAATGGCGATTTTGGCGGACGCGGAGGTCCCGGAGGTCCCGGCGGTCCCGGCGGCCCCGGCGGCTTCGGCGGCTTCGGCGGAAACGGAGAGACCGGCGTGGGCGGCAATCAGGCGGTGCGCGTTTCCACCAATGAAGACGGCACATTCGAGATCGCCAACGTTTATCCCGGATCCTACGTGATCTTCGGCGAGGCCCGCTCCAACAACGTTCAGTTGACGGGCTACGGCCGCATTGAAGTCACCTACGGCAACATCGACAACTATGCCATCGCTTTGCGACAGGGATTGACCATTCCCGGCCAGATCTACATGGACGGGGATCCCCCGCAGAATTTCCGGGCGCAGTCCGTTCGCGTGGAACTCGCGCCGATGGATAACCTGCCCATTCGGGACGCCAGAGCCACGATGGACCAGAATGGAAGCGGCGCGTTCACCTTCCAGAACCTTTCTCCCGGACGCTACCGTATGACCGTAACCGCGCCCAACGGCTCTTACGTTGCCCGCGGCCTGGTCGGAGGTAGCGACGGACTGGGCGACGTTATCCAACTGGATAGCGATGGCACACCGATTCAGCTGCTGATCGGATTTACCCAGGCCAAGATCGAAGCCATGGTCGAACAGTCCGGCCGGCCGTTCTCAGGCGCCCAGGTCCTCCTCGCGCCCCAGAACCGCAACCGGCTGGACCTCTTCAAAACCGGAACATCCGACAAGGACGGAAAGGTGTCGTTCGGCAATATCTCACCGGGCAACTACAAACTGTTTGCCTGGGAATCGCTGACCCGGTCGAGCGCCTATAAGGATCCCAAATTCCTGGAGGCGTACGAGGATCGAGGCCGGCCGATTTCGGTCGACAAGACGGGATCCGCCTTCGAAGGCCATCTGCCGGTGATGCCCGCGGTTCGTTAGGCCTGCTAGCTGGTGAAAGAATTGGGGACAGCCTCCGAATTCGGTGAAGGTGGCGTTGATAACGCAGCATTTGTCAGCCGAATTCGGAGGCTGTCCCCAATTCTTTCACAGCTTCATAGACCGCCCCACACTTCGGAGTGAAGTCTTGTGAACGTTTAAGTTCCAGCCCCGACCTGTTTCCCCTACAATAGCCCGCGATGGAGACCCGGATTCTCGCCGATCTCATCCGATATTCCGACGAGAAGATGCAGAAGAATTCGCTGTTTGATTCGGCGAATTGTTTCTGTGACGTGTATTGTCTGAAGCCCGGGCAGGATCAGCGGGTGCATACTCACGCCGGATCCGATAAGGTCTACATCGTGCTTCGGGGCCGCGGACTGTTTCACATCGGGGGCGAAGAGCGTGAACTGGTTGAGGGACAGGCCGTTATCGCGCGACCCGGCGAGCCTCATGGCGTGAAGAATGCGGGCGCGGAAGACCTGGCCGTGCTCGTGTTCATGGCGCCACGACCTTCGTAGAAGAGCGTCTTGTTCGACAGGATGGATGGGGAAAGGAATCGAAAACGATGGCGCGAAATGTTCAGCTGATCCGGCAGTGGGCCATTCTGAAACAGATCGAGACGAACCGCTGGACTACGATTGTCGACCTTGCCGACAAACACGCCGTCTCCACCAAGACCATTCGCCGCGATCTGGCGGCGCTGAGTGAGGCCGGATTCCCGCTTTATGACGAGCGTTACGACGGGAAGGTCTACTGGAAATTCAACGACGACTATCGCGGACTGCCGCTGGCCAGCCTGTCGCTTTCGGAAATTGCCGCGCTGTACTTCAGCAAGAAGCTCGTGGTGAATCTGGCCACCCCGCCGTTTTCCAGCGACATTGCGTCGGCGTTCAAGAAACTCGAAAGCGCGCTGCCCGAAAAGAACGTCAGGTTCCTCGACAGCCTCGATTCCACCATCAGCGTCCGCGCCGACGCGCCCAAGGACCTGGACGAACACAAACAGACGGTGCGCATTCTGCTGGAAGCCATCGGCGGCAGCGAAAAGATCCGCATGCGCTACTACTCCGCGCGCAGCCAGAAGAGCAAGGATTACACCCTGCACCCATACCGTCTGATGCACTTTCGCGGCGGCATGTATTTGTTCGGCTACGTGGAGGAATACCGCGAAATCCGCACGTTTGCGATCGAACGGATTCAGGCGCTGGACCGGCTGCAGGAGCGCTTCGAAAAACCGCAGGACTTCTCGGTCGAAAACTATCTGGAGTCTTCGTTCGGTCTGGTCAAGGAAGCGCCATTTGACGTCGAGATCATCTTTGGCCCCTCGATCGCCGAATACGTGCGCTCCCGCATCTGGCATCCTTCTCAACGCTGCCGCGAGATCGGCGGCGGCCGCATTCGCATGAAGCTTCATGTGGGTGGCGAAATGGAGTTGGTGGCGTGGATCCTTGGATTCGGTTCCGCCGCGCATGTGGTGGCGCCGGATCGTCTGCGCAGCCTGGTGGCGACCGAGCTTTCCCGCGCGCTGGAAAACTACAGCAATGAAGTGACAGTTGCTGCGGCCAAGAAGCCCCGGCGCGTAGAATTAAAACGTACGGCCATGGCCGTGGGGCGCAAGAACTGAGCGGAAGGAGCGCAGGTTTAGACGTCCCGGTGACGCGCGGGCGCAGCCCCGGCGCCTTCCCCGGCCGACGATTACACAATAGCGATGTGGTACGAAAATATTCTTCAGGCGATCGGCAATACACCCCTGGTGCGATTGAACCGCGCCGCGGCCGGGTCGCGCGCAACGATTCTCGCCAAGCTGGAATACATGAACCCTGGCGGCAGCGTGAAGGATCGCATCGGCATTGCGATGCTCGAGGCGGCCGAAAAGGCCGGGCTGGTCCGCCCGGGCGGGACAGTCATCGAAGGAACGTCGGGCAATACCGGCATGGGACTGGCGCTGGCGTCGGCCGTCAAAGGCTACCAGTGCATCTTTACGATGCCCGACAAGATGAGCCAGGAAAAGATCGACGCGTTGCGCGCCCTCGGCGCGGAAGTGATCGTGACGCCCACTCAGGTCGACCATCATGATCCGCGCAGCTACCACTCCGTCGCTCTCCGCCTGAGCCGCGAGATTCCCAACAGCGTCTTTCCGAACCAGTATGAAAATCCGGCCAACGCGCTGGCGCACTACCACACGACGGGACCGGAAATCTGGGAGCAGACTGAAGGCCGGGTCACCCACGTCGTGATTGGAGTGGGCACGGGCGGCACGATCACGGGCGTCGCCCGTTATCTGAAAGAGAGGAACCCGCTGATTCGCATTATCGGCGTCGATCCCCAGGGCTCGATTTTCGCCGAAATGTTCAGGACCGGACGGAAGCCCCAGATCCAGCCCTTCAAAGTGGAGGGCATCGGCCAGGATGAGCTTCCCGCCAATGTCGATTTTTCCGTAATCGATGAGATCCACGCGGTGAGCGACAAGGACGCGTTCGTCAAGACGCGCCTGCTGGCCCGATCGGAAGGCATCTTTGCCGGCGGATCGTCCGGCGCCGTCCTGCACATCGCCTTGAAGATTGCCGAACCCCTCGATGAGAAGAGTCTGGTCGTGATCGTGATTCCCGATTCCGGCGCGCGCTATCTCAGCAAGATCTACAACGACAACTGGATGAAGGAAAACCAGTTCCTCGAACCGGTCGTGCATGTGCGCGCCGGCCAGGTCGTGCGGGAGAAAGAGCGCCGGGCGGAAAAGCTGGTATCGATTCCCCTGGGCATAACGGTGGGTGATGCGGTCAACCTGATGCGCGAACACGATATCTCGCAGGTCCCCGTGATCGAAGGCGGCGAAGTTGTGGGCGGCATGAGCGAGGCGCGTATCCTCGATATCCTGATTCTCGACCCGAACGCCAGGACCAAGCCGGTGGCCGAATACATGGAGAAGCCCTTCCCCGTCGTTTCCGACGACACCTCTCTCACGGAACTGGTCCAGCGCATGGATCGCGAAACGACCGCCATTCTCGTGAAGCAGCCGGACGGCTACGACATCATTACCAAGTCCGACCTCATTTTCTTCCTCACCGATCAGAAGGACAGCCGCCGGTAGCGGACGTTTTACGCGTCTGGCTTCCCTATACCGCCCCGCGGTTCAGGGTGAATTTCTGGGAAATCAAGAGATCTCCACCCCGAAAGGGCGGGCGTCATAGACCGCCCCTGCATGCAGGCGGAGGCAAAGCTGACCAAAGCGAGAAATGCGCGCTTCAGTGACGTTACTCACGCTTCGTGTACGTCAGCCCCGTATTTCAGAATGGGAAGGGGCAAGGGAAATGGTTGGTGAAAAAAGAAAAGGGCTGTGGCAAAGTTTCCAGCATCTTGCTTGAAAGGTCTTAGAGGCGATGAAGAGAAGGATTATTCTCGCGGGTCTCCGCGCCCGGCCGGTCCGCACCGCCGTGAGCGCTCTGGCGATTGCCATTGAAGTAACGCTGATCCTGGTCATCGCCGGCCTGGCGACCGGTATGGTCCAGGACAACGCCCGGCGGATGGCCGGAATCGGAGCCGACATTCTCATTCAGCCCCCCGGAGCAACCCGGATCCTGATCTTCAATGGCGTCATGCCGCAAAAGATGGGCGGCAGGCTCACTGAAACGCAGGATGTTCGCGCCGCGGCGCCGGTTCTCATCCTGACGAATTCCGAAGAGGGGTTCGAGCAGGTGTGGGGCATCGAGCCGGCAAGTTTCGATGTGGTCAGCGGCGGACTCCATTATCTCCAGGGCGCTCAATTTTCCGCGCCCGGTGAAGTGGTTGTCGACAAGCGTTATGCCACGTCGAAGAACGTTGCGATTGGCGACCATGTGCGGATTCTCACCCGCGATATGAAAATCGCCGGCATCGTCGAAAGCGGTAAGGGAGCGCGCATTTTCATCTCGTTGGGAGACGCGCAGGACATGTCGGGTCAGGAGGGGAAGGTATCTCTCTTCTTCCTGAAGCTCGTCAGCCCCGGCGCCTTCGACGGTGTGACCGCGCGGCTGAAGCGCTCGCTCGACGGCTATGTGATCGTGGACTACCGGGACTTCCTCTCACGGATTACCCCGGACACGATGCCGGGACTGCGGGAGTTCCTGCAGGTCGTCGAGGCTCTGGCGGTGTGCATCGGCGTTCTGGTGATCTTTCTCTCCATGTACACCGCCATCACGGAACGGACGCGTGAGATCGGGGTTCTGCGCTCGCTGGGCGCGTCGAAAGCGGCGATCGTGGATGTCATCCTGCGGGAATCGGCCGTTCTTTCGGCTGTCGGCGTTATCGTCGGAATGGCCCTGAGCATCGGCGTCGCTTCAGCCATCCAGTGGAAGTTCCCGACGCTGGACGTGGAGTTCACGCCTGCATGGATCGCGACGGCCATTATTCTGGCCGTCTTGAGCGGCGTGATCGGGGCAATCTATCCCTCCTACAAGGCGGCCCGGCTGGACCCCATTGAAGCCCTGGCCTATGAATAGACCGGTCGTCCTCCCCGCTGTCTCCGGGATTATGCGTCCACCGACACCACCGGAAAGTCCGGCAGGCGTCCAGGGTCGGTGTAGTTGAGAGCCAGTCCTTCCAGGTAGATCTCGAGGTAGCACAGGGCGCGTTCGACGGATCCCATCAGGCTGTCACAGAGCCGGACGCTCTCCATGTCTCCGGATCGTTCGAGGCTGATCCGGGCTTCCTGGATGTTCCGCTCGTAGCGGGCGTAGCCGCAGAGCAGCGCCTCAAGCTGCTCGTGGATATTCAAATCTTCCCCGTCGATCACATGCAAATATGGGCGCTGACTGCCCTTCTCCGCGCGCGGGCCGGCCATTCTCCAGAACTCCAGCCGTCTCCGGATGCGGTCCGTGAAGACTTTGAGTTCACTGGCCATGCGCTCGAAAAGCGCCAGGGTTTTCCGGCTTACGGCGTCGTCGGCGCGTACCGTCGCGTGGAGGACGTGCCAGCGGAGATCCATGGTGTCCATGAGAAGCTTTTCCAGAATGAGGAGAGGCTGGACCGCAGTCTCGGGATGGACGGGGTTATTAATGCTTAAAGCTCTTTCCGTTTTTGCCATTTGTTCATTCTCCAGAGTCGTTTTCCGACTGCCTGGAACTGTCAGACGTGGAAGGCAGGCTACGCGATTCTCAGCGAAACCCCGGCTTTGAACCCAAACGAAGACCTAAGGCCCCCTACGTAGTTTTACCGAGGGTCCCGCCTGCATGCAGGGGCGGTCCAGGACCGCCCGACGTTTCGGGATGAGCTTCTGTGAAATCAAAGATTTCCACTGCGAAAGGTCGGGCGGTCCTGGACCGCCCCTACATGCAGGCAGGAAGGGGAAATCGACTCGGAAACGAAATTTCCCTAAGGACGATTTGGACGAGTGGGCGTCCAACGTAATTTGGCCTCGAAAGCGAAACGGTGATTCACTCAAACCGAAAAGCCACGAGGTATGTGGCTGCCTTTGTCAGTCTGCTCGCGGCGCTGGGTCTGACGCTGTCCGCCCGTCCCCTGCTCGAAACGACCTCCTACGTGGTGTTTCTCGCGGCGGTGATGTTCAGTTCCTGGTATGGCGGCCTCACTCCGGGTCTCCTGGTCGTTTTGCTGTCGGTCCTGGCTATCGACCGGTACATCGGCTCCGCCGAAGCTTCGACCGCGCTGGGCGCCGGCGCGATGGTCCGGCTTGGCGTGTTCCTGCTGGTGGCGGCCGCCATCAACCATTTGAGCCGGAGCCGGAACCGCGCGGAAGCGGCGCTTCGCGAAAGTCATGAAGAACTCGAGGCCCGGGTGGCGGAGCGAACGTCCGCTCTGCATCGTCTGTCCGCGCAGATCTTGCGCCTGCAGGATGAGGAACGGCGGCGCACGTCGCGGTTGCTGCACGAAACGGTTGCGCAGAGCCTGGCCGCGCTGAAGATGGAACTGTCCGTCATCAAACGCTCCCGCAGCCGGGACAGCGACGAAGCGCGCGAAGCCCTCGATGAAGCGTTGTCGCTGGCCAATACGTGTATTCGCGAGGTCCGTACGGTTTCTTACCTGCTGCACCCGCCTCTGCTCGATGAAGTCGGCCTCTCCTGCGCTTTGCAGTGGTATGCGGCGGGTTTCGAGCGGCGCAGCGGCATCACCACCCGACTGGAGTTGCCGCCCGAACTCGACCGGCTTCCGAGGGATATCGAAACGACGGTTTTTCGCATTGTGCAGGAATGCCTCACCAACATCCACCGCCACTCGGGAAGCGACAGCGCGTCCATCCGGATCGAAACGAGCGCGGAGCACCTCAGCGTCGAAATCCGCGACCAGGGCCGGGGTATCCCCGCGGCAGCGCCCTCGGGAGCCGGGAGTCCAGGCGTTGGAATCATGGAAATGCGCGAACGGGCGAAGGAACTCGGCGGCAGCCTGAGCATTCACTCCAGCGAGAGCGGAACCGGCGTCACCGCCATACTGCCGCTTGCCGGAGTTCAATATTCCTCCGATGGCAACCAACCTGAAGGAGTCGCCGTATGGCCAAAGCTCGCATCCTCATAGCCGACGACCACGCGATCGTCCGCCGCGGACTGCGGGCGCTTGCGCTGTCACAGCGCGCCTGGGAGGTGTGCGGCGAGGCGCAAAACGGGCGGGAAGCGGTCGAGATGTCGGCCACGCTGAAACCGGATGTCGCCATTCTCGATATCGGCATGCCCGAATTGAACGGACTCGACGCGGCCCGGCAGATTCTCCGCAACGATCCCCGAGTCGAAATCCTGATCCTGACGATGCATCAGTCCGAGGAAGTCGTCCGCGAAGTTCTCAAGGCCGGCGCCCGCGGCTACGTGCTGAAATCGGACGCGGACGAAAATCTGGTCAAGGCCATCGAAGCCCTTCTCCAGCACAAACCGTTCTTCACTTCCGATATCACCGATGTGATCCTGGCGAACTACCTGGACAACGGAAACGAACCCGTGGCGCCGGCGCGTCCTCGTGTGACCACCCGGGAGCGGGAAGTGATTCAACTTCTGTGCGAGGGAAAGAGCAACAAGGAGGTCGCCGCCGCATTCGACATCAGCGTGCGGACGGTCGAAACCCACCGGGCGACGATCATGCACAAACTGGGGCTGACTTCCCTGAGTGACCTGGTTCGCTATGCTATCCGGAACAAGATTGTGGAACCCTGAGGCGGTCGCCAATCCTGAGGGACGGTAGAAACCTGGAGCGTGGCAAACCTCTGGCGGTCATGGAACCCTGAGGCGGTTCACGCTTCCCCTGTGGGACGGCGGTTCGAAAGATTTCACGGTCTGTTTACAACCCTGCAATTTTCCGGCAGCAGGATTTCAGCATGAGATTGGCGTTTTCACGCTGGCTCTTCAACCAGGTCCACTCACGCAATCTGATCTACAACCAATGCTGGGAAGATCCCGCGCTCGATCGTGAAGTGTTGCAGATCGGAAGGTCCGATCGCATCGTGACGATCACGAGCGCCGGCTGCAACGCGCTCGACTACCTGCTCAGCGACCCGGCCGAAATCGCGTGTGTCGACGTCAACCCCCACCAGAACGCTC
This sequence comes from Terriglobia bacterium, assembly GCA_036274645.1. Classification (GTDB taxonomy): domain Bacteria; phylum Acidobacteriota; class Terriglobia; order 20CM-2-55-15; family 20CM-2-55-15; genus DASUFH01. The sequence continues at coordinate 8,536 of DASUFH010000129.1, forward strand.
TGCTGGAGCTCAAGATTGCCGCCATCCAGAACCTGACGTACGAGCAGTTCTTCGAGATGTTCGGCCGGGGACGCATTCAAGACCACGCGCGTCTCTACAGGGACAAACTACGTGAACACCTGACGCCGCGGGCGCGCGAGATCTGGGACCGTCATATCGGCTATTTCAATCCGACGGGGCCCGGCCTCTATTTCCATGGCGCGGCTGGCATGTTTGCTCGCGCAATCCGCTGGTATCTGAATCAGCGCGGACTTGAACCGGCGCTCAAAGAGTTCCAGCAATGCGGGAGTCTCGATGCGCAATCGGAGTTTTACCGCGACCGGATCGCGGCGGATTTGTGGTCTCCTCTGGTTCGGTTCATGATGAACCGGCCGGCGTGCTGTCGATGCTGGGAGTGCCGATTGAGCAGATCCGGCAGATCGAACGAACGTCCGGGGTCAGCGCTTTTGTCGAAGCGAAGGTCGCCAGCGCGCTGACCCGGACGCCCATCCGGGAAAACTATTTCTGGCGCGTCTACATCAACGGCCACTACTCCGAAGATTGCTGCCCGAACTATCTCCGGCGTGAACATTTCGAGACGCTGCGGTCTCGGGCGGCGCGGGTGATGATCTACACGACCACGCTGACCCGGCTGCTGCAATCGGCCGCGGAACGTTACAGCGTGTTTGTGCTGCTGGACCACATGGACTGGCTTTCCGCGGCGCCCGAGCTGCTGAATGAGGAATGGCGCTTCATCATGATGCGCGCGCTACCCGGGGCGCGGATCATCTACCGTTCCGCGGCGCTTCATTGTGACTACCTTCCGGACTTTGCCACCAGCCGTCTGCATTTCGAACCGGTGTGGACGGCGGCGCTGAATCGCCGGGACCGGGTGGGCACGTACGCGTCCTTTCACTTTGCAACCGTGACCTCATGAAGCCGCGGTACCTGAAAAGGACGTCCGGCCACCGGCTGACGATGAGCAACTACTACCGGGCGCAGGCGCATTTCTACGACGCCACCCGATGGGCCTTTCTGTACGGCCGGCGCCGGATCATCGAGATGCTCGACATCCAGGCCGGCGAGCGCGTGCTGGAGATTGGCTGCGGAACGGGCAGGAACCTGGTTCTGATTCAGGAAAAGCTGCAGGGTTCCGGCGAAGTCATCGCCGTCGATTGTTCGGCGCCCATGCTGAGAAAGGCGGCGGAGCGCGTGGCGCGGGCCGGCTGGAACAACGTTACGCTGCTGGACGAAGAATACGGACGCCAGGCCGTACGGCGGGGAGAGGTGGACGTTGTGGTGTTTTCGTATTCCCTTTCCATGATGCCCGGATGGCAGAAGGCGCTGTCATGCGCCCGCTCGGAATTGCAGCCGGAGGGACGCGTCGGTGTAGTCGACTTCGGGCCGCCGGCGGCTGGCTCGCGCCTGTTTTCAGAATGGCTGGCCGTGAACCACGTTACGGTCGATCGGCCGTATGTTTCCCAGCTGCGTGAACTTTTTCCGGAACGCGTTTACGCGACGCGCCAGGCCTGGGGCGGACTCTGGTCCTTTTACTGTTACGTCGGCGCCGCCGGAAGTGGCGCGACGGCGCCGGAGTATTCCGCGGCCTGCTGAGATTCAACGCCATGGAGCGGCATGTGACGACGGGCGCTTTCACTCGTCAACCACGACGCCGCCTGCGGCCGCCTCTCTTCGTCCAGACTGACGGTACGGCGGAACAAACGCGAATTCGTTGTCCCGACCCTGCCCAACACGTTCGTGCTTTTCGAAGGCGCGCGGGTATATCACACCGTGACGCCGCTCGGCCCGGGAGAAGAGCGGGTCGTTCTGAGCATGACCTTCTGTACGGATCCCGCCACCACTTCCCTTCTGAATCTCCAACGACGCTTCAAGGATTCCGCGTATTTCGGACTGCGCGCGATCTGGAACTGAGAGGTTTGGGTCTCCGTCTGCCTGTAGGGGCGGTCTATGACCGCCCGACGTTTCGGGGTGGCACGCCTAGAATTCACTTCGAAACACCGGGCGGTCATGGACCGCCCCGACAAGCAGACGCACGCTCAAATGGCGCTACGGCGCGGGAACCGCGACACGGTTTCCCGGAACGATCTGCGCCTGATAGGCAAACACCTCGCGGCTCTTCGGATCGACCATCACCTTGAGCCATTGCACGTCGTTGTTGCCGTTGGGGGCATTGTCGCCGAATGTTTCAACGCGGGTGAAGTTTTCCAGACGGCGGCCGAGGGCATCCTGGAAGGGCCGATCGATCCGGAAGTAATGCGAGTCCCCATGAACATAGGCGACCGGTTTCTTGAACGCAATCGTCAGCTCGCGCAGCGCGACGAGATAATCCTTAAAACCGTCGGGCTGTCCGTCAGTTTCCACCAGCGTCTTTGGATCACGCAGGGGAGCGCGCGCGGCGTCGGACAGGTCGAATCCCGGATCAGCCTGGGTAATCAGCATGATGGCGACGGAGTTTCTGGCAACCGCTTGCGCGAAAGTTTCGTTCAGCCATGCGATATTGGCGGCGTTACGGGCGGCAAATTCGACGGAGTCCGGGGCGGTGTCGCAAAGGTTGTTGCACGAGCCCTGGACGTTCAACGTCGCGTATGTGACGCGGCCATAGGTCCAACGGCGATTCTCAACACACCCCTCATACCCGTTGACGCCTATACACAATGGCGCCGTCTGAACCTCCTGCAACAGGAATCGCTGTCCGAACGAATATGGCGAACCGAACATCACGATGCGTTCATGCGTCAGCCGCTCGCGAGAGTTGTAGCCGCCATTATTGGCCCGGTCACAGTCCGTCCAGTCGTTGTCGCCAGGCGTAAACATGGCCGGCGCCTGAAGCGAATTCAGGTAGTTGATGGAATTGATATAGAGAGCGTCGTTGCAGGGACTGTTCGAACCTTGCTTGAGGTCGCCGTCGTGAACGGAGAAGGCCAGCTTCTGACTGTTCATGTCGGCGATGAGATTGGGAACGCCGACGTTCGACTGGACGTCCGAATACGGCAGATCGCCCCAGAGTCCGATTTCATAGGCGGAGTTGGCCTCCGCGTGGTCGGGGGTGACGTCCTTCCCGCCCTGGAGCGCGAAAACATGGGAGAAGCCAGCCAGAGCCATCACCAGAACCGCAACCAGAACAGCCATTCCGGCGCGTTTTGACGCGGCTCTTTTCGGGATCAACAGAGTACTCATCTTTCAGATTCCTTTCAAAATTGGGAATAACGAAACGGGGATCAATGACGGTCGAACCTCCCTTGGGCGGACACGGCAAATGGCCGCCGTGTTCGGTTCCGGGCCGGGAGACCGCAATGTAGGAGAGCGGATTTAACGAATGGTGAATCGTCCGTTAAAACTCTATGAGCGCCGCGCTGGCGGGACGCTCAGTTGGCGCGCCCGAGGGGCCGAAAACGGACGAAAACGGAATTCAGCCAACCTGAATCGGTGTTGAAGCCGCGTTGCGCGGATCGGTTGGCCCGGGAGCGGCAACCATCCAGCGCCGGCGGCGCCCCTCATATTGACGCACGCGGAACCGCCGGTTGACGGCGTTGATCGCGCTGCGGCTGCAGCTCATCCGGCATGCAATATCCGACGCGGACATGTCGGTGTCATGAAGGAGCCCGACGATCCTGCAGAGCTCCTCATTCGAAAAAGTACGTCCTTTTCCTCTGTGCACGGCGACTCTCCTGATCCCGTTCGGCCAGACCGAGTCAAATGTGAAAGCGCTGGCGCGTCCGCGGCTCTTCCATCCAACTCCGAACGCGAGCAACGTTAGGCTCAAATTGTTAACCTCAGAAGACAGTTTCGTGAATTACCGGGAATAGCAGCCCGTGGCAGAAGTCCAAAGCCTGAAAACCGAGACCGAATCGCAGAGGACTTACGGAATGTTTCCGGGCGGTTTCGTACATTTCTGCCACGGGCAGACAGACCTGCTTGACGCCGGGAGTCCGGCGGCCAACAATGAAAGCTCTGGCAAGGGTGTGGCGAATCAACGCCACAGGTATTCGGATGGTCGGGCCGCCACCGTTAAATATCGCTGACGCTGCGATGAGGGCTGTGTGGGTCGAACAACGAATCCCAATGTCATGAATCCATCCGCTCCCACTCCACCGGGCTCCTGGCGAACCGCAGTCCGCGGTGTGCGGCGCATTCTCGCGCCGGTGGAACGTTTCCTGGCCATCGAAGCCGCCAGCGGCATCGTGTTGATGCTCGCTGCGACCGCTGCGCTCGTCTGGGCCAATTCACCGTGGCGGGATGCTTACGAGCACCTCTGGCACACCCCCGTCGGACTCCGGTTCGGGGATTTTTCATTCGTGCGGGAGTTGCATTTCGTGATCAACGAAGGGTTGATGACAGTCTTCTTCTTTCTCGTCGGACTGGAAATCCGCCGGGAGATTCATGGCGGAGAATTGAGCGAAGCGCGGCGCGCGGCGCTTCCTCTGGCGGCGGCCGTCGGGGGCATGCTGGCGCCGGCCGTGATCTTTCTGGCGCTCAACGCGGGCCGAAGCTCGCAATCGGGATGGGCTATTCCCATGGCCACCGATATCGCTTTTGCCGTGGGCGCGCTGACACTGCTGGGAAAACGCGTCGCGCCGGCGCTCAGGGTTCTGCTGCTGGCGCTGGCCGTGATTGACGATGTCGGCGCAATTCTGGTGATCGCGGTCTTCTATTCCTCGGAGGTGGCCTGGGCCGGATTCGTGGCTCTTCTGATCGGCCTGCTGGCCATCCGGGTCATGAATGTATTTGGGGTGCGGGCCTCGCTCGCGTACATGGTCCCCGGCTTGCTCGTGTGGGCCGGCGCTTACTGGGGCGGAATCCACCCGACGCTGGCCGGCGTCATTGTCGGCATGATGACGCCGGTTGTGGCATGGTATGGCGCGGAAACGTTCATGAGTGAAACCGAGGAACAGGTCCGGTCGCTGCGATCGGATGAGGGAGCCAGCAGCCATGAGTTGCTGCGCCGTATCGACACGGTCCAGACGGCGGGTCGAGAAGCGGTTTCGCCGGTCGAGCGGCTGCAGCACCAGCTCCACGGCTGGGTGGCGTTCGGAATCATGCCGCTGTTCGCCTTCGCGAACGCCGGCGTCCCGATCGGACAGGTTTCGTTCGCGGGCGACGCGCTGTGGGTCTTCATCGGCGTCGTATGCGGACTCGCGCTCGGCAAACCGATCGGCATCCTGGCCCTGTCGTGGCTCGCCGCGCGCCTGAATCTCGCCACGCTTCCGCGCGGCGTGAAATGGCCCCACGTCGGCGTGGTGGGCATGGTGGGTGGCATCGGTTTCACGATGGCTCTGTTCATCGCCGAGCTCGCGTTCCCCCCCGGCGAACTGCTCGACACGGCCAAGCTGGCCATTCTCTGCGGATCAGCCCTCGCCGCGGGCTTTGCCCTCGTTGCCGGCCGCTGGACGCTTAGCGTCGGGGCCGGGGCTGCGCGGACTGACGTTGAAGCGGAATGTTCGACGCAGGAATAGAAATGCGGCGGTCATCGCCAACGGGAAGGCTTTGAGCCCCCGTCTGCTTGTAGGGGCGGTCTATGACCGCCCGACGTTCCGGATGGAACCCCTTTGATGTCACAAGAATTCACTCCGAAACACCGGGCGGTCAAAGACCGCCCTCCCCACTTCCCCCAATGTCCATTGCCTGTTATCGATTGTGAAATGGACCTCTTCATTGTTCGTTGGCCGGTTTTACGGAGCAAACGATGAAAGAGGTACATTTCACAATCGCTAACAGGCAATGGGCATTGGACAACCTGGGCGCCAATCCGGAACATTGTGGGCGGTCATAGAAGCCGTGAATGAATTGGGAAATTGAATCGCCGAACAAGACCCAGCCTTGGGCAGATACGAGGCGGATGGATGATTCAGTCCGATCGGACCGAACGGCACGGAAAGCGTGGAATCGGTTGTGGCGGCAAAAACGGTTAGATTTTGGGGTGTTTGAGAGTTT
>DASUFH010000130.1:0-5319 GCA_036274645.1 Terriglobia bacterium
CCGGCTGCGAATCCGATCGAAAGACGTTATTCACAGCTTCAGCTTGCCGCACTTCCGCGTGAAGCAGGATGCGGTGCCGGGAATGACGATCGAAATATGGTTCATTCCCTCGCGGGAAGGTCAGTTCGAGATTGTCTGCAACCAGCTTTGCGGGCTTGCGCACTACCGCATGAAGGCGTTTCTGACCGTCGAATCGCAGCAATCCTACGATCAGTGGATATCTCAAATGGCGCAGGGAGGTCAGTAAGCGTGAACGCGTCAGCGAAAGCGACTGTCCACAAACCCGACCACAAACTCGGATTCATTCGCCGATACATCTTCAGCTTCGACCACAAGGTCGTCGGCCTTCAGTATTTCTTTACCGCAATGGCCATGGCGGTCTTCGGCGGCGCGCTCTCCATGTTGATGCGACTCCAGCTCGGCTGGCCGGCGCAGGCATGGCCGGCGCTCGGGAAGATTCTGCCCGTCGGAATGGCTGGCGGATACATGGCGCCGGAATTCTACCTTTCTCTGCAGACGATGCACGGCACCATCATGGCGATCTTCGTGCTCACCGCGGTATTTACCGGCGGTTTCGGGAATTACCTCATCCCGCTCCAGATTGGCGCGCGCGACATGGCTTTCCCGTTTCTGAACATGTTGTCCTACTGGGTCTACGCGCTGTCCTGTGTCGTTCTGGTCCTCGCCTTTTTCGTTGAAGGCGGCGCGCCCATTTCCGGATGGACGGCCTATCCACCGCTGAGCGCCGTTCCTTCGGCCGGACCGGGCGAGGCGCTCGGCCAGGATCTGTGGCTCGTGGCGATCGCGTTGTTCACGGTGTCGTCGATGATGGGCGTCCTGAACTACATCACGACGATCCTCTTTGAGCGCACGCGCGGCATGAGCATGATGCGCGTGCCCCTGAACATCTGGGGAATGCTCGCGAGTTCCATCATCTCTCTTGTGACCTTCCCGGTTCTGCTCGCGGCCGGCGTGCTGCTTCTGGCGGATAGACTGCTCGGCACAAGCTTCTTCCTTCCCGCAGGCCTGGTCATCGGCGAAAAAGTCATCGAACGCATCGGGGGCCATCCGTTGTTGTGGCAGCACCTGTTCTGGTATTTCGGCCACCCGGAGGTCTACATCGTCATTGTTCCCGCCATGGGGATCGCCGCGGAGATCGTCGCGTCATTCATCCGCAAGCCCGTGTTCGGCTACAAGGTGATGGCCGTTTGCTGGATGGCCATTGTCGTGTTGAGCGTCATCGTGTGGGGACACCACATGTTTGTCAGCGGCATGAATCCGTTTCTCGGAAGTGTGTTCGCCTTCACCACGCTGCTCATCACGGTTCCATCCGCCATTCTCGTCTTGTGCTGGGTGGCCAGCCTCTGGGGCGCGAACATCCAGTTCAACTCGCCGATGTTGTTCGCCCTCGGTTTCGTGTCGGTATTCGTGACCGGCGGGCTGGGCGGCTTCTTCCTGGGATCGGCGCTGACGGACGTTCCGCTGCATGACACGTATTTTGTGATCGGCCATTTTCATCTGACGATGGCTCTGTCCCCTCTATTCGCGATGTTCGCGGGTGTCTACTACTGGTTCCCCCGATTCTTTAACCGGATGATGAATGAACGGCTGGCAAAGACTCATTTCTGGTTCACGATCATCGGCGCCTACGCCGTTTTCCTGACGATGCACGTGCTCGGCATCGCGGGGATGATCCGGCACAGCTACGACCCAACCCAGTACGAGATCTTCCAGCGCCTGCAGCCCCTCAACCGATTCGTGTCGTACGCCGCTTTCGTTCTCGCTTCGGCGCAGCTGATCTTCCTGTTCAACTTCTTCTGGAGCTTCTTCAGGGGACCCCGATCCGTCGCGAATCCCTGGAGGACGAATACGCTGGAGTGGACGGCGCCGACACCGATCCCTCACGGTAACTGGGGAGAGTCCACACCGGTGGTTTGCCGCTGGCCGTATGACTATGGCGTCGCCGGAACAACGGATGATTTCGTCCCGCAGAATGCCGTTCCCGCTGGAGCGAAATCTTCGTGAATGACAGGAAGGGAAAGGGGAACGCGGTCGTCGGGGCGTTCCCGACTCGCTGTAGGCGGTCTATGACCGCCCAATACCTGCCGAATATCGCGAAGCGTACCGATTTCTTCGGCAGACATAACGCGTCGTAGACCGCCCCCGCATACAACCTTGGTGTAGTCGCCTGGCGCCAACGCAGGATTGACAGCGTCTCGCCGAACGTAGTCTCATTCCTGACTGAAAATAGCCATTCCCGATTCCGGGGCAGGTTCGCGCCGATAATTCACGTATCGGTCGTCGCAGGCGCCGGTTCGCATGGCCAATGACGGTTGCTTTAATCCGAAGGAGGAAGGCAGATGACCAGATACTCATCGTTGACAAAACTCGTCGTTACGGCGGCGCTCGGACTCTTCGTTGCATTGCCGGCCGCGGCGGAGAAGTTCTCCGACCCTGACCTCCTCATCGACACCGTGATGTCCCGGGAAGCGGCCGAACTCGAAAAGACCCTGACCGGGCTGAATGCCGACCTCACCGGCGCCCAGGCGGATCTCCTGGCCGCACAGGAAGAACTGGCGCAGATCGAAGAAGCTAATGCGGACGCCGTGAAGGCCGTCGACGATGCGAAAGCCGCCGTGATGAGCCGGGAGGGCGCGCTCAACGAAGCGACCACGGCGCTCTCCGACGCGGAAGCGGACCTAAAGGATCTGATGGATGAGAGAGACGCGTTGCCGGACGGCGCCGACACGACTGAACTCGACGATAAAATCGCCGACCTCACGGATCAGATCGACAACGTGCTGACGCCTGCCAAAGAGGATGCGGCCGACGACCTCCAGGACGCCCAGGAAACGCTGGCGCAGACGCAGGAAGAGAATGCCGGCCCGCTTCAGGAAATCCTGGACGCCAAGGCCGCGGTTGAAGCCAGAGAAGGCGAAGTCGAAGGGATCGAGGGACAGATTGCCGATGCGCAAAACGCATTCGACGACGAGTTGGCCGAAACGGAAATGCTTGTTTCGCAGTTGTCCGACGAACAGGTCACGGCGTTCAACCGCTCGCTGAACAACGCGCTGCACAACCGGTTTGGCGTCGACATCGATCCCGAAGATCTGCAGGCCGCCCTTGACGGCGACTTCGACAAGAAGCAGATCAACTTCCTGACGAAGGCGCTCGAATCCGAAGCAAAGTTCCTCACGCTCGCGACGGAGACCGGCAACGAGCGATTCATCGACAAGGCCGCGAGCGAAAAGGAGAAGTTCCTGAACAAGATCGATTCCTTCGCCGGAAAGGGCGAGCCCGGCGAAGCGGCCCGGGACGCCAGGGAAGCCGCAAAGGATGCCGCGAAGGCGACTGCCAGAGGCGCCGCCAAACAGACAGCAAAGGAAACCGCCAAAGAGGCGGCAAAAAGCGCCGCAAAGGACGCCGCGAAGGACGCCGCGAAGGATGCCGGCCAGCAGGCCGCGAAATCGGCGGCGAAGAACGCCGCCAAACAGGCCGCCAAAGAAGCCGCCCGGGATGCCGCGAAAAACAACCGGTCCTGACCTCGCACAACGGGAGCGTTTTCGGTCCCCGTCTGCCTGCAGGGGCGGTCTATGACCGCCCCGGGTTTCGGAGTGAATTCTCCGAAAACAAAGGGTTCCACTCCGGAACGTCGGGTGGTCATAGACTGCCCCTGCAAGCGGCGAGGGTGGTATCCGCCATCGCTCCGCAGAGTCGCGCTCGGATGCGCCGCCGCGCTGCTCGTAACCACGTTGGCCACGCCCGGAGAGGCGCAGTCCCGGACCGGGCTGAATCGGTGGTCGGCCCGCGGCGCCGCGGGCGTGCAGTTCGACAACAACGTTACCACTGCCGAAACCGACACCACGTCGAACCAGGGAGACCATGCGGCGGTTTTCGAGCTCGGCGCCGCTTACCGGCCGTCCCTCGGAGACCCCGCAAAACTCGAACTGGGTTACGACTTTTCCCAGAGTCTCTACGCCAACCTTGACGAGTTCGACCTTCAGTCACATACCTTCTCTGCGGCCGTCGAACATGAAGCCGGCGGAATTGATTTCGGACTGAACTATCTTTTGGGCCGGAGTTCTTTCGGACGCGAGGCTTTTCTAAGCCTCCACAGCATCACGCCAACAGCCGGGATTTCCGTGTCCGACGCCTGGTACGCCAACGTTCGCTACTCGGCCGTCTCCAAACATTTTCTCCGGGGCGCGGACGAACCGCGGGATGGTTGGAACCATTCACTGACCCTCGACAATTTCATCTTCTTCCAGAACAACCGATCTTACGTCTCGGCCGGCTACAAGATCGAAAACGAGAACACCAACGGCCCGCAGTTCAACTACCTCGGACACGTCTTTTGGGGCCGGCTCAAATACGCCCTTCCCATCGAAAGACTCGCGCGCCTGAATCCCACATTGCAAACCGGCGGGCTGTACTACACCAGGCATTACGACAATGTCACTCCGTCGATTGCCGAGAAGCGTGAGGACAAGCGCAAGGAGTTCACGGCGTCGCTGACAGCGGATATTGTTGATCCGCTGTACGCCGTCTTTTCCTACGAATACATCGACGCCATTTCCAATCTGCCCACGGCCGACTACGTCGAGCAGATCGTGACTCTAAGGCTCGGTTTCAGGTTCTAGCCGGCGGCATCGCGAGATCGAAAAGGAAGACCAGGGCTGGCAGATCGCCAATAATGACCCGTATGGTTACCAGCAGCGTGATCGAACCTGCCCGCCGTCTGGAAAACGATTAAGAGGAGATAGAAACATCTGATGAGCGCCGACGATATTGTTGCCTTCGAGGTTATCAGCCCAGCAATGATCTTGCGGGCGAAGACAGGCTCGATTCCGTGCGCGCCATTCTGGACAGGGTGTACGGATGGCTGGGACTGCCGACGCCGGACTAGTGTCCATTTTGAAAGACTTCGGGCCCCCGCCTGCTTGTAGGGGCGGTTTGTGACCGCCCCGCGTTGCGGAGTGGAAATGCTGATTATTTAACAGAACTCCACCCTGAAACGCAGGGCGGTCATAGCGGCCCCCGCGATTGGTATCGCGACGCATCGCGACAGAAACTGGGGGAACCCAGCCGGAAGATTCTCCTAAAATGAGCGGGCATCCGAGAACCGAGGCCGAACCGTCTATGGTGCCGGTGAGCCCGAGTCATAGCGTGGTCCGGGGAGCTGCGGCCGCATCAGTGGTGACGCGGACGTTAAAGGCGTCCGCGATCCCGTTTGGGAGAATGCTTTCCTTGCCGCCTCCCTGTTCCCGGATGCCCATTGCGCAGTATAGGAGGAGCATCCGATGAAAAACAACCGCCGCC
>DASUFH010000131.1:0-12622 GCA_036274645.1 Terriglobia bacterium
ATATGGCCACCGGCGCGATTCTCAACGCCGTATGGGATCTCTGGGCCAGGCGTGAACGAAAGCCCATGTGGAAACACCTGGTGGACCTCTCCCCGGAACAACTCGTCTCCACGATCGACTTCAGCTACATCACCGACGCGCTCAGGCCCGAAGAGGCCACTGCGATGCTGCGCGCGGCCCAGGTCGGCCGGGAGGCTCGTGAAGCCGAGATGCGCGCCGAAGGCTACCCCGCCTACACCACCTCGACCGGATGGCTCGGGTATCCCGATGAGAAAGTGCGCCGTCTGTGTCAGGAAGCCATCGCCAACGGATGGACCGCCTTCAAGATGAAGGTGGGCCAGAATCTCGACGACAACATGCGGCGCGCCGAAATCATGCGCGAAGAGATCGGCTGGCAGCGCCAGCTCATGATGGACGCCAACCAGTGCTGGGACGTGGAGGAATCCATCACCCAGATGAAAGCGCTGGCCCGCTTCGATCCCTGGTGGATCGAAGAACCTACGAGCCCCGACGACATCCTCGGACATGCGCGAATCGCGCGCGAAATCGCGCCGATCGCCGTGGCGACCGGTGAGGTTTGCCACAACCGGGTGATGTTCAAACAGCTCCTGCAGGCCGACGCCATCCGCTACGTACAGGTCGACTCATGCCGCATGGGCGGCCTGAATGAAGCGCTGGCGGTGATTCTCATGGCGAACAAGTTCGGCAAACCCGTCTGCCCGCACGCCGGCGGCGTCGGATTGTGCGAATACGTCCAGCACCTGTCGATTTTTGATTACATCTCGGTGAGCGCGTCGCTGGAGAATCGCGTCTGCGAATACGTCGATCATCTTCACGAACACTTCGTCCATCCCTGCGTCGTTCGGAACGCGAAATATGTCACGCCGCTTGAATACGGCTACAGCATCGAAATCAAACCGGAGTCGATGGCGGAATTCGAGTTTCCGATCGGACGCTTCTGGAAAAAGGCCGCGAGCTAGCGCGCCTCGATACGCATCGCCTGACTGGCGTTGGGCTGGATTGAGAACCGCCGGCTCCCGCCCGACGGCAGTCCCAGCGCCACATTCGTCTTCGTATCGGCAATACCCGTGACGCTCTGGAGATTGCCTTCCAGGTCGGTGACGAGGCGAACCGTCTCACGAGTCTGATAAAGCATTCTGTCGTTCACGAAGACCTGGGCGTCCCCGGCGCCGGAATAACGAACCTCCGCCGTGCGGGTCGGACTGACCTGCAGCCGGAACCGCGAACGCGCGGCGCCGGGATTCAGATTCCATTCCAGCGTGTCGCCCATATGCCGCACGCCCGAGAGGCGCCATGTGAAATCCATGAACACCAGCGCCGCGGGTGAATAGTCTCCCTTGTCGCTGGTGAACGCTCCGTCGAGCGGATCCATCTGCTGCAAAAACGCCCCTGCCCTGACAATCGCGCTCGTCCATTGCTTCATGAGATAGGCCAGATCGGCGGCCTTTCCGTAGTGTTCCATCCAGCGCGGGGCCCGCAGCGCGGTGAGCGCCTGCGACGGACCGCCCCACGAATTGCCGGTGATCGGCCGCACGAACGCCGGATCGTCGAGCGCAATCGATGGCAGTGGATACGCGGCCCAGAACGCTCTGGGGTTGTGAATCTGCTTCTCGTAGATCGTATTGAAGAGTTTCTGGTCCACGACGTGTTCGCCCAGCACGCGGCTGATGACATCGCTGCGGATACGGACAAACCGGTTCTGCGCGTCCAGATCGTAGAAGGCGGCATCGCTGGAAACGTAGAGCTTCTTGAGGATTGCCGAACGAATGGCCTCGGCGTCGTCGAGCCAGCGGTCGGCCTCGCTGTTCTTGCCGAGAGCCCGGGCGATGGCGGCCAGCGCCACCCGGCCGCCGTACACCGTGGCCGACAGATCCGGCGAGAGACGCGGCAGCGACGGCTCCGGCGGCAGATTGCGCGCGTCGGCGTCCGGACAGCGGTTGGGCATTCCCTTCCAGCGCGGGCTGTTGTCGTGTCCCGTATCCCAGGTGCAAAACCCTTCGCATAGCCCCGTGCCCCGCGTGTTGCGATAACGGCGGAGCCAGGCATCCCACCGGCTCGCGCCGGCATAAGTCTTTTCGAGAAGCTCCTGGTCCCCCGAGCGCCGGGCAAGTTCCCACGCCGTTGCCGCAATGGGAACCACCATCTGAATCTGACCGAATCCGGTCGCCGTGGTCCGCGACCAGCAGGGGATCTGGCCATCCTCTTTCTGCAGAGCGAAGAACGCGAGATGGTTGTTGCGCGCGATATCCGGACGGATATCCGCATAGACGAGACCTTCCTGCGGACCGCACTCCATCCAGACGCCGGAGTAGTTGCTGCCTTCGATCAGCACGGGCTCCGAGTAGCCCGACACCAACATCGTGTTCCGCTGAAGAACATCGAGCGCGGCAGCATACGTTCGCGAATACGCGGCGTCCGTGGTCTCAAAAGCAATGCGGGAAGCCGGCGTCTCCGCCGCGCGGATAGACCGGGACAGGATTCCGCAGGCGCCGGCTGCCGCCGCCGCTTCGAGGAACGCCCGCCTGTGCATGCCTTCACTCAACGCTATTTCCCCTTGCCGCCGTTCTTCTGGAACCACTTGTTCACGTCCGCTTCCAGCGCCTTCAGATTCGGCCTCACGCGCGCGGCCACCTGGGATTCCTGCCATTCCCTGCGAAGATCCCCGAGTTTCAGCGACGAGCCGACCCGCACGAACATCGGCAGCTCGTGCGCCTCCGCGCTGACTGTGACGACCTGTCCCCCATCGTAGGTCGCATCGGGCTTCCAGGCGTCGCGCCACCGGGATCCCGACGGCAGATAGACCTGTTGTTTGCGAACGCCCTTTTCCCACACCGGCGAGACCACGAGATCCGGACCGTACATATAGGTCCACCAGTTGGACCACGCTTCCTTGTGGCCGGGATCGACCAGAAACATCGGGCGAACAATCGGCATGCCGGTGCGATGCGCTTCCTGCGCGTAACGGTAACTGTAGTCGCCGAGGCGATCGTGCAGGCGCGCATACATGCGCCAGAGCGCGATCAATGTGTCGTCGTATTCGGGCGGGCGCGGCGCATTCCAGAACGCCACGTTGCGCGTCGGGCCAACTTCCATGATCGGGGTGAGCGCGGAAAAAGCCAGCCAGCGCCCGCACACTTCCTGTTCCATCAACTGCTCGTTGTAACCACAGGTGTCGGAACCCCAGTTGGGATATCCCATGACCGCCGCCCGCTGCACGGCAACGATGGAGGCGCGCAGGCCCTCCTGCGTGCCGCCGATGTCGCCGCCCCAGAACACGCCGTATTGGGACGAACCGGTGTAGGCCGCGCGTGGCATGAGGACGAAATCGTCGCCCCGGCGCTTCCTGGCGATCTCGTAGGCCGCTTCGACAAACATGGCGGGATACGCGTTGCGGTTTTCGCGGATGCTGCGGCCATCGAACACCTTGTCCGGACCACTTTCCGGAATGTTTTCCTCCGACCGGTCCAGTTTGAAGCCCACCACGCCGAGACGCAGCAGCTTGTCGATACCGGACTGCCAGAACGCGCGACCCTCCGGATTCGTCAGATCGACCAGTGGATAGTTCTGTCCGTTCGGCGGACGCGTCTGTCCGGGCAACGTCAGTTTCCGCGCCTGCCCTTCAATCGCCATTTTCCCCTGCAGGAACGGCGCAATCCACAACACGGTCCGGGCGCCGTTGTCATCGAGCCAGCGGACCATGTCGGCAAAGTTGGGCAGCCGTTGCGGATCGATGTCGAAGTCATCGTAGCCGAGCGGCCCCGGCCCCCACGGACGGTCAATCCAGTAGATGGCGTTCGGAATGCCGAACGCCTTCATCATCAGAACGTCTTCCATCACTTCGGAATTGAACGGACCGGTGACAGGCGTTCCATCGTAATAACTCGTTCGCTGAACGTGTTCGTCGCGCCAGCGCCACGGACCATAGATCCACTTCGGCGGCAGCACCGGCGGACCGGCGTCCATTGCGTGCGCTTTCACCAGAGCGGCCGGATTATCGGCGGTATAAATGACGAATTCGAGGCCGGGCCCCTCGAACTCCACCTGCGCGCGATCGGGTTTCGCGGCCGCGAAGTCGAACACTCCTGGCCAGGTTCCTTTCACAAAAACAGCGTAGCCCCGCGATGAGAGGTAGAACGGCGCGTAGACCGAAGTTGTGGGCTTCACGAGCATGTCAATCTTCTTGCCGCGCAAATTCATGGCTGTCGTGATGCCCGGCGCCCAGGACAACTGTTGCGCGCCATCGACGACACGCTCCATCAGGCCGGTGAAGTATTCGTCGGCCGTCGCGTCAATGCCAAAGCCCCACCGCACGATGTCGGTGTTGGGACGCGCCGTGAAACTCACGTTGAACCGCTCGCCCTGCGGGGTTACGGAAATCCGGATGACGTGGCCGTCGGGCATGGTCGATTCCCGGGTCCACGGCGCGCTGGAAATGGATCCCTCCGGCGTCAGAGCCGGTAGATACGTGCGGCCGGCGGCCGTTTCGTAAAAGAGACCGTCGGCGCGCAGAGCCAGTGTTTTCGACTGCAACGCCAGGACGGCGCCCCCGGATGTTCCCTGTTGGAGAGACCCCGCGGCAATGACGACGCCAATCGAAGAAACCAGAACAAGCCCGGCGATGACTGAAATCCGATACCTCTTTGCAACGCGCAATGGCCAACCCTCCGATCGTTTGTGCGACGAGTTGGCCGAAGAGTATGCATTCAGTCGCGGATTCTCAAAGGGGAAATTGGGGGGAAATTGGGGACAGAGAGGAATTAGGGGCAGAGAAGAATCTCTCTTTAGCGAAATTCCTCTCTGCCCCTAATTCCTCTCTGTCCCCAATTTCCCCCTTGGTACACTTCTCTGCGCCGCCATGGCGTTAAACGATCTGCCTCAGGAACTGCTCTTTCCGGTCACCGAACCCTACCCTTGCAGCTATCTGCCCGATCGCATGGCTCGCATGCAGATCGCGGTACCGGCCCATCGCGTGGGAACGGAAATCTATGGCGACCTTCTCCGGCGAGGTTTCCGCCGCAGCGGCGTCATCGCCTACCGTCCCCAGTGCGATCAGTGCCGCGCGTGCGTGCCGGCCCGCATCCCGGTCAGGGAGTTTCGGCCTTCCCGGAGCCAGGCGCGCGCCCTCACGAAACATGGGGATCTGAAAACGACGGTGACTCCGCTCCGCTACGACGCCGACCACTTCGCGCTTTACGCCCGCTATCAGGCCAGCCGTCATTCCGGCGGGGATATGGACCAGAACGACCGTGACCAGTACTCCGGATTCCTGCTCGAAAGCAACGTCCGAAGCCACCTGGTGGAATTCCGCGACAACGACAGACTCGTCATGGTGTCGATCATTGATGAGTTGAACGATGGCCTTTCGGCGGTCTATACCTTCTTTGCCACGGACGTCCCGGGCGCGAGTTTCGGCACATACAGCATCCTCTGGCAGATCGAACAATGCCGGCGCGCCTCCCTGCCGTTTCTGTATCTCGGCTACTGGATCAAGGAGAGCCCGAAGATGTCGTACAAGGCGCGATTCCGGCCGATGGAAACGTTGATCAACGGGACCTGGCAGCGGCCGGAATGACCGCCCCTACAAGAGCAGGCGGGGACCGAAAATCTCAATCCACCCGTGCGGAAACCTCCCGCAGGCGGCGTTCGAGATACCGGCGCTCACTGTCGTTGGTGGCGAGTTCAAGCGCCTGCGCGTATTCGTTTGCCGCTTTAGCGAATGACCCGGCGCGGCGCAGCAGGTCTGCCCGGGCGGCGTACAGCAGGTGATAGCGGTCCAGTTCACCGGACGCAGCCAGTTCGCCGATCAGCGCCAGGCCCGCATCCGGACCGTCCGCCATGGCCACAGCGACGGCGCGATTGAGTCTCACGATGGGTGATGGCTGGATCCGATCGAGCATGCCGTAGAGCGCTACAATGCGCGCCCAGTCGGTTTCTTCCGAGCGGCGCGCCCGGCAATGAACCGCGCCGATTGCAGCCTGCAGCGCGTACGGGCCCGGCTCGCCACCCATGGCTTCGGCGGCCAACGGCAACGCTTCATTGATCTGCGCGTGGTCCCAGCGGGACCGGTCCTGCTCTTCCAGCACGATAAGGTCTCCCGCCTCGTCCATCCGCGCGTGACGGCGAGAGTCGTGCAGGAGCATCAACGCCAGAAGCCCGGTCACTTCCCGCGGCGGCGGCGACATGAGCGTCCGGACAATCCGCGCCAGCCGGATCGCCTCCGCGCACAGGTCGGCGCGCACCAGCCCCTGGCCGGTCGTCGCGGAGTAGCCTTCATTGAAGATCAGGTAAATCACGGTCAACACGGCGTCGAGCCGCTCGGGAATATCGGCGGCTTCCGGCGTCTTGTAGGGAATCTTCGCGTCCCGGATCTTCTTTTTGGCCCGCACCAGGCGCTGCGCCATGGTCGGCTCCGGCACAAGAAACGCCCGGGCAATCTCACCGGTCTCCAGCCCGCCAAGCGTACGCAACGTCAGGGCGACCTGGGCCTCCGGCGCGAGGGCGGGATGACAGCAGGTGAAGATCAGCTGCAGCCGGTCGTCGGCAAACTCCCCGTAATCGCCCGACTTCTCGTCCGAATCGACAACGGAGCGGACGACTTCCATGGCCGCGTAGGACTCCGCCTTCTCCGCAAAACGGGTCTGGCGGCGCAACCGGTCGATGATCTTGTGCCGGGCGGTCTGCACGATCCAGGCCCGTGGATGCTCCGGAATGCCTTCCTTCATCCACTGATCCGCCGCCACGGCGAACGCTTCCTGAGCGGCCTCTTCAGCCAGATCAAAATCGCCGAACAGCCGGATGAGCGTGGCTACAATCCGTCCCCAATCGGCTCGATAGACGGCGTCGATTGCCGCATAGGCGTCCGTAAGCATGCCGTATGATAAAGAAAATTTTTGGAAGGTGTCGATCCGGTCGCCCGCCGTTCGATTAACCCACGGAGGAAGAAATGAAATACATGCTGCTCGTTTACATGGAAGAGGACGCCATGTCCGACCGCGAACGGCAGGATTGCTACGTGGAATCCGCCGGGTTGACCCGCGAGATTCACGCCAATGGCAAGTATCTCGGCGCCGCCCCGCTGCACCCGGTGGCGACGGCCACAAGCCTGCGAATCCGCGAGGGCAGGCGTCTGATCACCGACGGCCCGTTCGCGGAGACACGAGAACAGCTGGGAGGCTTCTTCATGGTCGACGCCGAAAACCTCGATGACGCGCTCGAAATCGCTTCGCGCATTCCGGGCGCGCGAAAAGGAACCATCGAGGTCCGGCCGGTCCTGGAGATTGCCGGCTTGCCGTCATCCCAATAACTATCAACAACTGAAAACAGGAAACGACATGACGATCTGGAATAAGTCCTTGTCCAGTTACATCCGGTTTGCCGCCCCGGTCGCGCTGCTGATTCTGCTGGTCGGCATTCTCCGGCTGACGCTTTCGCTCGCCGGACAGCCGGACAGCTCAACTCACTGGCTGAGCATGACGGCCATCATGTTTTTCGGCGTTGTTTATCTCGGAATCCGCGTTGGGACCAGCGGACTTGGAAGCTATAAACACCTGCTTGCGGTCATCGCCGTCCCCAACACCGCGCTGCACGCGGTGGCCATCGCTGGAATCGTCATCGGGATCCTGACGGGCCACGACAATGTCTTCACTGCCCCTGAATACGCCTTCGGCGGCAACGGCCGAACGTGGACGCACGCCGCGTCTCACGCCACCCTGGGCCTCGTCGCCGGCGGCGTGGTCAACTGGATCGTCGCGTGCCTGTTTCTCTTCCTGGCCCGCCTGTTCGGCGGCCGCAAGGCCAGAGCCGCATCGCGCGCGTAGAGCTTCAATCAGTTCGTTTCGGAGGACTCATGAAAGGAATCAACGTCTATCTCACATTCGATGGCGCCTGCCGCGACGCGATGCAGTTCTACAAGGAATGCCTCGGCGGCGAACTCCACATCGCGCCGTTTTCCGACGCCCCGCACGAATTCCCTCCCGAGCAGCGGAATCACGTGATGCACGCGGCCCTCAACTGGGGCCCCCATGTGCTGATGGCTTCCGACGCCATGCCTGGAGGGCCGGTGCAGAACGGCAATAATTATTCGGTCTGCATCCAGTGCGAAAGCCTCGACGAGATCGAACGCTTTTTCGCGGCGCTCAGCGCCGGCGGGACCGCGGCCATGCCGCTGCAGGACACCTTCTGGGGAGCGCGCTTCGGCATGTTGCGCGACCGGTTCGGCATTCAGTGGATGCTGAATTTCGAAAAGCCCAAACAGGGCTGAGGGCGGAGGGTACATGCGTTACGTCGATGGCTATGTTCTCCCCATTCCGACAAAACACCTCGCGGCCTACCGGCGCATGGCGCTGAAGGCCGCCAAAATCTGGCGCGAACACGGCGCGCTCGACTACTGCGAGTGCGCCGGCGACGATCTGGATGTTTCCTGGGGCGTCCCGTTCCCGAAACTCGTGCGCAAGAAACCGGACGAAACCGTGATTTTCGCCTGGGTCGTTTTCAAATCACGCGCTCATCGCAACCGTGTCAACGCGGCGGTCATGAAAGATCCCCGACTGGCGGCGATGGGGAATGCGAAAACGATGCCGTTCAATCCGGAGCGCATGACTTACGGTGGATTCCGGACGATCGTGGGCAAACGGTAAGGCGACAAGAATTCAGTCCGAAACAGGGGTCGGTCATAGACCGACCCCTACTAGCAGCCAACGTTGTCGATCAGGCGTGTGGCGCCAATACGAATCGCGGCGGCAATCCGCGCCGGTCTCACGATCTCGACCATCGGCTGGATCTCCCCAGGGTCCACGACTTCCACATACTCCACCTGAATGAGCGCGCTGGTGGCGAGGATATCCAACGCGACCGCTTTCACCACGGCGGACCGTGTTTCCCCGTCTTCAATCGCGCGGCGGGCGGCTTCGAGCGCCTGATAGAGGAGCGGCGCGGCGGCGCGCTCCAACGGAGAGAGATACACGTTGCGGGAACTGATGGCCAGGCCGTCCGGCTCGCGAACCGTGGGCACGGGAACAACTTCAACCGGCATGTTCAGATCCGTCACCATGCGCCGGATCACCGCCAACTGCTGGAAATCCTTCTCGCCAAAATACGCGCGGTCTGCCCGGGCAATATTGAAGAGCTTCGCAACAACGGTCGCCACCCCTTGAAAATGACCCGGGCGGAATTTTCCGCACAGATGCGCGCCCACGCGCGGGGAATCCACGAACGTCAGGGCCGGTACGGGATACATTTCGCCGGCGTCCGGCGCAAAGACCCAGTCGGCGCCCTCGCGTTCACAAACGTCCAGATCGCGCTCCAGCGTTCGCGGATAACGTCTGAAATCTTCGGCGGGCCCGAACTGGAGGGGATTGACGAAAATCGTGACAAGCACGGCGCCGCAGTCGGCCCGGGCTCTTTCGATGAGTTTCGCGTGCCCGATATGAAGCGCGCCCATCGTCGGCACAAGGCCGACAAGCTTTCCCGCCCGCCGGGCGGCGGCGACCCTGGCCCGCACCTCCGCAATGCGCCCGAGGACGACGGGTTTCAAGACTTCTTCGGCTCCCCGGAGGGCGCCGGGGGAAATCGGCCCGCGCGCACATCCGCAATGTAGGCCTCGGCGGCGCTGGTCATCGCTTCGCCGAGTTTCGCGTACTGGCGGGCAAACGGCGGACTCGGCCCATCGACCAGGCCGAATACGTCATGACTGACGAGGACCTGGCCATCACAATACGGCCCCGCGCCGATCCCGATCGTGGGAATCGTGAGGCTCGCGCTCACCTGACGGCCCAGTTCCGCGGGTATGGATTCGAGGACAACGGCGGCAGCTCCCGCCTCCTCAATGGCCTTCGCGTCCGCCATCAGCCCGGCGGCCGCCTTTTCGTCCCGGCCCTGCGGACGGAATCCGCCGAGCGCATGCACGGATTGCGGCGTCAGTCCCAGATGTCCGACCACCGGGATGCCGATCTGGGTTAACCGCTCCACAACCGGCGCCATCGGCCG
The DNA here is from genome assembly GCA_036274645.1 of Terriglobia bacterium. Lineage (GTDB taxonomy): Bacteria > Acidobacteriota > Terriglobia > 20CM-2-55-15 > 20CM-2-55-15 > DASUFH01. The sequence goes on from DASUFH010000131.1 coordinate 10,006, forward strand.
GCCGCCTTCAATCTTGACCGCGGCCGCGCCTCCCTCCTGTATGAACCGCCCGGCATTACGGACCGCGTCTTCCAGCGAAGCGTGATAGGTCAGAAACGGCATGTCGCCCACCACGATCGCGCGCTTCGCGCCCCGGCTCACCGCGGCCGTGTGGTGGATCATCATGTCGAGCGTGACCGGAATCGTCGTATCGAAGCCCAGGACGACCATGCCGGCCGAATCGCCCACCAGGATCACGTCGATGCCGGCGCGATCGAGGAATCGCGCCATGCTGAAGTCATACGCCGTCAATACCGTGATCTTCTCGCCACGGGTTTTCATCTGGCGAAGGTCGGGAATACGCAACGGTTTCATCGCGAAAAGAGTACCATGCCGCGCCGGACCGCTCCCATCCGCGACCGGCCGTTGCCCCTTCAACCAATGGGCGGGTTGATTCCCCCTGATGCAGGGGCGGTCTATGGCCGCCCATTCCCGAAAAGCTTATTTAATTCGACGGTAATCCTGCCTGACCTGCGGGCGCCAGCAGCGGATCGAACGAAAATCGAACGACTCCGTCCGGCGTGCTGTAGTAGCCAAAGCGGCCGGTGTTCGAGGTAGTCGGACGCGCCTCGGCCGTATAGTCGCCTCCGTCGGCGATGACCGAATAGCTATAGCCCGATATCGACGGATCGAGAAAGCGCCTGTCGAGCAAACCTGCGCTGACCAACCCTTCGAGGTCGCCGTAGTTTCCTCCGGTCGTCGACAGGTAGGTGACCTCCGCCGTATTGATCGTTCTCAGGTTCGCCACCGCGGCCGACTCGTTCGCGGCCTGCCGGGAACGCAGGAGACTCGGAATCGCGATCGCTGCGATGATCAGGATGACCGGAATGATCGCAAGACTGATATACCCCATGATCAGCCCCGCCAGAGCCATGCCTTCGCCCTTCAGCTGCCCCATGCTCTTCCGGATGTTGCCGCGCGAGATGTGACCGAGAATGATCGCGGGAACGCCGGCAAGGACCGAAAGGATTGTCAGCGAAAGAATGCCGAGGACGAGACTGCCGATCGCCTTACCATCGGTTGGCGCCGGCCCGGTCAGAGATGGCGGCGCCGCCAAATCCGGAAACTCGCCAATTGGTTTCCATTCACTGGAGTTTTCGGAGCGCGCCAGGGACCGCGCGTCGACGCGCCCATCCGCAATCCACTGTTTGATCTGTTCCGCCGGAGCCGGTCCATACTCCTTGCCGTCCCCACCAAGCACTCTATACATGTCGTGATCTCCGTCGCGGAAGGATAGGCAGTTTGGCCGGCCGGGGCAATGCTAAACCGCCAACTGCTAAACCGCCAACTGCCAGAAACTCTTCTTCCCTTCCTGCCTGCTTGTAGGGGCGGTCTCTGACCGCCCAACGTTTCAGGGTGACTTTCTGTTAAATCAGAGAGGTCCACTCCGAAAGGCTGGGCGACCATAGACCGCCCCTACACAGACTTCAAGGGAATCGGCGCGCCTCCTCGCTCGAGGTACAGTTCGTAGAGCTGATAGTGAAGGTGATAATTGGCGAAAAAGACCACTGCCGACGCAACGTAAATGCCCACACAGAACATGGCCAGGCCGGCCAACATCACAAACGGCATCGTCACCAGAAGGAACAGCATCGCCAGAAGCAACTCCACCCAGACCAGCCTCAGGAAATCCTGAACAAAGGAAAAGGAGAACGCCGGGACAAAGTCCTGCATCAGCCCGGCGCGAAGCGTCATGGGCATCACAATGATGTTCACGGCAATGGCCAGAACGAGAAACGCTCCAGCAAAACCGAAGATGACGACGAAGAAGCCCGCGGGCATCTCCGGCTCCCCTCCCGGACGCATGAACGGGATCCACAACGCCATCATGATCCACACGGCAATCGGCACGAGCATCAGCGGCAGGCTCCCGACGATCGAAACAATGAAGGGCCACACGCCGCGGGAAAGATAGTTACCCAACCGCTGGATATCGAAATCCACGACGACGTTCGCCCCGTAGCGATGCTTGGCCTCGATGGTTTCGTAGAGATATCCGAGGAGCGTCATCTGTCCCGCAATGGGGACGAACTGGCAGAGAGCGGCGATCAGCACGTTGTTGATCCACTTCGGACTCTCGAAGGCAAACCGGTACGCCTGAAAATACTGCATGTGGACGAAGTCCCCTCGAATGCAAGTTCCGCGCCGACAATGTATCCGAACGACCGCGGTTAGAACAGGTCGATCAGCGAACAAACCTCCGATGACCGCAGATCAACCTTGACTGGGAAGGTCGCTTCCTGCATCGTATCCGCGAATTTTCTAAGCCATGTCTATGTATAAAATTCTGGGAACTGACGGCAAAGAATACGGTCCGGCCGATGTGGACCAGATCCGGCGGTGGATGGCCGAGGGACGGATCAACCGCGAAACGCTCTTGCGGCGGGAAGGCGAGTCGAGCTGGATCCCGCTATCCAACATTCCGGAGCTCGCAGCGACTGCGATGGGACCGCCGGCGTATCTGCCCGGCAGTATGTCCGCGGCCGATCAGGTGAACGCGCCCGCCATTGCGCTGATGGTCACCGCGGCTGTTGGGTTCGCGCTGCAGGTCATCGGCATTGTGGCGAACATGGCTGGA
>DASUFH010000132.1:0-9858 GCA_036274645.1 Terriglobia bacterium
GCGAATAGCAACTACACAATCGCGTTCACCGGGAACACGCTGGAGATCACGCCGGCGACGTTGACGGTGACGGCGAACCATCAGACGAAGATCTACGGCAGCGCAGATCCTGCGCTGACCTACATAGCGAGTGGCTTCCAGTTCAGCGACACGGAAGCGTCGGTGCTGACAGGGATGTTGACCCGTGCACCGGGAGAAACGGTCTCTGGGAGTCCGTACGCGATCAGCCAGGGAAGCCTGGCGGCGAATAGCAACTACACAATCGCGTTCACCGGGAACACGCTGGAGATCACGCCGGCGACGTTGACGGTGACGGCGAATCATCAGACGAAGATCTATGGCAGCGCGGATCCTGCGCTGACCTATGTGGCGAGTGGCTTCCAGTTCAGCGACACGGAAGGGTCGGTGCTGACAGGGATGCTGACGCGGGCGGTGGGCGAGACGGTGGCGGGGAGTCCGTACGCGATCAGCCAGGGAAGCCTGGCGGCGAACAGCAACTACACGATCGCGTTTAGCGGAAACACGCTGGTTATCACGCCGAAGTCCGCTTCGGTCACTCCGAACGTGACGTCGAAGGTGTACGGATCTGCGGATCCGGCGCTGACGGGAACGTTGAGTGGATTCCTGGCGGCGGACGGGGTGACGGCGGCGTATAGCCGGACGGCGGGAGAGACGGTCGGAGGTTCGCCGTACACGATCTCGGCGGCTCTGAGTCCGGCGGGAGTGTTGTCGAACTACACGATCACGTACAACACGGCGAACTTCACGATCACCGCGAAACCGTTGACGGTTAGCGGCGCGGTTGTGAACAGCAAGCCTTACGACGGGTTTACTTCCGCTACAGTAGACATGACTGGCGCGGCGCTCGTTGGGGTGGTTTCAGGGGATAGCGTGACGCTGATCACGGCTGGCGCCAGCGCGTCGTTCCCGAGTTCGGATGTGGGCGCCTATAGCGTCACGATCCTCGGACTCACGCTGGGTGGCGCCGATGCCGGTAATTATTCTCTGACCAATCCGATCGCCAGTGCCAGCATCACGGCGTGGAACATTGTGGGTTTCCTGCAGCCAGTGGGCAACCCCAACACATACGCCACGTTCAAGCAGAATCTGGCAACGGCTCAGTCCAACCCGATCTGGAACACGATCAAGGGTGGGCAGACGGTTCCGCTCAAGTTCCAGGTGTTCACAGGCCCCGGTGGAACGGAACTCACGGACGTGAGGATCGTGAAAAATTTCCTGCTGTGGTCGATGTCGTCCTGTACGCCGGGCGTGGAGACTCCCGTCGATACGACCCTGGCCACGACCGGCGCGACCGTCTTCCGGTATGACGGAACGCAGTTCATCCAGAACTGGCAGACACCGAAAGGCGCCGGCAAGTGTTACAAAGTGACGCTGGAGACAGAGGACGGATCCCAGTTGTCCGCGTATTTCAAAACGAAGTAAGACAAGTTATCAATCAGAAACGGCCATCGCTGACGCGGACATAAGCGCGTTGACGATGGCCGCCCGCTTATCCCGGTCGGCCCTGCGCGCCGCTAGCAGACACGCGATCGCCGTGTCGGGCCGCACCGCATTCGATCCACAATTGACTCCGCGGAATGAAACCGTTACGGTGTCGGGCATGAAACTCGCTCAATTCGGGCTGAGGCGGATTTCTGCGCTGGTGATCCTCGCCGGTCTGGCCGCGTTAGCCGCGGCGCCCGCCCCGGGCGCCCAGGAGAGCCAGTCGGTTCAGATTATTCCGGTGGATGGCGAGGCCGGTCGATACTGGACGCGATGGCGTGGACCTTCCGGGCAGGGACTGGTTTCGGGCGGTAGCTATCCCGATCAATGGTCCGATAAGGAAAATATCCTCTGGAAGACGCCTCTGACCGGAGAAGGGAACTCGTCCCCGATTGTCTGGCGTGACCGGATTTTTCTCACGAACGCGTCGCTCGACGGAAAGAGGCTGTCGGTCCTGGCGTTTCGCGCGTCTGATGGCGCCCGTCTGTGGGAGAGCGCCGCGCCGGAAGGGCGCGTCGAATTCACCCGCGACAAGAATGGACACGCATCCGCCACACCCGTGACGGATGGAGAACGCATCTATGTGTCGTTTGGCAGCCGCGGCCTGATGGCGTTTTCCCTCGAAGGCAAGCTGGAGTGGCGCCGCGACCTGGGTCCGATCGACAACTACTGGGGAACCGCCGGCTCGCCTCTTCTGTATAAGGACCGCGTCATCGTCTATCAGGACCAGAGCCGCGACTCCTTCATTGCGGCGTTCAACGCCCGCACGGGCGATCCCCTCTGGCGCACGCGCCGCTCGGCAACGGTCGGCTGGGGAACGCCGGTGGCGATCCGCGCCCACGGCCGGGACGAGATTGTGGTCAACGGACAGAACGCCGTAATTGCCTACGATCCCACCGACGGCCATGAGCTCTGGCGGGTGAACGGGACCACGGTCGAGACCATTCCCACGCCGGTCGTCGCGCACGGCCTGATCTTCAGCTCCTCCGGCCGGGCAGGGCCGACTCTGGCGATCCGTCCCGGCGGCGAAGGCGATGTGACGCGAACCCATGTCGAGTGGTCCAGCCCACGGGGCTCGCCCTTCGTCCCGTCGCCAATCGCGTACGGCGATCATCTTTATATGGTCAACGACATGACCAGCATCGTGACGTCCTTCGAAGCCGCCACCGGGCGGTCCCTGTGGCAGAGCCGGCTCGGCGCGGCCCAGCGCGAAGGATTTTCCGCGTCTCCCGTCGCCGTCGAGGGCAAAGTCTTTTTTACGAACGACGAAGGCGAGACCTTCGTGCTGCGCGCCGGGTCCACATTCGACCTGGTTCGGGTGAACCGCATCGGCGAGCCGACGCTGGCTTCGCCCGCGCTGGTCGGCGGTCGCTGGTATATCCGGACCACCAGACATCTTCTTGCGATTGGAAAATAGCCGATGATCCATCATCGCCGCGCCCTCCTCGTTGCCGCCTTTGCGGCCATCCTGACGCTGCTTTCCGTCTGGTCCGGATACACCCAGAACGCGAAGCCTGCTGGAACCCTCCGCATCGCGAAGGTGAAGGGCGATCTATACATGATTTCGGGCGAAGGCGGTAACGTCGCGGTCTATGTTACGGGGGAAGGCGTCGTGCTGGTCGACGACATGTTCGACCGCAATCACGCCGATATCCTGGCGCAGGTGAAGTCGGTGACGCCGCAGCCGGTCCGCTATGTCATCAATACCCATCAGCATGACGACCATGCGGGCGGCGACATGAAGATGCTTCCGATCGCCGAGGTCATTGCGCACCGCAACGCCCGGGCCAATCTGGTCGATATCAAGCAGCCGTATTACGAAGATACCCCGGGCACACCCATCGGCCTGCCGCGTCTCACCTTCAATGACGAGTTCTCGATTCATCTGGGAGGCAAGGAGATCACGGCCCGGTATTTCGGGCGCGGTCACACCAGCGGCGATGTCGTTGTTCTGTTTCCGGAGTTGAAGGCGATCCATACCGGAGACCTGTTTCTCGGCCGCGCCGCCGGCCGCGGGGGTCCCGCAACGAGCCGGCCGCCGGGCGCGAATATCTATGTGGACTACGCCCAGGGCGGCAGTTTTCTCGACTGGACGAAGACGCTCGATGGGGCGCTGCAACTCGATTTCGATACCGTCATTCCCGGGCACGGTCCCGTATCCACCAAAGCCGATGTCGTGAAGTTTCGATCGGATATCGAAACCATGCGCAACCGTCTTGTGGGTTTCGTGCGCGACGGAAAAACGAAGGACGACATCGTCAGGACGCTTGAAGCGGATTACGGGTGGCGCGCCACCGGCTGTCCTCCGAGTCCGCCCACACCGGGGTGCCTGCAATTCCAGCAGTCCGATTCGATGTTCCGGGAACTGCAGTCCATCGCGGCAGGAAAATGAACGGCCCCCTTGTTGGGGCGGTCTATGACCGCCCGACGTTTCGGCAACGCTGGGCGGTCATAGGCCGCCCCTACAGGCAGGCGGGGTCAATCCAACTGAGGCGGAATCAGACGCGGAGGTATGAATTTGACTGTTAAATCATTCGTTATTCCGGCGGTGATGGCGGGCCTGGCGGTTGCCATCGCAGTCGAGGTCCGGTCGGAAGCGGTTCCCCCGGCGCCGCAAACCGGCGCGGCGACCTATGTGGGCTCGAAAACATGCGCGCAATGTCATCCGGGAATCTATGAACGGTGGTCCAAGACCCGAATGGCGAACGTCGTAACCGATCCCAAAGTACACCCGGAGAACGTCCTGCCCGACTTTTCCAAATCGGATCCGCTGGTGACCTTCAAGCTGGACGATGTCGCATTTGTGTACGGCAGCAAATGGAAACAGCGCTACTTCAAGAAGGTGGGCGACGACTACTATCCGCTGCCGGCCCAGTGGGACGTCGCCCACAAACAATGGCGGGCCTACTTCGTGCAGCCCAACACCGACTGGTGGGTTCCGTTCTACGAGCCCGACAACATGAAGCGTCCCACCGGGCCACTCTGCGACGGTTGCCACTCGGTCAATTACGACGTCAAGACGAAGACCGTCACGGAATGGAATGTGGGCTGTGAACGATGTCACGGTCCGGGAAGCGAACACGCCCGCTCCATGCGGCGCGACGCCATCGTCAATCCGGCGCGCCTGGACTACGTTCGCGCTAACGACACATGCATCCAGTGTCATTCCCAGGGACAGCCGTTGAAGAATCCCGTTGAGGGAAAGTACTACGACTGGCCGGTCGGCTTTCAGCAGGGCGGCAACCTGAAGGACTACTGGAAGCTGGAAGAACACAAACTGGGGGAGACGACGTTCACACATTTTGCGGACGGAACCGCCCACAAGAACCGGATGCAGGGCAACGATTACGTGCAGAGCCTGATGTACCGTCGCGGGGTAACCTGCTTCAGCTGCCACGATGTGCACGGCACACCGAACAACGCCGATCTGGTCAAACCCGTATCCCAGCTCTGCCTGACTTGTCATGGACCCGCTTCACCCAACGGCCCCCACGCTCCGACGATTGAAGCGCACACCCGCCACACGGCAGGCAGCGCCGGCTCGGAGTGCGTGTCGTGCCACATGCCGAAAGTCGCGCAGGAAATCGCGGATATCAACATCCGAAGCCATACGTTCAATTTCGTCGGTCCGGAACTGACGGAGGAGTTCAAGGTTCCGAACGCCTGCACCGGCTGTCATACCGACAAGACCACCGAGTGGGCGCGAGAAGCGCTCAAGAACTGGCCGGGCCTTTCGCCATGGCGCTTAAAGTAGAGGTTTGCCCCACCTCTGCTTGTAGGGACGGTCTATGACCGCCCGGCGTTTCAGGGCGACGTTCTGTTCAATCAGAGATTTTCACTCCGAAACGTCGGGCGGTCATAATAGACCGCCCCTACAGGCAGGCGGGGACCTTCGGCGTGCCGGCCTGATTCACAGCCCGCTGGACATCGACGAGCGCGTGCGTTAGTTTTTCCCCGCCAAATGAAACGATTTGCTCTCATCGTGTGTGTGCTGCTTGCCGTGGTGACCTTGCTATATCCGGCCGACAAGCCCGTGGACGGATTCATTCCGCGAACTTACCGAAGCCGGGCCGGGAACATGCCGTACCGTCTGTTTGAGCCGGCGGGAATCGAGCCGCAGCGCCGCTACCCACTGGTGGTCTGGCTGCATGGCGCGGGCGGAGCGGGGATCGACAATCTGAAGCAGATCGAAGGCGATCAGGTTCCCGGAACACACATCTGGACGCGCAAGGAAAATCAGGCCAGATATCCCGCGTTTGTCGTGGCTCCGCAGTCTCCCGGCGCCTGGGGGCCCGACGAGGGGGAACTCAGCAGGGAAGCCCTGCTCGCCGTCGAGATCGTGGAGGCGCTCAAGAGGGAATTTCCGATCGATCCGGACCGGGTTTATGTCGCGGGTCAGTCCAATGGCGGATTCGGCGTCTGGAGCCTGATCACCGAGCGTCCGGACTTGTTTGCGGCGGCCATCCCTCTTTGCGGAGGAGGCGATCCGAAGCGCGCGGCCGCGCTGGTCCACATGCCGATATGGGCATTCCATGGGGACCGGGACGACGTCATTCCGGTGAGCTATTCCCGCGACATGATCGCCGCCATCCGAAAGGCCGGCGGTTTCCCGAAGTACACCGAATACAAAGGCGTCGATCACAACGTCTGGACCCCGGCTTTCCGGGAGGCCGGACTCGTTGACTGGCTGTTTGCCCAGCGTCGTTAAGGGCCGTCGCCCCCAATTCCTGACAAAGAATTCATGAAATCTTCATGCTGCTCAAGCAGCATCTTCGCCTAGGCTCTTCTCTGTTCGAGATTGTTGATAGCGCGAATGTTACTCCACGAGAATATCCACGATTTGATACCAATCGACTTGCCGGGTCGGCGCTTCGAGCGCTGATTCCCAGCCATCCATAACGAGCGGAGATTTTCCGCTGTTCTCTTTTCAACGGAAGGGCGGCCCAACCAAGGGGCCGCCCTTCTTTTTTGTGGCCGGAACTGACAGGCGCCGGGCGCGTAGCGAGCGACAGGCGGCGGCAAACAATCAAGCTCTCAGAGCGTGTAGTTGAGAATCCAGACCAGGAACAGCACCAGCGGAACGTGGACGGCAAACTGCAGCGTGCAGTATCCGACGATGTCCCGGGCCTTCATCTGAAGAATGCCGAGGAGCGGCAGCATCCAGAACGGGTGGATGAGGTTCGCCAGCGCTTCGGTTGCATTGTAGGTTTGCACGACCCATCCGAGATGGACGCCGAGCGACTGGCCGGCCTCAAGCATGTAGGGCGCTTCGATCAGCCACTTGCCTCCCGCGGAGGGGATGAACAGGCCGAGGAAAGCCGAATAGACTCCCACGAGCGCCGGAAACGTGTGACGGGTCGAGATCGACACAAAAAAATGGGCCAGGTGGTTGGCCAGTCCGGACTCGGTCATGATCTTCACGATGCCGGCGTAGAGCGGGTACTGAATCAGGACGCCTGAAACCGATGGCGCCGCAGCGCTGATGGCGCGTGTGAAGGAGTGTGGACGCCAGTGCAGCAGGAGTCCGACGACCAGGAACGCAAAGATATAGTGGTTGAGGTCGAGCAGGATTCGCGGGCCCTGCGCGAACACCTCGCGGACGAGGTAGCCCAGCCCGAGCGTCGAGATGAGGATCGTGGGCAGGGGGCTGTGTTCGAGCCACTCTCCGGGTCTCGTGGGCCTGGGAGCAGGGGCGGGCGCCGAATTCTCGACGCCCATGGCGGCCATGTCCCGCGCTTCATATCCTTTCGGCGCCGAGAAATAGGAAATCGCCATCGACACGCCGATCAGGATGGCCGCGATGGCGAGACTTTGCCAGAGTCCGAGGGTCTGGCTCAGTGGGATGACGCCGCTGATCTGCCGGATCGACTGTGGCAACGACGCCGGCGTCGCCATGATGAGCGCCGCGGACGACGACAGTCCGAGGGCCCATACGCTGCCCACACCCAGGTAGGCGGCCGCTCCTATGGCGCGGTAGTCCGAACCCTTCACACGCGCGGCGACCTCCCGGGCCAGCAGTCCGCTGAAGATCAGGCTGAAGCTCCAGGAAAGCAGCGACGTTAACATCGAAAACAGTCCGACGAACGCCGCCGCTCCCGGCCCGGTCTTCGGAATCGCGGCCAGGCGCCGGATGAGCGCGTACACCGGCGGCGCTGAAGCGAGCGCATATCCGGTGATGATGATCAGGGTCATCTGCATCGTGAACGCGACCAGGTCCCAGAAACCCGAGCCGAACCACTGTGCGGTATCGGCCACGGAACTGCCCGACAGGAGACTGGCCGCGAAAACCACCGCCACCGCCGCGAGCGCAAGAGCAAACGCGTCGGGAAACCAGCGTTCGAACCAGTCGGATAGCCGCAGGCCAAGCGCGGCAAGGCTGTACTGACGGGGTTGCAGTTCGGCTTTCATGAGCGGCCGATTATACCAATCAAGCTGTGAATGAATTGAAGGGATATGGTCTGCGTCTGCCTGCAGGGGCGGTCATAGACCGTGTAGTCGCTGCTATACTGCTGCGCCTATGGAAACAGGACTTCGTGGACGTAATGCGGTGATTACCGGCGGAAGCAAAGGCATCGGCAAGGACATTGCCCGTGGGCTTGCCGTCGAAGGTGTGAACGTGGCGCTGCTGGCCCGCGGCAAGGAGTCGCTCGAGCAGGCCGCCGCCGAAATCGGGAAACTCGGCGTGCGCGCGCTGGCCATTCCAACCGACGTGAAGAATGCCGAGTCGGTGAAGGTGGCTGCAGAGATCATCTCGAAACAATTCGGACCGGTGCACATTGTGGTGAACAACGCGGGCAGCGCGATCCGGCGGATGGACCGGCAGATTACCTGGTCCGACTCGGACTGGATGGATGACATCAATGGAAAGATGATGGGCATGCTGCGTGTCACGCAGGCCTTTCTGCCCCACATTCCTCGCGACGGCACGGGGCGCATTATCAATATCAGCGGCATCGCCGGTTCCAGCGTGCTGGTTCCCGCCATGACTCACGGTTTCAACAACTCGGCGATGAACCACGTGACCCGATATCTGGCGCAGGATCTGGCCGGCGACAAGATCACGGTCAACGCCGTGTCGCCGGGCCTGGTGGCCACGGAATGGCGCGAGACCTGGGCCGAAAACATGGGCAAGTTGCAGGGCAAGACGAAGGAAGAATTCCTGACCGAATATTGCAAGAAGATGGGGATTCTGACGGGCCGCTGGGCCAGCATGGCGGAGATCACCGATATGGTGGTCTTCGTGGCGTCCGATCGCGCGACCTACGTCAACGGCGCGCAGATCATGGTGGATGGAGGGTACAGTGTCAATCCGCGCTGATGGAATTCTCGGTGTCCGGCCTCTTGGTTTTCCCTGGGAAACCGTCGATCCGTTTCTGTTCTGCGCCTATCACGACGACGATTTTCCAGCCGGCAACGAGCGGATGGGGCCGGCGGCCTCGCTGGCGGGACGGGCCATCGGACAGGATTTTGAGAAGCGTGACGGCTGGCGGATGTATCACGGGAGCGTCGTTCCCGGTTTCCCCCAGCATCCGCATCGTGGCTTCGAGACCGTCACCGTCATGCGCCAGGGCTATATCGACCATTCCGATTCCCTCGGCGCCACGGCGCGATTCGGGCCGGGCGACGTCCAGTGGCTGACCGCGGGGAAGGGTATTGTCCACTCCGAGATGTTCCCGCTGCTCGACCGGAACCGCCGGAACCCCGTGGAACTCTTTCAGATCTGGCTGAACCTGCCCCGCGCGGATAAATTTGTCGAGCCTCACTTTTCCATGTTGTGGGACCGCGATGTGCCGCGTGTGATCCATCAGGACGACCAGGGACGCAAGACCGAAGTCATCGTCGTGTCCGGCCGGTTGGGCGACGCGAAGGCGCCGCCTCCTCCGCCGCACTCGTGGGCCTCGCGTTCCGACACGCACGTGGCGATCTGGACCATGGACATGGCGCCGGACGCCCGCTGGCGGCTGGAGGCGGCGCAGCCGGGACTTACCCGCATGCTCTATTTCTATAAGGGAAATGCTCTGACGATGAATGGCCTGGCGATTCCGCCGGGTTCGGCGGTTCAGCTGCGTTCAGACGCCGCGGTGGATCTGGTCAACGGAAACGGAACAACCTGCCTGCTGCTGCTCGAAGGCCGTCCGATCGGAGAGCCGGTCGTGCAGTACGGTCCGTTCGTGATGACCTCCCGCGCGGAAATCCAGCAGACCTTCGCGGATTATCAAAACACCGGATTTGGCGGCTGGCCATGGCCGACCGATGATCCGGTGCTGCCGCGCGACGAAGGCCGGCACGCCCGCCACGCGGACGGCCGTGTGGAACGGGTCGCCTGATTCGGCCTGCGTAGTGTTTTGGGTCTGC
>DASUFH010000133.1:0-9228 GCA_036274645.1 Terriglobia bacterium
GGACCCTCGGACGCCTGTCCAGCGGTTTGCGCATCAACAGTTCCGGTGATGACGCGGCCGGACTGGCTGTTGCCAACAAATATCGTTCGGATGTGGCCATCCTGAACGTCGGCGTGCGCAACGCCAATGATGGTTTGAGCAAGCTTCAGATCGCCGACGGCGCCCTGAACAACATCTCGAACCTTCTGGATCGCGCCGCGGTTCTGGCCACACAGTCCGCGTCTGGTTCGTTCGACGGTGATCGCACCGTGCTCGACGACGAGTTCCAGGCGGTTCTGAGTGAAATCACCCGCGAAGCGAACGTCGCCGGTCTGGACGCCGACACCTCGTACTCCGTGTTCATCAGCAACGATGGGACGGACGGGTCCATCGACGTGGCATTCGGCACGGCGACCGCCAGCGCGCTGGGTGTGACCGCCAGCACGGTCAGCATTTCCACCGCATCCGGCGCGTCCAGCGCTCTGACGTCGATTTCCTCCGCCATCACGAGCCTGGGCACGATCCAGGGCGCGGTGGGTTCAGCGGAAAACCGGCTCCAGTTTGCCATCAGCCTAGCGCAGTCCCAGATCGTGAACAAGACGGCGGCCGAAAGCCGTATCCGCGACGCGAACATCGCGGAGGAAAGCGCCAACCTGACCCGCTACAACATTCTGACGCAGAGCGGTCTGGCGGCCCTGGCTCAGGCGAACCAGGCCACGTCGTCGGTGCTCTCGCTGCTGCGGTAGTTCGTCTCCCGCCTCATCCGGCCCGTAAAGCCGGATGAGGTGTTTGGGGGATTTGGTCCGAAAACTGCCACTGCGCGAGTGGCATGGAAACACCGGCAGTTTTTTCCTCAATGAGACGTATTAGGCCGATTTGCGGGATGGCTTCATGGCGGCGGTAACACTCAGCGGCTTCAACAATATCGATTTTCAATCGATCGTCAAAATCATCATTCAGGCGGAACGGCAGCCCATCGATCGTCTCCAGGCCGATCAGAAGACGGAACAAAGCCGGCTCACCGCCTACCAGAACCTTACTTCCGCGCTGACCCGTATCGAGGACGCGTTCGCCGCGCTGAAGGCGCCCACGGCTTTTGGCGATCTGTCGGCGGCGTCTTCGGACTCTTCCATCCTGAAAGTTTCCGCGACGTCCGCGGCGTCCAGGGGGACATTTTCGATCAACGTGACGTCCCTTGCCCGCCCGCAGGTGACCGCTTCCGCGGTCCGGCAGTTCGACGACATCAACGCGGACATCATCGACGGCGGCGCCTTTTCGATCACACAGGGTGGAACGACAACCGGCATCGACCTCACCGGAGTCACGACGCTGACCCAGCTGCGGGACGCCATCAACGCGCACCAGGCAAGTGTCAAGGCGGCGATCATCAACGACGGATCCTCCCTGGATTCGCCGACCCGTCCGTTCCGCCTCGTGCTGACCAGCGCATCATCCGGCGCGGCTGCGGGATTCACCGTCGACGATCAGACTTCTTTCGGCGGTGGGGCGGCCGGAAGCGTGCTCAATCTATCGACCGATCCGACGTCTGGAACGGCTCTCGATACCCAGCTGCAGTACAACGGCATCCCGATTACCAGCTCCTCCACCACAGTGAGCGGCGCGATTCCCGGTCTGACCCTGAATGTGCTGAAGACCGGGACGTCCGTCGTAACGGTGGACAACGACCAGACCCCCCTCAAGTCAAAGCTCACTGAAGTGGTGAACGCGTTCAACGCGTTCAATGATTTTGTCCAGGCCCAGTCCAAGCTGCCCGCGCAGGGAGCCGCCCGGTCGCCGCTTTCCACGGATCCGCTGCTCCGCAGTCTGAACCGCCAGCTCCGCAACTACCTGACGTCCAACCAGGCCAGCTCCGGAAGCTTCAGGAATCTTGCCGCGCTCGGGTTCAAGGTGGATCAGGCCGGCAAGCTGAGCATCGACAATGCGATTCTCGATCGCGCGCTGACCGGCAATCTGGACGACGTGAAGGCATTTTTCGTCGATGCTTCCGGCTTCGCCGCCAGGGTTGGCGATGCGATCGAAGGATTCAACAGTTCCATTCAGTCCGTTGAATCGCGTGTGCGCGAGACGATCAGCTCCTACGGCAAACGCATCGCCGCCATGGAAGGCCAGCTCGCGTTGCGTGAAGACTCCCTCACCCGGCAGTTCGCCGCAGCCGATCAGGCCATCAGCCAGCTGAACTCCCAGTCGAACGCGCTCAATTCGCTGAGCAGTCTCTACAAACTCTACTAACGTTGAAATCGGAGGCGCATTCATGAGTTCCCATAGCGCAGGCAATGTTTACCGCCAGGTCGAAGTGTGCGGATCCAACCGGGTCCAGCTTGTGGTGATGCTGTACGACGGCGCGATTCGGTTCCTTCGGGACGCGTCCATCGCGGCGGAGAAAAACGATGTCCGCCGCCGCGGCTTTGCCGTCAACAGGGCGCTGGCAATCCTTGGCGAACTGCAGTCCACGCTCAATTTCGAAGAAGGCGCCGAGATCGCGCAGTCGCTGGACCGTCTGTACACGTACCTGACCGGCAGCATTCTCGACGCCAACCTGAAAGGCGAGAGCGATGGCTTCGCCGAAGCGATCCGACTGCTGCAGGTCCTGAACTCCGCATGGACAGAAGTGTCCACGAAGTCCGGCGGATCTCCGGCGCCGGCGGCTCCCTCCGTGTCCGAAGCCGCGGCCACGCATTCCGGATGCGGCGCTATGGAGTTCTTTGGATAGCAATGAGTCGAGCCGACCGAGGCCTGCCGATGGAAATGACATTCGAGGGCGCCGTGGAGCTGCTGGAGCAGCTCCACACACTGGCGCAGACGGAAACACTGATCATCGAGGCCCGCAATCCTGATGATCTGATCGCTGTTGCCGAGGCCAAAGCCCAACTCGTCAATCGGCTGCTCGAGGTCAACGACTCCATCCACTGCTTCACGCAGTCCACGTCGCGGCGCCGTCGTCCGGAGTTGTCGGACTTCAAGCTGAAAGCCCTGCAGCTGATCGAGCGGATCTCACGGGTTGAGGAAGGGAACCTGAAACGCCTCGAATCGGCGAAACAGGAAGTCATCCAACGCTCCCGCGCTCTCCAGGATGACCGAAGGCTGCTGAGCGCTTACGGACAACTCGATTCAACCAACAATCCCTGATTCAATGGGTCTATCACCAATGGACAACGATTGCCTCGTCAACCGTCTTCCGGTTTATCTCCCGACTGTCGAAGTGGAAGCTTATGAAGTGCGCTCCCGGGCCAATCAGGCTGAAGCGCGCGCAATCTTTAACATGTTCAAGGATACCGGACTGGAGCAGCTGACCGGAGAGCACGACGCGTTTATTAGTCTGAGTCCCCAGTTGGACAGCGTGGCGCTTCTCGAGGGCGCGCCCAAATCGCGCCTGATCCTAGGATATTTTGACGATTATCTGCCGGGCGAGATCCACGGTGAGACGCTTTCCGGGGTAATCCAGGAAGGCTACCGCTTTGCATTGTCCGACCGGCTCTGCCAGAACGGGCTGTTGGCAATGGCTCCCCAGGCTTATGCGGTAAGGCTGGATGTGACCCAGTACGCGCCGGACGAACTCGAACAGCGGGCGACCCAGCTCCGGGCGGAGGGCTGCCGGCTCCTGGCGACCAATGTCGACACCTACGACGACTTTGAGTTCTGCAAGAGCCTGAACTTCGATTTCTATCAGGGCGTCTTCCTGTGCAAGCCGGCGCGGCAAAAAGGCGACATTGCGGTCAACCGTCTGGCGATGGTCCACCTGCTGTCAAAACTGCAGAAGCCAAATATCGACATGGCAGAACTGGAGCAGGTCATCTCGCAGGATGTGGCTCTCAGCTACCGGTTGCTGCGATTTTCAAATTCCGCCGCTACGGGACTCCGCCGGGAAGTCACGTCGATCGGCCACGCCCTGCGCATGGCCGGCATGGACCGCATTCGCGTCTGGGCCAGCGCGCTCCTGCTTTCGTCGGTTGACGACAAACCGAAGGAATTGATGAACACCGCGTTTGTCCGCGGAAAGATGTGCGAGGGGCTGGCCGCCCTGTTGAAGGTTCCGGAAAAAGAGCCCTACATGTTCACGGGATTCCTCTCCGTTCTGGACGCCCTGCTCGATTGCCCCATGGCCCAGGCGCTCGAGGAACTGCCGCTCGCCGACGAGGTCCGCGGCGCCTTGCTTGCGCATGAAGGAAGGATCGGCCAGGCCCTGCGTTGCTCAATTGCTTACGAACGGGCGGAATGGGAGGATGTGCAATTCTACGGACTATCCTCCGCGCAGATTCGCGATACCTATCTCAACGCGTTGACCTGGGCCCGCCAGTTGATGGCGGGACTTAAGGCATAGTCCCGGACTCTGGACAGAGGGTGCGGAGGGCCAGGAGGCAAACAACCGAGCCATAAGCCGAAAGGTTGAACCGGTGGATAAGGCCGATGTGGGATGTGGCTAAGCTGCGTAGGAAGCCGAAGCTCCCAGCCAGAACGGTGGAAAGGGCATATTACGCGTTCTGGACACCCCGACGCTTTTGCCGGATAGCGCGGTTGGAAAGAGGCGGGTGCCGAACTCAGGAGACCTGTACCGCAGAGGAACTGGCGCTCATGCTCAAGAGAGCCGAAGAACCAGGCGGTCAGGAATCAGAGCGCCCATGGTAGCGATGAAATTCCGTAACTGGAATGGAGCGACGGGAGCGCAGGTGAGGATATGCCCGGAGTGAGGCAGAAGAGACCCCAGCGGCGTGACTGTCGCAAGACTATCGCACGCACGCTCGCGCTAGGCGCGACCTGTCCGCCTCAGCCGGAGGCATTAAGGCAACCCATCCAGGGCAGGTGGCGGTCGACTGCCGACCGCCACCTGCGCATATCGGCGGGGCGTCCTCCCCACCGACACGCGGTCTTGTCGACCCTCACTGGAGAGCCGGATGCGGGAAATCCGCCTGTCCGGTTCGACGGGAGGGCGGCCGGAACTCAATCCGGTCTCCCTGTCCCGATTAGGCAGACGGGGATTCAAAATGCTCCGTTGGCGTCGAGCCTCCCAGTTTCGTTGCAGACCGAGTACGCGCGACCGGGATCATATTTGCTGATGTCTTTCAGGGACGGTCATTTTGCTGGAAGCGCTTCCTTTTCGTCGCCTGCTAAAGCGTCTTGGTACCGCGGATCACCGGATAGTCATAGCCTTCCGGCGCGTCGATGCTCACGGTGTAGCCATACTTCTCCAACAGGGTCCGGTGGTAGTCCAGACTGGCGTAACGCGCCAGTGACGGTTCCTTATGGCCGAGGTTGGTCTGGAGGAAAACTTCGGGAATGCGCAGGTGAATAGCCCGTATCGCTTCCGCGAAGAGTTCGCCGAAGTGATAAAGGACGCAGCAGGAAAAAAACACATCGTGCTGCAGGCTGGAAAAGTCGAGCTGCGCGAGATCACAGGCGACGAACTCCACACTCTCCGTACCCGGTTGCCCGGCCAGTCGGAACAGGTTCCGCACGAAATAGGCCTGTTCCACGACGTTCTGTCTTGGCAGGTCGGTGTTCGTCGGCTGGACGGCAGTCTCCAGCCGGTCATAGCCGACCACCCTGTTTGCGCCACGCTGCGCCATGTAAAGGGAGAACAGGCCGCTGTTGCACCCGATGTCGCACACGCTCTTTCCCCGAACGTCGGGGAGATTCTTTTCAATGATGAACTCCCACTTGCTGCGTCCCCGCTGGCGATTCCTCAGAAATTCGGGCCGCTCCTTGAACTCGGGATAAGTGCGTTCGTGAATCACGATGCCCTGTATGTCCAGCGGCGTGTACCACTCCTGGAAATCGTCCTTGAAGTCCGTGACGTACCGGCGAAGCTGCATCTGCGAACTCAACGCGCCCGGTGTCAGAATCGCCACCGGAACCGACCGGACGCCCTCATGAAGCAACCGGGCCGCGCGGTGCACGCCATCGAGGATGACCGCCTGTTTTCCGGACGGGGTATCGACCGCTTCACAGATGATGTAGGACGATTGGTAGGGCGGCGCGAGATATGCTCCCGGCTCCGAGAGCAGCCGATCGAACGCTTCAACGGAATGCTCGGCGCCGTACCCGACCGTCAACCCATGGCGTTCCAGATAGGCCTGGTAGGACGCGCGCTGGCCTTCAAGAAACGCAAAGTGCGGCGTGCGCCGCAACGGCGTAAGCGCGTGCCGCGCCTGGACGCCTTCCGATTCCGTGACGATCCGGGCCAGTAAAGACTCCAATGGCGCGCGGCAGATGATGAACGAGCTTCCTTTCATGTGCGCCAGATTGGCGGGCAGCTCAACGGAGAAGGAAAAATTGCGATGGCTCGGCTGGTACCCCTTCATCTCCGCGCCCCCGCCAGAACCCTGTGAACAAACATCGCGTCAGCCAGCATAGGTCTTTGCTTTTAACACAAAGGACGCCGGAACCCGCGGCTAATCATGAGTGGGAGAGTCTTCACCCGGCGCGTCTCCGGTTCGATGAAGCCAGTGCGCGAGGCCGGTCACGCCGAGGGCGCCGGCGATGCCGAACGCGTGGGAGACGAGTGGCGTGACCCAGGGAGCGTGCCGGGCCACCAGCGGGTCTTTGAACACCATGAGCGTGCCGGTCCAGGCGATGATCGCCGTGGCAAAGTAGGATAGCCAGACAAACCGGTTGATCAACCGGGCCACCTGGGAGCCGAACCACAAGAGGATGATCATGCTCAGGACCAGGCCAAACGCCAGCAGCGCGACATTGCCCTCGCTCGCCGCCGCAACGCTGAGCACGTTGTCGGTGCTCATGACCAGATCGGCGATGAGAATCGTGAATATCGCTTCGCGCATGCTGGCGGCCACCTTCACGCCGTCATGGCTCTCCTCCTCCTCTTTCAGAAGCTTGAACCCGATCCACAGCAGCAGGAGGCCGCCAACGACCTGAAGCCCCGGAATGTTGAGAAGGTATGCCGCAACGACCGTCAGGCCGATGCGCAGCACAATGGCCATGGCGCCGCCCATCAGGATGGCCTGCCGCCGCTGGCGGGGCGGAAGGCGATGCGCGGCCATGCCGATCACCACCGCATTGTCGCCGCTGAGAACAAGGTCGAAGACCACAATCCGGAGGAGGGAATACAGAAAAAGCATGAGTAGCGAACGTCGGCGTCGACGTTTTCAAATCATATCATTGCGTCTTCCGGAACGGTCTCTTGCTTTGCGCATCGGAAGCATGTTGAGCCCCGTCTGCCTGTAGGGGCGGTGCATGACCGCCCAGCGTTTCAGGGCGCCTTTCTGTTAAATCAGCGATTCCCATTCCGAAACGTCGGGCGGTCATAGACGTCATAGACCGCCCCTACAAGATGGGGAGAGGGGCAATCCGGCGCTCCTGACGTAAAATTCCTATTTTGCCCAAGCCCAGGAGGAATTACCCATGAGCTCGCTCCCGTTGACGGAAGTCTCCCCACCGCGCGATCGGTCGGCGATCGCCGACCATCACAAATGGAATCTGGCCGAAATCTTCCCGACGGCCGCCGACTGGCAGCGGCAGAAAGACGCCATGACCGCGCGCATTCCCGAACTCCGCGAATACCGCGGCCGCCTGTTGTCGTCCGCCAGCGTGCTGGCCGACGCGCTTGAAAAGCTCTTCTTCCTCGACAAGGAACTTTCAAGGCTCTGGGGCTACGCCAGCATGTTGTCCGACGAGGACACCCGGATCAGCCGTCATCAGGGCATGAAACAGGAAATGACGCAGGTGGCCGCGCAGTACGAAGCCGAGGCGGCCTACATTTCGCCTGAGATCCTCGGCGGCAAAAAAGAAACGATCGAGGGTTTTCTCGACTCCGAGCCGCGGCTGAAGGTCTTCCGGTTTTACCTGGAGGAAACGCTCCGGCGGGCCGCCCATACGTTGAGTGAAGCGGAAGAAAAGCTGCTGGCCGACGCCGGGCCGCTGGCCGAAGGAGCGTCCAATATTTACGGCATTCTTTCCAATGCCGACTTCCCCTATCCCGTGGTGACGCTGAGCGACGGACGCTCCGTGAAACTGGACCACTCCACCTACGCCAACCTGCGCGCAGTTCCGAATCGGGACGACCGCCAGAAAGTGATGTCGGAATTCCTCACCTCGCTCGGACACTTCAGCCGGACCTTCGGCGCCACGATGGATTCGTCGTTGCAGCGGGCCCGCTTCTACGCGAGGGCGAGAAAGTATCCGTCGACGCTTGAAATGAAGCTGGACGGTCCGAACATTCCGGTCGCCGTCTATTCCAGCCTGGTCGATGGCGTCAATCGCAACCTGCCCACCTTCCACCGGTATCTCCGGCTGCGCAAACGCATGCTCGGCGTCGACGAGCTGCACTACTACGATCTCTATGCGCCCCTGGTCTCATCCGTTGGTCTGAAATACGCGCCGGAAGAGGCCGAGCGCCACGTGCTCGATTCGCTCACGCCGCTCGGCGCAGGCTACACCTCGGTGATCGCGCGCGCCTTCACCGAACGCTGGATCGATTTGTTTCCGTCGGAAGGGAAACGGTCGGGCGCCTACTCCACGGGGGCGGCTTACGATGTTCATCCGTATATCCTGATGAACTTCAACGGCAAATACACCGACCTCAGCACGCTGAGTCACGAACTCGGGCACACCATGCACAGCTACTTCTCCAATCAGACGCAGCCGTACGCCACGTCCGGCTACGCGACGTTTGTCGCCGAGGTGGCCTCGACGTTCAACGAGTCGCTCCTGATGGATCACATGATGAAGACGATTTCCGACAAAGACACGCGCCTGTCATTGCTCGGGGAGTATGTGGAATCGATCAAGTCCACCGTATTCCGGCAGACCCAGTTCGCGGAGTTCGAGCGGCGGATGCATGCGATGGCCCAGAATGGCGAACCGATCGTCGGGGAATCGCTGGCGGCGCTGTACATGGAGATCACGAAAAAGTATTACGGCCATGATCAGGGCGTTGCCGTGGTCGACGACTACGTGGCCCATGAGTGGAGTTTCATTCCGCACTTCTACAGCGATTTCTATGTGTTTCAGTACGCCACGTCCTTTACCGCTTCGGAGGCCCTGGCCGCGAAAGTGAAGGGTGGCGATGCCGAAGCGACAAGACGCTACCTCGCGTTCCTGGGATCGGGCGGTTCGAAACATCCCATCGATCTGCTGAAGGAAGCCGGGGTGGACATGACGACGGCGGAACCGCTGGATCTGACGATGAAAGCGATGTCCACGGCGATGGACGAAATGGAGCGGTTACTCGGGAGTTGATCCCCGTCTCCTTGTAGGGGCGGTC
Source organism: Terriglobia bacterium (assembly GCA_036274645.1). Taxonomy (GTDB): domain Bacteria; phylum Acidobacteriota; class Terriglobia; order 20CM-2-55-15; family 20CM-2-55-15; genus DASUFH01. The sequence continues at coordinate 9,218 of DASUFH010000133.1, forward strand.
TATGCCGGACT
>DASUFH010000134.1:0-7251 GCA_036274645.1 Terriglobia bacterium
CAATCAAGGGACAATCCCCTGATTGTTTGCCCTCACCTGTCGCTCGCTGCTCTCGCTCCCTCCTCTCCCGGCGGAGCCGGGAGAGGAGGCGCCACTCCAGTTGGCTCCCATACTCACGCTTCGTTTGCGTTAATCTGCTGCAGCGAAGCTGCAGATCTGAGACGTAAACGCGAATTCATTGCCTGAACTGAGCCCCAAATGTCTCAACTCCAGCGGGCGGTCATAGACCGCCCCTACAAGCAGACGCAGACGGGGACCCAGGACGGGGGCTTCATCTCACCAGCAGGAATGAACACGACAGCCGCTCCGCCAGCGCCGCGAGATTCAATTCCGCCGTGTCTGGAGAAGCCGGCGCAATGACGGTCCTGGCGCCGACCTTCAGAAGCGATTCCGCGAGAGCCCCGGGACTGCGTCCGGCCAGGAAACGATAGCGGGCGGAAACGCCGAATCCGGCCAGCAGGGCCTCCGCTTCGTGTCTCGTTTCGTCCGGATTGACGCCATCGAACAAAACGAACAGGAGACCCGTTCTTTCCCGGACGAGCGCGGCGGCAAACTCGAGCGCGCGCCTGGACGCCGGACTGCCATCGTAGAGGACCGCCAGCGGGCCCTCACTTGCGGATCGTTCCGCCAGGAACACCGACGATGGACTCTGTTCGAGCAGCGAGCGGGAGACGGTTCCCAGGCGCACCGATTTCCGTACGGTCCATCCCGCGCGTCCGGCGATCGTCAATTCGGCTTCGGCGGCCGCCTTCAGGATTTCCCGCACGACGGCGCCGCGAACGACATGAAAGGACCATTCCACCTGCAGCCGATCGCCGGCCATGGCGGTGGCGCGCTGGGCCGCAGCCTCGCGGCGGCGGAGTTCGCGCTCGATCGATGAGAGATCAAGGGGCGTGGCGGTTCCGAACGAGACCACGCTGGCAAAGGGGAGTTCCGCGGCGCGCAGAAGATCGATGTCTTCGACGAACATCCCGCGGAGTTCGGCGTTCAGGCTTGCCGCGAACCGGGCGGCCATCTCCACCGCGGCGAGACTCTCGGGCGACGCGTCAATCGCGACCAGGACAATGCGGCGGCGCGTTGGGGCGCTCATAACTTTGGCCGGTCCTCCGACGCCTTGACGAAGGCGATCTGCTTTGTCGCCATCTCGCGAAGACTCCGCTGAATGCGGTCCCCGAGAGAATCCGGCGCATAGGCGCCGGATTCGTCGCGCGTTCCGTGCGGAATTCCCGTGAGGATTTCGATGCCCTGATCGATCGTCTCGACCGCGTAAACGTGAAACTGCCCGGCGCGCGCGGCCTCGATCACGTCTTTCCGCAACATCAGGTGTTTGACGTTCGAGGCGGGGATCAGGACGCCCTGATCTCCGGTGAGACCGCGCTCGCGGCAGACGTCGAAGAACCCTTCGATCTTTTCATTTACGCCGCCGATGGGCTGCACCTGGCCTCTCTGGTTCACCGAGCCGGTGACCGCGAGCGACTGGCGTATTGGAGCGCCGGCAATGGCGGAGAGCAGCGCGTAGAGTTCCGTCGACGAGGCGCTGTCGCCTTCGACGCCCGTGTACGATTGCTCGAACACCAGGCTGGCCGACAACGCCAGCGGGAAGTCGCGCGCATAGCGGGCGCCGAGGAATCCGGCAAGAATCAGGACGCCCTTGGAATGGATCGGCCCGGACAGCTCCACTTCCCGCTCGATGTCGACCACCTCGCCCTTGCCGGGGCGGACGCGCGCCGTAATCCGGACAGGGTGGCCAAACGCATATTGGCCCAGCTGGAGCACGGAGAGTCCGTTGATCTGGCCGATGGCTGCGCCGGTGGTGGCGATATAGATGGTGTGGCGCAGCACTTCGTCGCGCATCCGGTCGCGAACCCGGCTCGAGCGGAAAACCCTCGCTTCGATGGCTTTCTCGACGTCGTCGTCAGTCACGACATCACGCTTGTTCCGGCCCGCCTCGTAGTCCGACTCGCGCAGCAGATCCGAAAGGTCTCCGACCGCCAGGCTCAATCGCTCCGCGTCTCCGGCGACTCGCGCCGCGTGTTCAACGAGCCGGGAGATGCCCGCGCGATTGAACGGCCGCAGGTCCCGCTTGCGGATGATGGCGGTGGCCAGGCGCGCATAGGCCTGCTGATTGGCAATCGAGCGGTTTGTGATTTCTTCGAAATCCGCCGATACCTTGAACAGTCCGCCAAAATCGGGATCGTGCTGGCAGAGCAGATAGTACAGGGAGCGATCTCCGATCAACGCAAGCTTCAGATTGAGTGGGGCATGTTCCGGCTCGAGAGATACCGTTGAGACAAGACTCATGGCGTGTCCCAGGGGTTCGATTCGAATCTGCCGGGATTGAAGCGCCCTCTTGAGCCCTTCCCATGCGAACGGCGCCATCAGGATTTTGCGGGCGTCCAGAATCAGGTAGCCGCCGTTGGCGCGATGCAGCGCGCCGGCTCGGATGAGGCTGTAGTCGGTGACGAGAGCGCCCATCTGCGCCACGTGCTCGATTCGTCCGAGAAGGTTTTCGTATGTCGGGTTGTCTTCGTAGATGACCGGCGCGCCCTCGAGCGAGCCATTGTCGACGAGCACGTTTAGCGCATAGCGCTTCGACCAGATGTTCGCTCCACCGGCGAGCGCGGCGGCCGGGTTGGCGGCCTGCGCCTCACCGAGCTGCTGGAAATCCCGGGCGTGTTCCGTGATGTCCTGCCGGACCTCCGCAAGATAGGCGAGCACTTCCGGCTGGTCGCCGTATCCGGAGGAGATTTCGTCAACCAGATGTCCGACGGCGAAGGCGGCGACTTCGCGGTTGAGCTCCTTGACCTGCGCCCTCATTTCGCGTTCCCATCGCGACGTCTGGCGAAGCACCATCTGGACTTCAGACTGGAGGTCCTGGATTTCCTTCTGCATCCGTTCGCGATCGGCGTCCGGCAGTTTGCGGAAATCGTCGGGTGACACGACCTCGCCATTGTCGCCTACAGGAGCGAACGCAATGCCGAGAGGCGTCTGAATCATCGTCAGGCCCCTGGCCTTCGCCTTCTTCTGAAGTTCTTCGAAGCCATGGGCGGGCTTGTCGCGGAATTCCTCCTCGATGGCGTGCAGCCTCGACTGGTATTCTTCCGTTTCAAATGCGCCCTCCAACGCCGTGTCGATTTCCTGGATCAGTTCTTCAATATCCTTCTTCAACCGGATTGCCATTCCGGCCGGAAGCATCAGCAGCCTGGGCTTGTTGGCGTCGGCCAGGTTGTTGACGTAGCAGATGTCCGGCGGTGAAGGCCGTCCTCGCGCGGCGGCCGAGACGTAGTGCTCGACGAGGTAGCGCCGTCCGACCCCCTCCGGTCCGTGGGCGAAGATGTTGTAACCATCGCCGTGAAGCTGGACGCCAAACTGCACCGCTTCGGCCGCGCGCTCCTGTCCGAAGATGACGGCGCCGTCGGTGATGTTCCGGGTTGTCTCGAATTCGAAGATGGACGGATCGCACGGCGTACGAAGGCGATCCGGTCCCAGTTCAAAGGGATTGGCCAAGCGTCCTCCTGTCCGACGAAACAAACGTTCCGATTACGTTCGCATTCTATCGGTTCTGCCGCAATCCAGGCATCGTCTATCGGCTCAGCCGCACTCCAAACTGCATCTCGCGCGGGTTCTTCGCGCTGAATATGCGGCCGAAGTTGGCGTTGGAGGGAGTGTAGATCCGGTTGGGAATGTCAAAGTTCGTCGTGTTGAGAAGGTTGAAGATCTCCCAGCGGAACTCGAGGCGCGTCGGTTCATCGAGTGTCCATGTTTTGGCCAGCGCGAGATCGACATTCGAATATCCGGGACCGAGAACGCTGTTGCGTGGCGCGTCGCCGAAAGTGAACTGGGCGGGAAGCGCAAATGCGGAGGTGTCGAACCAGCGATCCGGCGAGCGTTGCCCGCCCGGCAGATTGGGATCTCTCAACTGATCGGGGCGCTGCGCCGGTCCGGCGCCGATGTTTGCCTGGTCGATTCCGAGATTGACGGTGAAGGGAGCGCCGCTCTGAGCCGTGATCACCGCATTCACCCGCCAGCCCGCCAGCGCGGAATGGATGACGCCACGCGCATCCTGGAAGAACGGCAGCTCGTAGACGCCGCTGGCGACGAACTGATGGCGGTGGTCGAAGCTCGAGTGCGCCCATTCGCCGCCAGGCCCGACAAGGTTGTCGACGTTCTGGGGGAAGTTGCTTTCAGACTCCGTCGGACCCGGGCTGGACGCGTCGTCTTTTGAAGTCGAGAGCGTGTAGCTGACGTTGTAAGCGAAATGGTTCTTCAACCGCCGCTCCGCCTTCAGGGTCAGACCGTGGTAAATCGACTTGCCGTCAAACCGGATGGCGTTGATCCGGCTCAACTCCGGAATGGGACGCCGCCCCTGAATTGATCCGGGGCCGGGCTGAGGCACGTTCAAGACCGTTGCGTTGTCGGCGCCCAGTGTCCACGTGCCCATGTAAGAGGCCTCGACTACCGTCGATCCGCCGATCCGCTGCTGGATGCCGCCGCTCCATGTCTGGCTGTATTCCACTCTGTACGCGTGATTCATCACGCCCGCGCCAATTGTTCCTGTGGCCGCAGCGGTGAGAATGTCGCTTGTTTCAAGCGTGGGAACCGTGGTCGTCACGGGCACGTCGACCTGTTTGGTGAAGAAGAAGGGCAGATTTCGGGCAAACGCGGTCTGCACGCTGTACGCCCATTGATTGAGAAAGATTCCGTAGCCGCCACGAATGACCGTCCGGGAGTCGTTGAGCGTCCAGGCAAAGCCCAGCCGCGGGGCAAGCCGGATCGGACTGTCCTCGAGCAGGCCGCGGTTCCATCCGGCTTCCGCAGACGTCACGTACGGAATGGGGATCAGGGGCAGGAGCGCCTGCGCGCCCGCATCGATCGCGCCGGTGTCGTCGCTGGCGATGACGAATCGGCCGCCAGGAACAGTCGTGTCGACGGAGGCCAGACGATTGCGCGCATCCGTCATGTGCTGGTTGTGTTCAACGCGCAATCCCGCGTTGAAGGTCAGGTTGCGCCGGGCGCGCCAGTCGTCCTGAATGTAGAGGTGGAGCCACGCGGTCCGTCCCTCTTCGTCGCCGCGCCCGATGCCCGACACGGCGGTCACGGGATAGCCGAGAAGAAAATCGGCCAGGGCGTTGCCGCTGAACTGGCCCGTGTAGGTGAAAACGCCGCGCGCATTGTCCGGTTGCTCAACACGCATCTGCAGATGAAAGAAATACGCTCCGAATTTGATCCGGTGAGCGCCGCGATCGAGCATGACATTGTCGTACAGCTCGAAGTGCTGGTTGTTGCGGTACGTGAATGACGAGGGATCTCCCATGACGCTGTACAGGCCGCCGGTCGAAATCTGCGGATAGCCGGCGTCGCGCGGATCCGTGGTCACGCCGAGGAGCCCGTTGTCGGCGGCGAAGCTTGCGCCCTGGTTGAGGCTTCTCTGTCCTCCTTCCACGGACAGCCATCCGAAGCGAAGTTCATTCAGCGCGCCGGCGCCAAACGTGTGGGTGTAGCCGGCCGCAAGATTGTAGGTACGCGTTGTGAGCCGCCGTCCGAAGCCGGGCACGAGCGATTCCTGCAGAACGCTGGTTCCGAACGGCTGGAGATCGTCGGCGTCGAATGTGCTGAAGCGGGCGTACGCCTGATCCGCATCGGAAAACCGGTGGTCCAATCGCACGCTGAGCTGATCGATGTCCCGGGTGGATTGCTCGATCGCGGTCAGATTCTGACCTTCGCCCGAGGCGGTGGCCTGCGGAATCTTAAATAGAAACGCGGCCGCAATCGGATCGATGCGGTCGGACGGAATCCTGTTCCCTGGAAAAGGCGTACAGGCCGCCGTGGGATCGCAGATCGTCCCGAGGCCCGAGAAGTCACCCTTCCGGACGGCGTCACCGGGGACGGAAAAAGTTTTGGTCAGCGAGCGGTCCATGCGGAGTCCTTCGTAGCTGAGGAAGAAGAACGTCCGGTCCCGTTGGATCGGTCCTCCAAGCGCTCCTCCGAACTGGTGCTGGCGCAGCGGTGGCACGGGCGAGTTACGGGCAAAGTAATTGGGCGCGTCGAACGTGTCGTCGCGGAGGAACTCAAACAGACTGCCGTGAATGTCATTGCTGCCGGCGCGGGTGGCGACGTTGATCAGCGCCGAGGCTTTCCCGCCGAATTCGGCGGGGTACATCGATTTCAGAATCTTGAATTCCTGCACCGAGTCGACCGATGGGTTGACCACGAGGTTGTTGAAGAGTTCGTCGGTGACCTTGACGCCGTCCAGCAGATAGATATTGTGACCGGCGCGCTGACCGCCGATATTGGGCAGCGGGCCGGCCTGCTGCAGCGCCTCGCCGCGCGTTCCGCCCGGGGGGATAACGACCCCGTCGCTCAGTTGCGTCAGGGAGAGGACGGCGCGGCCGTTCAGCGGAATCTGGACGACTTCACGATTCTCAATGACGTCACCGATTTCGGCCGTCGACGTCTGGACGAGCGCTTCGCCATCGTCGACCGTGATGGCTTGCGCCACTCCTTCGAGAGCCAGCGTGAACGTCAGGTCCAGGCTCCGCCCAATCTCCAGCGCGACGCCGTGACGGGCCTGGTCCGTGAACGCGGGCGCGGAAACGGTGATGTCCCAGAGACCGGTCTGGAGCGCGGGCAGGAAGAATCGGCCGCGATCATCAGTCATCCGCGTTGCCGAAAACCCGGTTGCGGGATGCCGCGCGATCACTGTTGCGCCATAAAGCGCGGCGCCGGACGTGTCGTAGACCGCGCCGCCGATCTCTCCCGTGTTGGCCTGCGCCGCCAGTCCCGCGGCGAAAGCCAGAATCAACAGTCCTGCGATAAATAGAGATTTTCCCGGCATCGGGTGTGGACGCTAACAGAGGGCGGGAGAACCTGTTGTAAGGGTCTTGTAAAAACAGGTCAGTCGACGGGACAATCGATGGGTTCAGGTTTAGTCTTGGTTGCTGCATGAGACCGAAGATTCTTCTCATCGAAGACGAGGAAGCCCTTCGCATGACGGTCGGTGACCGTCTGCGAAGCGCGGGCTACGACGTCGAATATGCCGCCGATGGCGGAAGCGGCCTGCGCAAAGCCACGGAAGCCCCGTTCGATCTCATCGTTCTGGACCTCATGTTGCCGAAGCGGGACGGCTTCGATGTCTGCGAGGAGATCCGGAGATCCGGGCTGATCGCGCCTGTTCTGATTCTGACGGCCCGCGGCCGAATTGAAGACAAGGTGAAGGGGCTGAAGATCGGCGCGGACGACTACGTGACCAAG
>DASUFH010000135.1:0-14481 GCA_036274645.1 Terriglobia bacterium
GCAGCCACCCCGCCTTCGCCAAGGCGGGGAATCCGCGCTTCAATAACGTTACTCACACTTCGTGTACGCCAATCCACTGAGACGAAGCGGCAGATTCCAGACGTAAACGTGAAATTCACTGGCCTAAGCTGTCGGCAAAAGCCCAAACTCCAGGGGCGGTCTATGACCGCCCGACGTTTCGGAGTGGAGAGTCTTGGATTGAACAGCAAGGCGCCCTGAAACGCTGAGCGGTCATAGACCGCCCCTCCATTATCCCTGGCGGTCCTGCCACTCCTCGTGCCAGGCCATCTGGATGGCCTCGAGCTTTTTCTCGTTGGAGTTTTTGGCGTCGTCACTGAAGCCGTCGAGCGCCATGACCCATTTGTGAAGATCGGTAAAGCGGACGGTGAGCGGATCGACATCCGGGTGCGCGTCCGCGAGCGCAATCGCAATGTCTTCGGTGCTGGTCCATGTCATGGTCCTGTTCATTCGATTTCCCTCACGCGCTTGTCTTTCAGCGCCTTTTCAATGGCCGCATTCATGATCAGTTCGGCGAGGCGTTGCGTGGCGTGGCTCATCTGATCGATCGCGTCGCGAATGGCGCGGTGGTCCTCGCCCTTGACAGTCTCGCGCAACCGATCGGCCCCGGCGGTGATCGCCGCGCGTTCTTCATCGGACAGGCTGGCGTATTGTGGGTCCTGAATCCCCTTTTCGGTGGCGTGCAGAACCGTCTCGGCCTCGTTCCGGGCTTCGATGACCTGGCGCGCTTCGATGTCGGCTTCCGCGAATTCGAACGACTCGAGAATCATGCGTTCGACGTCGTCATCGGTCAACCCGTAGGTCGGCTTGACCTCAATCGACTGTCCCTTGCCAGTTCGCTGCTCCAGCGCGGAAACGCTCAAAATGCCGTCGGCGTCGATCAGAAACTTCACCTCGATGCGTGGCATGCCGGCCACCATCGGTGGAATATCTTTCAGGTCGAACTCGGCCAGGCTGCGGCAATCCTTCACAAGTTCTCGCTCGCCCTGCAGGACGTGAATCTTCACGTTGGTCTGCCCGTCGATAAACGTCGTGAACGACTCGGTCGCAGTGGCCGGAATCGTCGAATTACGCGGAATGATCTTCGATACCACGCCGCCCATCGTTTCAATGCCAAGCGACAGCGGCGTCACATCAAGGAGCAGCATTTCACTCTGGCCACCGGCAAGAATATCCGCCTGCACCGCGGCCCCGAGCGCGACGACCTCGTCCGGATTGAGTTCCGTGTGCGGGGTTCTTCGAAATAACTCCTGCACGCGTTCGCGCACAAGGGGAATTCGGGTGGAACCGCCCACCATCACCACTTCATCAACGCCTTCGGCGTTCAGGCCGGCGTCCGCCAGCGCCTGACGGCACGGATGAAGCGTCCGCTCGACCACCGGCTCGATCAGGTTATTGAATTCCTCGCGAGTCAGTGTCCGGCGATAACCCAGACTGTTCAGGGCGATTTCGACCGATTCCGCGGACGACAGGGCCTCTTTCGCCCGGACGGCCGCGGCGCGAATGGCGGCCATGCCCTGCGCGTCCGGCTTGCGTTGCAGTTCATCGAGAATCCTCCGGATCAGGATCTCGTCGATGTCATCTCCGCCCAGATGCGTGTCGCCGCTGGTGGACAGGACCTCGAAAATGCCCTCGCTCAGTTTCAGGATCGAAATGTCGAACGTGCCGCCCCCGAAATCGTAGACCGCCACCACGCCGTGACGATGCCGGTTCAAACCATAGGCCAGCGACGCGGCCGTCGGTTCGTTCACGATCCGCAGTACTTCGAGGCCGGCGATCCGGCCGGCGTCCTTGGTCGCCTGACGCTGCGCGTCATTGAAGTAGGCGGGAACCGTGATGACCGCCTCATGCACTTCTTCGCCGAGCGCGCGCTCGGCATTGCGGCGCAGCTCTCGCAGGATCAACGCGGAAAGTTCCGGAGGTGTGTAATCGCGGCCGGAGACGCGCAACCGGATGACGCGCTCGCTTTCGGGCGCAACCTCGAACGGCAGCAGCGTCAGGTCCGCGCGGACATCGTCGATGCCTTTACCCATGAAACGCTTGATGGAAAACACGCCGCGATCGGGCCTCGCGGCCATCCTCTGCCGGGCGGCGTGCCCGACGATCGCGTCGCCGTTCTCCTCGAAGTAGATGGCCGAAGGCGTCAGCGTGCGGCCTTCGGCGTCGGGAATGATCCGCGGAACCCCGTTCTCAACGATCGACACCAGACTATTGGTCGTTCCGAGATCAATTCCTACGATCTTTCCCATCAGACTCTATCCTCCAGCTCGCGCTCCAGATTACGAATGTACGACGACTCCGACAAAAGCTCCGTCAGCGACTCCAGACAACGCGTTTTGTCCTCATCGGAAGCGTTCGATAAAACCAGGCGGTCCCATTCCCGGGACGTGTTCTCAATGCGCGCGTCGAAACTCCGGCTCTTCTCCTGGATCTCCCGGCGCAGGGCTTCGACTTCGGAAGTCTCAACGTTTCCCACTCTGATGGCTGCCTTGACCTCGTCGAGACGCTCGTTGATCTCGAAGACTTCCATGAGAAACGCCCTGGGCACTTTGCTGCCGTCCGGCTTGAAACCCTCCAGCGCAACCAGGTACTCCGCGCGCCGCACCGGATGCTTCAGGGTGCGGTAGGCGTCATTCAGCAGAGCGGTCATCTGCAGCGCCTGCCGACGCTCTTCCGGAGCGCTGCGGGTGTGCCGGTCCGGATGAAACCTCCGGCTGCGCTCGTAAAAGGACTTTTCGAGCGCCGCCAGGTCGAGATTCAACGTTCTCGGGAGATCAAAAACCTCGAAGTAGTTCATGAAGACGGGCAGGCAAACCTGTGAATCCGGAAGACAACGCTACGTCGAAAACGAACTGCCGCACCCGCAGCTTTTCTTGGCGTTCGGGTTCATGAAAACGAACCCTTTACCCATCAGGCCGCCGTCGTAATCCAGCATGGTTCCGTTGAGATAGATATAGCTCTTCAGGTCGCAGAACAGTTTGATCCCGTCGCGCTCGAAGACTTTGTCGCCGGTCCGGGACTGGCTTTCAAACGTGATGTTGTAGCTCAGTCCCGAACAACCGCCGCCCTTGACACCGACACGCAGACCGGAGGCGGTGACGCCTTCCTTCGACATCATGCGGCGAACTTCGTCGACTGCGTTGTCCGTGATTTCGATAGCCATACCCGATCGTCCCTCAATCCCCGTTACTTGCCGTCGTGCTTCTTCTTCCAGTCGGTCACAGCCGCCTTGATCGCATCCTCGGCAAGAACGGAGCAGTGAATCTTCACCGGCGGAAGGCTCAGTTCCTTCACGATGTCGGTATTCTTGATGGCCAGCGCCTCCGCCAGCGTCTTTCCCTTGACCCATTCGGTCGCGAGACTGGAACTGGCGATCGCGCTGCCACAACCGAACGTCTTGAACCGCGCGTCTTCGATGACTTCGGTCTCTTCGTTCACGCGGATCTGCAGCTTCATGACGTCACCGCACTCCGGAGCGCCGACAAGTCCTGTACCGACCGACGGATCCTCTTTGGGAAGGGCGCCAACGTTGCGCGGATTGTTGTAGTGGTCGATCACCTTGTCTGAATAAGCCATGTCTAATCCTCTCCTTGCTTACGGGAACCAGAAAAAATTACTCCACCGCCCACTGGACGGATTTCAGATCGATCCCTTCCTTGGCCATCTCGTACAGCGGCGACAACTCTCGCAACCGGCGCACGGTTTCGATGACGCGGCCGGCGACATAATCCACTTCCTCTTCGGTATTGAACCGGCCGATGCCGAATCGAATCGACGTGTGCGCGAGATCCTCGCCCACACCAAGCGCCTTCAGCACATAGGACGGCTCGAGACTGGCCGACGTGCAGGCCGACCCGGAAGAAACGGCGATGTCGTTGATGCCCATCAGAAGCGATTCGCCTTCAACGTAGGCAAAACTCATGTTGAGATTGCCGGGCAACCGCTTTTCAAGGTCGCCATTGATATAGATCTCGTCCAGCTCGCGCTCGAGCGTTAAACGCAGCCGTTCGCGCAACCGGAACATCTCCGCGGATTCTTTCGCCAGATCGGTTCGCGCCAGTTTCGCCGCCGCTCCGAATCCCACGATGCCCGGCACGTTCAACGTGCCCGAACGCATACCGCGTTCGTGACCGCCGCCATCGATGATGGGCGTCAACAGCACGCGCGGATTCCGTCTTCGAACGTAGAGCGCGCCGACCCCTTTGGGCCCGTACATCTTGTGGGCCGAAAGAGACGCCAGGTCGACGTTCATTTCGTTGACGTTGAACGGGACCTTCCCCGCAGCCTGCACCGCATCGGTGTGAAACAGGATGCCCTTTTCGCGGGCGATGCGGCCGATCTCCTTGATGTCCTGGATCACGCCGACCTCGTTGTTGGCCGTCATGATCGAAATCAGGATCGTCTTGTCGGTGATGGCCTTCTTCAACTCGTCGAGATCGACAAATCCCTTGTTATCGACCGGAAGAAACGTCACCCGGCAACCATCTTTTTCCAGGTGCTTGCACGAATCGAGAATGGCCTTGTGCTCGGTCACGCACGTGATGATGTGGTTGCCCTTCTCCTGGTACATTGCGGCCACACCCTTCAACGCCAGGTTGTCGGATTCGGTTGCGCCGCTCGTGATCACGATCTCGCGCGGATCGGCGCCGATCAGATCGGCGATCTCCCGCCGCGCGCTCTCAACCGCTTCTTCGGCGTCCCACCCGAACTGGTGATTGCGGCTTGCCGCATTGCCGAATTTGTCGGTAAAAAACGGCATCATCGCGTCGAGCACGCGCGGATCGAGCGGCGTAGTCGCGTGATTGTCCATGTAAACCGGCAGCTTCATACGCTCAATAAACTCCTTAATTCGCCACCAACTCGTAAATCGACGTGTCGCCAAGCACCCGGACGACCTTGGCCCGCAGCTTCATCAGCGGATCTTTCACCGAGCACAGCCCCATCTGTTCGCAGTCCATGCCCCGCTCACAAGGCGTGATGGCAATCGGTCCGTCCAGCGCTTCAACAACATCCACGACCGAAATCCGGGAGGGGTCGCGGGCCAGAACATAGCCGCCTTTTGTCCCCTGCTGGGAAACCAGGATGCCTTTGCGCGCCAGCCGCTGGAGAATCTTCGCCAGCAACTCCCCCGGAATCCGGTACTCCGCCGCGATTTCCCGGGCGCTGACGGACTCGGGATGCTGCGCCAGGTGCTTGAGGGCGATCAGTCCGTAGTCCGCTTTCTTGGAGAGCTGAAACATTGCATCCCTTAGAATTCAAAGGTCCATCCGTCCCTTGCGTCCGGGCCGGGCGACGAATCCCGACCGATTTGGTCGGCATTCACGTTTTGAATGTACGCATTCGGGAAGAAGGCGTCAAGGCCTGATTTCGATCCCCCCAATTCTCCACTCAGCCGGGAGCATTCATGATGAGTCCAGGAGCTGTATCTTATGCCTTGCCTTCGCCGGCGATTGGGACCCAGAAGAGAATGATCGATGACGGCGGCAGACTTCTCGTTCCAGGCCGTACCCGCTCCCAATAGCGGCGCCGGTTTAAGATAGGCCCCATGACTTGGAACGCTGCAGACTATGCGCAGAACTCTCAGGGACAGTTCGGCTGGGCGATCGGCAATCTCTCCAGGCTGGCGCTCGAAGGAACTGAATCCGTACTGGATGTCGGTTGCGGCGACGGAAAGATCACCGTGGAAATTGCCCGCCGTGCGCCGCAGGGCCGCGCGCTTGGCATTGACCAGTCTGCTCAAATGATCGCGCTGGCGCGCTCCTCACATCGTGTGCGATCGGGCTGCGCGACCGCCGCCGACGGCTCGCTGACCATGCCGATGGTCAATCTGGAGATTGAGGGGCAGAAGCGCTAACCGGCCGACGCCAGAAGCGCACTACTGACACTCGGAACACCAGACTGTCGTGCGGCCTCCGATGGTCGCTCGTTCCAGCAAAATGTGGTGTCGTGGACAGCGGCCGCCGGGAGTCCAGCGGTGGCGGAACAGCCATGATGGCGGCGGGTCCCGAAACTCCGTGGCCATGACGCGCATGGCTCCTGCGGCCACGTGGCGCACAGCGCGGTAAAGCGCAAGAGACGCGGCTTCGCTCAACCGGCCTGAACGCAACCGCGGATCGACCCCGGCGCGCCAGAGCGCCTCGTCCGCCATCCAGTTTCCGATCCCCGGGAAGCCCTCCTGCATCAGCAGCGCCGCCTTGATCGGTGTGCCGCGCCGGCGATCGAGAAACGCGCGCATGCGGGCACAGGTAAACCCGCGCGAGAGCAGCGTCGGCGGCAAATTGCTCCACCAGTCCGGCGGCGCGGCGCCCTGATGAAACCGCACGCGGCCAAACTGGCGCGGATCGCGAAAGACAAGCGACCGTCCGCGCTGGTGGAGAACCAGATGATCGTATGGCGCCGGATCGAATCGCGCGGACTCCACTCGCATATCACCCGTCATCCCCAGATGGATTCCGAGCCAGCCTGCTCCGGAGAGGCGGAACAGCATCTGCTTGCCGTGGCACTCCGAAGTTTCCAGCGTCGCTCCCTCGACAACGCGGACAAAGGATGCAGCCTGGACTCCCCGAAATACCCGTGTCTGCGGACGCAGGTTCACTCGCAGAACCCGCGCCCCCAATCCGGGATTCCATTGCCGGCGAAAATAGTCGACTTCAGCCAGTTCAGGCATGGACGGTCATGCGGTCGAGCCGGCCAGCGCGATGAGCGCCTGGCGCGCTTCGTCCATGGTCGATATCGGCGAAGGGAATTCCAGACGGCGCTTGCCGGCGTCCGTCATCAGATCGAACCCTTCCCCATCGATACCGACCATCACCGCCTCGGCTCCCGCATATCGCTTCAACGCGTCCGGATGGTCCTGGTTCATGTGCTGAAGGATTCTCGATTCCTGCGCCGCGGAAAACGGATTCCGCGTCGCAAACTCATCCGGCTCGACCCAGTAGATCTGGCCAAATCCGCCGATGTATCGAATGCGCACCGGACTCAAACGGTAGAACGAAAAATCGTGTGTGCCCTGATATTGTTGCGCCGACGGAAAGTAGCGGAAGTAGCGCGCCGCAGCGCCGTCAGCGGCTGCCGGATCCAGCGCCTGCGCGTCCGCGACACAGGTCACGCGCCCGGCGGCCTGCACGTCGCCGTCTACGATCCGCTCGATAACGGTCAGGGACACTTTAGGATTGGCTCCGATATTCCGGGTGTGCTGGGCAATCGCGCTGATATAGATCACCGGATGCCCGTCCGCGTCGATGCAGTATGGCGTCACGGAGCCGAACGGATATCCCGGCAACTCGAAAGACATGGTGGACAACACGCCAAAGCTTTCCCGCAATAACAGTCTTCGAGCATCCTCTTTCGTTCGCACGGTATTTTGACCTCCACTCTCTGCAGTCTAAACCAGGGGAGCGCCTCCGTCGTGAGTTCCCTTGGGCGGTCATAGACCGCCCTGCACAAGCAGAAGTGGAAAGGAAACGCGTTACAAACCGGTCAGAGTCTGCTCAGAAACTGTACACCTTGAAGACAGTCCGGGCGCCGGCGGCCCCTGTCCGTCGGGACTCACGCCAATGGCTGTCCATTTGCCGCTAGTACTCCAGCCGGAGCTGCGACGGCTCACGGCGTGATTCGCAATGAATTCTCAGGAGGCCACATGAGCCACGAAAGCAGTTCCCAACACGAAGGACCCGGCATTGGCGACAAGATGAACAATGCCCAGGAGCGCCTGCTGGAATTTGCGTCCAGGTTCCGCGACCGGGCGTCGCAACTGGGCGCCACGGTCTCGGAAAAGGTCGATCGCAAACGGGCCACCGCCGCAGACGGGCTCGACCGGGCCGCGTCATCGCTGCACAATCGCGTCGGATCGGCGGCCAACCGGGCGCACGGAGTTGTGCATGGAATCGAGTCCACGGCGGACTACCTGCGCAATCACCGGCTGGCCGATATGGGCAACGACTTCAAGGACGTCTGCCGCCGTAATCCCATCTCGGCAGTGATCTCCGCCGCCTTCGTCGGATTCGTGCTCGGCAGAACGTTGCGCCGCCGGTAGCGCCGGATTGCGCCGGGGTAGCGTCAGGCGAAGAGGCGTTACACTGGCGCATGCGCCGCTTTTCCGAGACTGCGGAAACGATCGCGAAGACGCCGTCGAGACTCCGGAAGATTCGGGTCCTTGCCGGCTACTTCCGGGATCTGTCCGACCCGGACCTTCGCGCCGCGGCGGTATTCTTCACGGGACGGCCCTTCCCTCTGTCCGACGCCCGAACGCTCAACGTGGGCGGCGCGGCGCTGGCGCGGACAATTCTCGCTGCGGCCGGAGCGTCCGAAGCGGACCTGGGGGCGTCCTACCTTGCGCATGGCGATCTCGGCGACGCCGCGCGCCGCCTGCTGCCGGAAAGAGATCAACCGGGAATCACGCCTTCCGATCTTTCCACGGTGTTCGACCGCCTCGCGTTGGCGTCCGGAACACAGGCAAGGCAGGAGATCCTCGACGCTCTTTTCCAGCGCCTGACCCCTTCGGAAGCGCAATACGTCATCAAGATCGTCACCGGTGACCTGCGCATCGGTCTCCAGGAAAGCACTGTTGAAGAAGCCATCAGCCAGGCCTTCCATCAGCCGGCGAACGTCGTACGTCGCGGCAACATGGCTCTCGGCGACATCGGCGAAACCGTCCTCCGCGCTCGACACGGAAGCGTCGCCGAGACCGGCTTCCAGTTGTTCCGGCCGCTCAAGTTCATGTTGGCAACCCCCGTCGATAACGAACAGGAAGTTTTCGACAACTTCGACGCGGCGTTCTACGTGGAAGACAAATACGACGGCATCCGCGGCCAGCTGCATATTGGCGATTCCGGCGCGGCGCTGTATTCCCGCACGCGGGACGATATTTCCTCCCAGTTCCCCGAAATCGTCGACGCCGCGCGCCAGAGCGCCGGCGCGGAAATCCTCGACGGAGAAGTTGTCGCCTACCGGGACGGAACGATCCTGCCCTTCGCGCTGCTGCAAAAACGCCTGGGACGTAAACAGCCGGGCCGCGCTCTGCTTGAAGAGATCCCGGCCGCCTTCATGACTTTCGATCTGCTGTTTCACCAGGGCGCGCTGCTCATCGACGAGCCTCTCCACCGCCGCAAGGCGCTGCTCCAGGAGCTTTCGTTTCCGGAACGAATCATTGCCGCCCCGTTCCACCTGATTGAACATCGTGAGCCCCTTACGCCCTACTTCGAAGAGGCCGAAGCGCGCCGCAACGAAGGTCTGATGCTGAAATCCGCAAGCTCCCCCTATGTTCCGGGAAAACGGGGCAGGAGCTGGCTGAAATGGAAAAAGGCCCTGGCCACGCTGGATGTCGTTGTGACCGGCGTCGAACTGGGACATGGCCGCCGGCGGAGCGTGCTGTCGGACTACACCTTCGCGGTCCGCAATGACGGACAGTTGCTCAACATCGGCAAAGCGTATTCCGGACTGACCGACAATGAGATCCTTCGGATGACGGAATTCTTCGAGAACCATACGATTCGAGCGATGGGGCGATTCCGGCTCGTCGAACCGGTGGTGGTCCTGGAAGTGACGTTCAACGGCGTTCAGCGCAGTCCCCGGCACAAGAGCGGCTTTGCCCTGAGGTTCCCCCGTATCGTTCGCATCCGCACGGACAAGACCGTGAACGATATCGATACCCTCGAGTCGGTCGAAAAGATCTATCAGGCGGCATCCTTACACTGAATGTCTGTTTCTAGCGATGACGCCCAAATTCAGAACTTCAGCTATTCCGAAACATCGTGGGCGGTCATAGACCGCCCCTACCGCAGACGCCTGGCCTCGATGAATGTCGGATCGGCAGACCCGCAGCCAGCGGCTGTCAGTCGCGCGTCAACTGACGCCGGCGGGCGCGCCTGGCCGGGTCGTCATCCGCGCCCATCCGGGCCCGGCGATCCGCCTCGTAGTCGGAATAGTTCCCGGCGAACCAGACGACGTTGTTGCCACCCTCAAAGGCCAGAATATGCGTGGCGACCCGATCGAGAAACCATCGATCGTGACTGATCACGACCGCGCAGCCGGCAAAGTTCTCCAGCGCTTCCTCGAGCGCGCGCAGCGTGTTGACGTCGAGGTCGTTCGTGGGCTCGTCGAGCAGAAGGACGTTGGCCCCTTCGTGCAGGATTTTGGCCATGTGCACGCGATTACGCTCTCCGCCGGAAAGCGTTCCGATCTTCTTCTGCTGGTCTGTGCCGGAAAAATTGAACCGGGCGACATAAGCGCGGGAGTTGGTGGGACGGTTCCCCAGCATGATGGTTTCCTGGCCACCGGAAATCTCCTCCCAGATGGACTTGTTCGGGCTGAGTGTTTCGCGGCTCTGATCGACATAGGCCAGCTTCACCGTATCGCCCGTGCGGATCGAACCGCGATCCGGCTTTTCCTGGCCGGTAATCATGCGGAACAATGTGGTCTTGCCGGCGCCATTGGGTCCGATGACCCCGACGATGCCCCCGGGTGGAAGCGCAAACGACATGCCTTCCATCAACGTCCGGTCCCCGTAGCTTTTGCCGACGCCTTCGGCCTCGATCACCACGTTCCCGAGACGCGGTCCGGGCGGAATGTAGATTTCCAGATCGCCTGAACGTTTCTCGCTCTCCTGACTGAGCAATGCCTCGTAGGCGTTGATGCGCGCCTTCCCTTTTGCCTGCCGCCCCTTCGGCGACATCCGAATCCACTCCAGCTCGCGCTGAAGCGTCTTCTGGCGGTTGGACTCCGACTTCTCTTCATTTGCCAGTCGCGCCTGCTTCTGTTCAAGCCACGACGAGTAGTTTCCCTGCCAGGGAATGCCCTGACCGCGATCGAGTTCAAGAATCCATCCGGCAACGTTGTCGAGAAAATAACGGTCGTGCGTGACGGCAATGACGGTGCCGGGGTATTCCTGAAGATGATGCTCGAGCCAGGCGACGGACTCGGCGTCGAGATGGTTCGTGGGTTCGTCGAGCAGCAGGATATCGGGCTGCTGCAGCAGGAGCCGGCACAGCGCCACTCGCCGCCGCTCTCCGCCGGAAAGAACCTTCACCGGCGTTTCTCCCGAGGGACAACCGAGCGCGCTCATGGCGAGATCGAGGCGGCTGTCGAGATCCCACGCGTTCAGGGCTTCAAGCTTCTCCTGTACGGCGCCCTGCCGCTCGAGCAAACCGGTCATCTCGTCGTCGGTCATGGGCTCGCCGAACTTTTCGTTGATGCGATCGTATTCTTCGAGAAGATCCACCGTCTTCTGGACGCCCTCACGAACAATCTCGCGGACGGTTTTCGTGTCGTCCAGTTTCGGCTCCTGTTCAAGGAGGCCCACGGTGTGGCCGGGAGACAATACCGTCTGGCCGAGGAACTCCGTGTCCTGGCCAGCCAGAATGCGCAGGAGCGAACTCTTACCGGAACCGTTCAATCCGAGCACGCCGATCTTGGCGCCGTAGAAATAGGAAAGGTAAATGTCTTTGAGGACGGCCTTCTTGTCGTAGTACTTGCTGACACCGACCATTGAATAGATGACTTTGTTCGGAACGTTACTCATGAACTCCTCTTGAATGTCACAACGTTGGTCATGGCTTTCTCTTGAATGTCACTGAAATGAAAAGCGGCGCGAGGCTTTACCGCGACTGCCGGGACGCGGCGCCGTCGTCGGGCGTCGGAGAGTTCAACTCCAACTCCAGGTGCGCGATGTAGAAACGAAGAAACGGCTCGGGATAGGTCTCTTTGAAATGCTCGACAACGCGATCCCCCCATCCTTCGCTGAGATAGGCCTTCGGATCGATGTCGTTGGCGAAAAACCCGTCGGTGTGGGGAATGCCGATGAAATCCAGAATGGCCACGATCACGTCCAGCCGGGACAGCAGGACGGCCTGCGCCAGGTCTCTGGCGAGATCTTCGTCGTGGGCCGACACACGCTCCCAGAGACGTCCGGAAGCCTTCCTCAGGCTCTCGACATTGAGCTTGGTCAGGCGGGTTCGCGCCTTGAGCCCGTCATAGAGCTGATAGGTTTTGAGTTTTCCAATGGAGATACTGCGGATGAACTGACTGAAGCTGTCGGGCCCGAGACTGACGAAAATATTCGAAATCATGACAAAGGAAGAGCGTAACACGGCCCGGGTCCCCCCGGTTCTTCATTGCCAATTGTCTGACTTGCAGTTCTTTCGCTGTGCGCTGGTCGACGGTTCAGCGGACAATCGACAACCAACAATGATCAAATTGAAAACGAGAAGGCGCCTTACCGTCTGCTTGTAGGCGCGGTCTATGACCGACCGACGCGTCGGAATGGAGTCGGCTGGATTTCGAAAGGATCCGCCCTCGAAACGCCGGGGCGGTCATAGAAAGCTGTGAATGAATTGGGGACAGCCTCCGAATTCAGTGAAGGTGGCGTTGATAACTCAGCATTTGTCACCGAATTCGGAGGCTGTCCCCAATTCATTCACAGCTTCATAGACCGTCCCCACAAGCAAACGGAGCTTCGAAGCTGGTCCTTACCGGCCGCCGCCCGGAGCGCCACCGCCGGCGCCACGGCCGCCGCCAAAGCCACCGGCGCCGCCGCCGAAGCCGCCCGCGCCACCGCCGAAGCCGCCGGCGCCGCCACCCGGACCACCGGCTCCGCCGCGACCGCCCGCGCCGCCTGGGCCGCCTGGGCCGCCACGACCACCGCCCGGACCACCAGCGCCACCGCGGCCACCAGCGGGCAGCGTGCCGCCTTCGGCCAGGATCTTCATGTTATCCAGCGCGCGCTGGAACATCGTTCTTCGCTGCTCCTTGTCCCGATCTTTGGCCGCGTCGTCGGGCTGCGTGGAGTTGTCCCACATCAGCGTGTAAACCAGCTTGGACGTCGTCGCCGTCAGCGGCTTGGCTTCGAGCGTGCCGTGATAAAGGATGTAGGGCCGGCCTTCCGTCACCGGCTGCGTGTAGGTATAGGAAAGGTCGGTCTTACCCACCAGGATTTCGCGACCGATGGACCGGACCGCGCCGATTTCACCGTCTTTGCCAGAGGTGATCGCGCACTGGACCTGCATCCATTCCCCGATGTCGCAATACTTTCCGACGCGCTTCCACACTTCTTCGGCCGGCTTGTTGACGGTGACTTCCATCACGAGGGAAACGTACGTCGGATTCGCGATCGCCACGTTACCGGCGGCGGCGCCGCCGCCCGGCCCGCCGGGACCGCCGAAACCGCCGGCCCCTCCCGGACCTCCCGGCCCTCCCGGCCCACGGCCCTGTCCAAAGGCTGCGCCGGCTGCGCACGCCACCGCAAGGGCCGCAAGCACCGCCGTTTTACTGAACTGATTTCGCATCGAACACTCCTTATCTGGGATTGGTTTTAATGACGGACGAAGTCTTTAACACAGGTTGCCGCCTCCGGCCAAGCGTATCGCCGCGTACCGGCGAAATTCGGCGCCTGTCCATTCAATTCCTGCGCCATCACTTTCCGATCGCATACAGCGTATCGTCGGATCGAATGAAAAAGCGCCCTCCGGAAACCGCGGGCGACGCCAGCAGGCGCGCATCCAGCTTATTTCGGGCCAGAACGCTCGGGGAGCGGCCGGCCGAAAGGACAATCGTCTCGCCGCTCTCTCCAAAGAAATAGATCTTTCCGTCAGCCACGACGGGCGAAGCGCTGTATACCCCACCGACGCGCTCCTGCCACACCCGCGACCCGGTTTTGGCGTCAAAGACCGCAGCGACGCCGACATCGCCGATCATGTAGATCAGATCCTGATGTTCGACGATGGACGAAATGTAGGGAGCGCCCGTTTCGACTTTCCAGACCACGTGCGATTTCGACACGTCTCCCTTTCCGCCGGGGCGAATAGCCATAAATGGCCCGCTGCGGTAGCCGCGGCTCGTCAGGATCAGCCCGTCGTTTTCCGTGGCAACGGGGATGGGAAAGCGATTCATCTCTCGAATGTACCAGAGCTCTTCGCCGGTCTTCAGGCTGTGGCCGGAAATGCCTTCGCTGGAATTGACGATCAGTTCCGGCTCGCCGCCGGATTCCATCACGAATGGCGTGCTGTAGGACGTGACGCCACCGTCCCTGTTATGCTTCCAGCGATTCATCCCGCTGGACGAATCGAGCGCGAGGAGATACGACGAGGGACTGCCGTCGTACACCAGCAGGATGACATTGTCTTTGTAGACGATGGGCGAACTGCCATGCCCCCAGTTGATACCGAGAGAACCATATTCCGACAGGTTGCGCTTCCAGGCGAGCTTGCCGTCGAAATCGAGCGCGACGACCTGTCCGGTTCCGAACAACGCGTAGACGCGCTGGCCATCGGTGACGGGACTGGGTGTCGCCAGGTTGTGTTTTTCGTGAACGGGCGGCAGCTGGCCTTCCGATTGGACCTCGTAGGCCCACAACTGGCGGCCACTGCTCCTGTCGAAGGCGGTAACCAGAAACGAGGTGGCGCCCGTTCCCGTAGTCGCGGCGGTCGCCGCTCCGCCCAGAGCGCGTTCGCCGGCCGACGCCGCGTCGCC
>DASUFH010000136.1:0-7699 GCA_036274645.1 Terriglobia bacterium
AGTGCGACGGTGAGCCGGGAACGAAATCGATCTGGCTTGGCCAACAACGCCTCGACGACATCAAGTTGGCCTATCAATTCTTCGTTCCCCAACTTCGTCCACCGCCTGTGCCCGGCGCCTACACTTATGGGTCAGGGTAAGGCAGCAGGCGGGGACAGAGCAAACTCGCCGGAGGGTTCCTGTATACTTCACGCGTCCGTTTGAACCGTTTGTTTTTGGAGCTGTAAGCATGATCCAGGACCTGCGTATCGCCGTAATCGGCGCGGGAGTCATGGGCGAGGCCATTATCAGTGGGTTGCTGAAGCAGCAACTCGTGACGCCCGACCGCCTGGTGGCCACCGAGTTGCGGGCCAAACGCCGGCAGGAGATCGAAGAACGTCACGGCATCCGCGTGACGGACGACAATCTCGAGGCTGCCCGCTGGGCCGAGGTCGCGATTTTTTCAGTGAAGCCGCAGACCCTGCCGAAGGTGTTGCCGGAGTTGCGCGGCGCGCTGGCCGAAGGCGAACTCGCGATTTCGATTGTGGCGGGCGCGCCGATCCGGCAGTTCGTCGAGGGTCTTGACCACAGCGCCGTCGTGCGGTCCATGCCCAATACCCCGGCGCAGATCGGCGAAGGCATGACGGTCTGGACTGCCGCGGAAGCCGTCAGCGAAGAACAGCGCGGATGGGCGCGCGTCATCCTCGGATCGCTCGGACGAGAGCTCTTTGTCGACGATGAAAACTACCTCGACATTTCCACCGCGCTTAACGGCACGGGGCCGGCCTATTTCTTTCTGCTGCTCGAAGCGATGGTCGACGCCGGAGTTCACCTCGGGCTGCCGCGCTACATGGCCGAGCAGCTCGTAACCCAGACTGCCCTCGGCTCCGTCCGGTATGCGATGGCTTCGGGAAAACACATGGCGGAATTGCGCAACGGCGTCACATCACCGGGCGGCACCACCGCGGCCGCCCTATCGGAACTGGAACGCGGCGGCCTGCGCACTGTGCTCTCCGACGCCATCTGGGCCGCGTACCGGCGTTCGATCGAGCTCGGAAAAGGTCACTGACCGAATCGATTTCCCGATATCGTTACGTTTTTCCGGACACACTCGCTGGCAAGGAATGGCGGCTCTCTCTGAAGCGCCGCCAGATCGTTGCCACTCGATACTCGCATGACCAGGGGATCCAGCCAGAACAAGGCGCTCGGAAAGCGCGAACAATCCGTTGATCCGGAACTGGTAATCCGCGTACTGGGGGAATTCCAGGTCCTGAAGGGACAGGAGCCGCAGACCTTTCCTCACTCTCGTAAGACGCGCGCGCTGCTCGCGTATCTGGTGTTAACCGGGCGGCGGCACCGGCGGGAGCGGCTCTGCGACCTCTTCTGGGACGCCCCGGATGATCCCCGGGCGTCGCTTCGCTGGTCGCTCAGCCGGCTGCGTTCGTTAGTTGACGAACCCGGCGCCGAACGGATCGTCGCGGACCGCGAGTACGTGTTTTTCGAACCGAAAGGGACCCGCGTCGACCTGTTTGAAATCCGGAGAGAACTGACCGGAGACGCGACCGGTCTTCCGACGGAACGACTGATCGCGCTGGCCGAACAGTTTCGAGGAGAGCTGCTGGAGGATCTGACGATTCCCGACCAGCGGGACTTCGAAGCCTGGATCGTGACGGAGCGGGAAACCGCCCGCCGGACACGCGCGTCCCTGCTTCGCGTCCTGGTGGAAAGACTTAACGCCACACCCAACGCCACACCCAACGCCGCACCTAACGCCACACCTGACGCCACAGCCGATGCCGCCGCCGTCCGTTATGCGGGCGACCTCGTTGCAGCGGACCCCTATTCGGTTTCCGCGCACGCCGCGTTCATTCGTTCCCTGTCCAACGCCGGACGCCGCAAGGAAGCCGAAAGCCAGTGCGATATCAGCATGAAGCAGCTTCGCGAAACCGGCGCGCGGGATCTTCGCGCGTTGACCGACGCTCTTCACATGACGGGGCCGGTTCCCGTTACGCCACCGGAAAGGCGTCCGGAAGAGACTCGGCTCGAACAGGAGATCCGGTTTTGCAGCACAAGCGACCGGACGCGCATCGCGTACGCCTCGGTGGGCAAGGGCCCCGCGCTCATCAAAACCGCGAACTGGCTCAACCATCTCGAATACGACTGGGACAGTCCGATCTGGCGACACCTGTTCCGCGAACTGGCGCGCGACCGCCGCCTGATCCGTTACGACGCGCGCGGAAACGGGCTATCGGACTGGGATGTGGACGACATCTCGTTCGACGCCTTTGTTCGCGATCTGGAGTCCGTGGTTGAAGCGGCCGGAGTCGACCGGTTCCCTCTGCTGGGAATCTCGCAGGGATGCGCCATTTCCATCGAATATGTGATCCGCAATCCCGGCCGCGTTACGCGCCTGGTTCTCCATGGCGGATATGCCGCCGGCTGGCGTGTGTGGGCGGATCCCGCCGATCTTGCGCGCCGGGAAGCCATGCAGACCCTGATTCTTCACGGGTGGGACCTCGACAATCCGGCCTTCCGGCAGGTGTTCACCTCCAGCTTCATCCCGGACAGCACACCGGAACAGGTCCTGTGGATGAACGAACTGATGCGCGTCTCCACGTCTCCGCAAAACGCCATCCGTATTCAGGAAGCCGTCAGTACGATCGACGTCCGCCATCGCCTTCCCCTGGTCGATGTGCCTACGCTCGTTCTCCACAGCCGCAACGACGCCCGCGTCCCTTACCGGCGAGGACTCGAACTGGCGTACGGTATCCCGAACGCGCGGCTGGTCACGCTGGAGAGCGACAACCATTTGCTGCTGGAACACGAACCGGAGTTTCCCCGTTTTCTGGAGGCGATCCGAAAGTTTCTTGAAGAATGAATTCACACGGTGGGTTATTTTTGCCCTCACCCGGAGCAGCCTGAGCCACTGAAGCGTGAGAAACAGTATGGGTCCCCGCCTGCTTGTAGGTGCGGTCTATGACCGCCCGACGTTTCGGCGTGGAAATCTTTGATTTGCCGGGCGGTCATAGACCGGATTTCCGTTCCGTCAGCACGTCAGGAAAATCCGGGGCATGAATTCCTCCTGGTCCGGTCAGAACGGGCAGTACCTATCACATTGACGCAGGCTTGCATAGAGAACCCAATTCTTGGGAAGGCGCGCCCTGTCAGAGTCCGTCTGCGCCCACACGTAGAAGGACCTTCCCCATCGGGCCCGCCGCCAACCGCTGGAAAGCAGCCGGGAGTTCCTCGAAGGAAAACACCTGATCGATCAGGGGCCGCGCGCCGGAGCGGTGAAGCAATTCCAGCGCGCTGCGCCAGGCGTTGCGGCTTTCGCTGTTCGAATAGGCGCCGACGGCAACGCCTCCAATTTTGACCCGGCGAAACAGGAGAGTGGCTGTATTGAAGCGCGGAACGTCGCCGGCGAGGCGGCCGACCACGCTGACCCGTCCGCGATCTCCGAGCGTGGCGATCAACTCGGGAAACAGCGCGCCGCCCACGCTGTCGATGACAAGGTCCACTTTGCGCTGTCCGAGAAACGCGCCCAGGCTGGACCGCCATTTCGCGCCGGCCGGATCGAGCGCCAGCGCCACGCCCATGGACTCCAGTGTCCGCCGCTTCTCCGCGCTGCGCGACAGGCCGATCACGGTGTGGCCCATCGCTGTGCCCAGCTGGGCGGAAGCCACTCCCACGCCGCCCGATGCGCCGGAAATCAGAATGACGGCGCTGGACGGCAGATCGTCCCACTGAGTCAAAGCCTGAAAAGCGGTGATCGTGACGAGCGCGGCGCAACTGGCCTCGCTCGCGGACCATCCTTCGGGTATCTCGATCAGCGATTCGGCGGGAACGACCACCTGTTCCGCAAAGGTTCCCCATCGGGTCACGCCGGCGTCGCCGCGAAGGATGGCGCGTTTCTGCCCGGCTCGATACTCCTCGACTCCGGCGCCAACCGCAATGATTTCACCGCTGCCGTCGCGGCCGAGAATGTGCGGCAATGGAGGGCGCGCCGGGTACTGTCCTTCGGCGAGGTAGGCGTCCGCCGGATTGAGCGCGGCATATTCGACCCGCAACAACACCTCGCCGGGACCGGGTTCCGGGTCGGGCACATCGGCCATTCGCAGCTTGTCGATTCCGGTAAAGCTGTCGATCATCCATGCGCGCATCGTTATCGCTTTCCTTTCTATCGTGGTCCATAGCGCGGCGCCGGCCGGCCAGCCTCGAGCGCGCCGAGATCCGGAGCGCGCCCGGTAAATCCGTCCGTAATTGTGGGAAGCGCAACGCCGGCGTCCACCGCGGCGGTTCCGGACTTCAATTGAAAGTCGAACGCGTCCGGCGAATACACCCTTTGCGGGTCGGCCGGGTCGGGCGGCGCCACGCGCGCAAACACGTTGTAGTCGACCAGCACGCTGTGCCGATCCTGCCCGCTGCCGTCGCGATATTCCTCGAACCCTCCGAAGCGCCGCGCCGCCGGATAGGTGGAGTAATCCGCCGACACTCCGGATGGCGGGGAACTCCATTCAAAGGACACGGGCTTGCCGGCGTTAGGATGAAATCCGTTGTAATCGGAACTCGAATAGCTCGTAAACGTCGAAACGGCAAACACGGCGTCCCTGGCGCCCTCGGCCAGGATCAGGTTGTTGCGAAACTGCATGTTCGACCCCGGGCCGACAGCGCCCTCGCCGACGATTGTGTTGTTGTAGGTGAGTATTCCCGCCGCGCCTTCGATGTATTTGAGAGAGCCCGAGGGCGTGTTGTAGACGATGTTTCGAAAGAAGTACACCGGGCCACCGAATGCCGGCTGTGCGCTCAACGCCGCAGCCGCGGAATTGAAACAGCGGTTGTCGAAGACGCGGATGTTACGCGCGCCGCCATCGGTCTCGATACAGTTGTCCCCCATGTTGAAAATGTCATTGCCGTAAAAGTCGATGGAAACGGGAAGGCGATCGGCGACATCGTTGGGCGCGCCGTCCGGCACGCCGTAGGTAGCCACGTCGATGCCGTCATGCCAGTGCTCGATGCGGTTGTGCGCGACGACATGTCCCTGACCGTAAACCTTGATGGCATATTCCGACGAGAGCAGTTCCGGAAATCCCGGCAGTCCGGACCAGGGAGCGCCCGTCCAACCCATCATCCTGTCCGGATCGTGCCGGCCGGTGAACGTGTTGTCGGCGATGTAGAAGTTCTTCGAACCGGACCAGTCATCCTGAACCGCGCGTCCGACATCGACGATCCGGGAGCGTTTCAGCGTAAAGCCGCTCGAGCCTGCGATTGCTTTGACGCCGAGTAGAAACGCCACGTTCGTGTTCCGGACGGTGATGCCTTCGAAGTAGTGGTAGTTTCCACCCATCAGGTTGAACAGATTCTGGCACCCATCGCCGTCAAAGATCACTTCGCCGTCACCTGCGGCCCTGATGGCGATCGGCTTTTCCGCGGTTCCACTCTGCGTCAGGTAGTACGTGCCGTCGAACACATTCCCCAGAGACAGGTATCCCGGGCGCGGCTCGCCATTCATGTAGTGAAAACGGTCGCCCTTGTACACACCGGCGTGCAGCAGAATCGTGTCTCCGGGCTCGACGCGCGGCGGGAACGCATTGGCGTAATCAAAGTGCGCCGCTCCCATGTAATAAGCCGCGAGCAGTCCGGTGAACGCCGGACTCTGTTTGGGGCCCGTCCAGTCGACGGGATACACATGAAATATCCGCCCGCCCGGGGCCGGTTGTGGCTCCTTGCGGGTCCGCGCCGTCACGGTCTTCGTTGCAGCGCCGCGCAAACCGTCGGGATCGCTGAGGACGAAGCGGCATTCGTATTCCGTATCCGGCTCAAGGTTCAGAATGCTTCCCGCAAACATGTTTGGAGCGGTATACCGGAACAGGAGATAACGATCCGGAACTTCCGACCGGGGTATCGCGCCGACCTGTTCATTCTGAAGGCGCATCAGCGGCAGCCCGTCGCGCCACTGGCTCTCGCCGCGTTTGCGGTAAAACGAGTCGACGCGCGCGTTGCGATTGTCGTCTCCGGTGATTTTCCATTCGAACCCCAGAGAAACCAGGGTCGGCGGCTCAACGGTGAATTCGCCGGATACGACGCCATTGTCGGCGCCTTGCGAGGTTGAGGTCGCAAACGCCAGCAGGAACAGGGCGCAGGCGTTCCACTGCTTCCATGGAGTGCGTTTCGTCATGGCGGGAGCATAACAGTTGATGGCCAGAGAAATCTTTGGCGCCGTCGCTTTGCCTCAGATCCCGGGCGCGAAACCTTCCGGGGAAAGGCGCCGTCCACGCCGTCCTCCGGATGTCGTCTGGAAGAATAGGTTTGACTTTAGCGGAGTTTGAGCGGCCGGGCAGTTCGGCTCCAAACTGCCGGACTTGTCAGCGGACCGAGAGGTCCAATATGCTCATGCACATCTATGCGCGCTTTCCGCCGAATCCTTCTACCGATCCTGTGGGCCATGGTGGCATTCCTGCCCGCGGCGCGCGCCCTTGGGCCGGTTCCGGCGCAACTCTCGGACCTGGAGTTCTGGAAACTGATTACGGATTCCTCCGAAGACGGTGGCGGGTTCATCTCCGAAAACTTCGTCTCCAACGAACTGGGCTACCCGTATGTGATGCCGACGTTGATTCAGCGCGCGCGGCGCGACGGGGCGTACATCGGAGTCGGCCCGGAGCAGAATTTTTCGTACGTGGCCGCGATCCATCCACGCATTGCGTTTATCGTGGACATCCGCCGGCAGAACCTCGTCCAGCATCTTCTCTATAAGGCTCTCTTCGAGCTCTCGGCCACCCGCGAAGATTTCCTCGCTCTGCTGTTTGCCCGAAAACCCACGGCGCACGCGCCGGCTGGCGCGACGGTGGATCAACTGCTCGCGCTGTTCGAGGGAGCGCCGCCGGATGAAGCGCTTCACCGCGCCAATCTGGACAGGGTGATCGATACGCTGCTCAAGCAGCATCACTTCGAGTTGACGGTGGACGATCGGGAGACGCTGCGGCACGTCTACGATGAGTTCGCCAGGCAGGGCGTGGAAACGCGCTATTCCGTGTTGCCCGCTATTCTGAATACCTTTGCGGCGCAGATCGTCACCGTACCCGTCAATCCGGCCCCCGATGACCCCGGGACCCCGGCGCCCGAAGCGCTGGCGCGCGGGGGATCAAGAGTGCTCCTGCTGCCGATGGAATTCCCGTCGTTCTCGACCGTGATGAAAGCTGCGGACCCCGCGGGAAAACGATGGAGCTTTCTGGCGACGGACGAGAATTACCGGACAGTGCGGAACATGCAGCAAAAGAACCTGATCGTTCCGCTGGTAGGGGATTTCGCCGGCGTCAAAGCCCTCCGCGCCGTGGCGCAGTATCTCCGGGAACACGATACCCGCGTCACCGCGTTTTACGTTTCGAACGTGGAACAGTACCTCACGCCGGTATCCAAGCTGCAGAGCTTCTATCTGAATGTCGCCGACCTCCCGATCGACGAATCGGGCACGTTCATCCGAACCGCCCAGACCTCCGGGAAACAGCCCGGGCCCGCACAGTCGTTCCTGAGTTCCATGCAGACGGCCCTCGAAGCCGTTCGCAACGGTCAGGCAAGAGTATGGAACGACATTCTCCCGTTGTCGCTGCCGCTCGGGCAGTAGCCGGTCCTCGCATCAAGCCTTCCCCGGTTGGCCCCTTTGTTCCCCACTTATTCGTTAATTGTTGGCTGTTCACCATTAACTGCTTCACTTGATGCATTTGCG
>DASUFH010000137.1:0-7916 GCA_036274645.1 Terriglobia bacterium
GTGGGCGAATTTATTGGCGACGGCGCGACTGACGGTTGAAGGATGGACCCCGACTTCCTCGGCCACATCCTTGATCATCATGGGCTTCAGGTTGTCGATGCCGCCGTCCAGGAATTCCGTCTGGCGCCGGATGATCGCCTCGCACACTTTGACAATGATGCGCTTGCGCTGCTCGATATTCTTGAGCAGCTGCATGGCGGATTTGAAACGGTCGCGAACGTAGTTTTTGGCTTCCTTGTCCAGACCATTGCCGTCGAGCATGCGACGGTAGCGGGAACTCAGCCGCAGCTGCGGCACTTCGTCTTCGTTGGCGACCACGCGGTAGCCCTCCGCGTCGACCTTGACGATGAACACATCCGGCTCGATCGTGCGCGGCTGAATGCGGTTGTATTTCTGCCCGGGACGCGGATCGAGACTCTTGATGATCTCGTATTCCTCGTGAATGACCTCCACCGGCTGGCCGAGCGCCTTGGCGACTTCCTTGAACTGTTTGTTCTGCAGCTTGTGCAGGTGGCTGCGGACGATTTCGGCGGCGATGGACTCATCTTCCCCCAGCGCCAGCAGCTGCAACGCGAGGCATTCGGAGAGATCCCGGGCGCCAATTCCCGGCGGATCGAGACGCTGGACGACGCGCAACGCGGCTTCAACGTCTTCGAGGCTGTGCCCTCCCGTTTCGGCGATCTCCTCGAGCGTGATCGGAATCTCGCGTCCACTTTCATCGACGGCCATGAGATAACCGTCCTCATTCAGGTTGCCGACAATGGAATGGCATGCCAGACGGACCGGCTCCGTCATCGGCGCCATGCCGAGCTGCCATTCCAGGTGGTCGGTCAACGTGGACGGCTTGGCCAGAAAGTTTTCAAAGGACGGTTTGTCGAAAACTTCGGATTCTCTTGGCCGGGAAGCCGTGTTGTTCAGGTAGGCGTCAAAGCTCTGATAGTCGATATCGTCGTAGGAGTCTTCGACCGGCTCCGGCTCGGCGGGAAGCGTGTCCGCCGTCTGCTCCACCGTGACTTCGCGCTCGCTGACCGCCGCGTATTGCAGATCGCCTTCGTCGGCGGCCTCTTTTCCATTGGCCGACAGCTGGGGTTCGCCGTCCGGCTCGAACTCGGGCGCGTCGTCGCTTCGCTCGACGACCTCGGTGCCCTCTTCCAGCACCGGATTCTCCATCAACTCCTGCTGGATGACGTCGGTCAACTCCAGCTTGTTCAGATGCAGGAGCTTGACCATCTGCGCCATTGCTGGCGTGAGAGTCTGTGTCTGACGCAGGTTGACGTTGAGTTTATGTTCGAGAAAAGCCATAACGCGACGATTACATCAGCCGCGGCGCAACGACGCCGCGATTATCCCAGACTGAAGCTCTCTCCCAGATAAACCCGCTTGACTTCGGCGTCGTTGCCAAGCTGTTTTGGAGTACCCGAACGAAAGATCGTTCCGTTATTGATGATATAAGCGCGGTCAGTGACCTGCAAGGTTTCTCTGACGTTGTGATCCGTGATGAGAATACCGATTCCCTTGGCTTTCAGCTGCGAAATGATGTTCTGGATCTCGATGACCGTGATCGGATCGATTCCGGAAAACGGCTCATCCAGCAGGATGAACTTCGGTGAAATCACCAGAGAGCGCGCGATCTCCACACGCCGGCGTTCACCGCCGGAGAGGGTATCGGCGAGGTTCCTGCGGACGTGTTCGATGCCGAATTCCGCGAGGAGGTTTTCGAGGCGCTCCCGGCGCTCCCGATAGGAAAGCGGCAGTGTCTCGAGGATGGCCATGATATTCGATTCCACCGTCAGCTTGCGGAACACGGAAGCCTCCTGCGCCAGGTAGCTGATGCCGTTCTGCGCGCGAAGGTACATCGGCAGCCGGGTGATCTTGTGGTCCCCGAGCTTGACGTCGCCGGTGTCGGGCCGCGTCAGGCCGACAATGATGTAGAACGTGGTGGTTTTGCCCGCGCCGTTCGGTCCCAGAAGCCCGACAACCTCTCCCTGGACGACCGAAAGCGTGACGTCCCGCACGACCGCGCGTCCCCTGTAGGACTTCGAAACACCGATGGCTTCCAGCGCAATCATTGGCCTATGTGCGTCTGAGTTCTTACCCTGCCGTTGGGAGCGGCCTCTCCCCGGCCGCTGATCGCCACGTTTTTGCGCGAAAGGTCCATCTTGAGCGTCGCTCCTTCACTGTTTCCTTTTACCGGATCGCTGATATGAGCCGGATTGCCGGTCAGAACGGCCTGGTCCCCGGCCGCGTTGTACACCGCGCGGTCGCCCGAACCTTTGCTCGCGCCACGAGTGATGGTCACCGCGCCCTCCGCCGTAGCCTCCGACAGCTTCCCGTCGGCGATCCGGGCCACCACGACCGCCGCGTCAATGGTCACATCGTCGGGCGCATCCTTGCGAACGAGATGGACCCCGCCAATATAGCGCGCCTCCTGGCGCGCGTCATCGTACTCGAGGGACGCGGAAGTTCCACGCAGCGTATCCATCCGGCTGTTGACCTTTCCCCCGGCCTTGAAGCGCTTCTCCTTTGGCCAGATCACCACCTGTTCCGACTGGATGTAAACGTTGTCGCCACGCCACAACTGCGCGGCGCCCGTGTAGGTCATCTGGTCCGCGTTGCCCACACCGCGGTTGGCCAGGATGCGAACCAGGCCGCTCTCGGACTGGGCCAGGGTATCGACGTTTCCGGTGTACGTCATCGTGGTGGAATCGCCTTCGGCCTCCGATGCGGTAATCCGTAGCGGTCCGGAAGCGGACTTCGCGATGGTCTTCACATCGCCGGAATAAAAGATGCGGTCGGAAGCGCCGCCGGAACGGCCGCGCGCCTTCCTGGCCGTTACGGTCACCGGCCCGGATTCCGACTCCGAAACGGTTTTCACCGCGCCGGACGCGGAAAACGCCTGCCCGCGGTCGCTGATCTCGATCCTTTCGGCGTCCACGCGAGTCTTCGGCTCGATGATGGTGGCCTTTCCTTCAAGAATCACCACGTCTCCACCTTCCGTTGCCGTGATCTTGTCGGCGTTGCCGCGCCGGTCCCCTTCGGTAAACTGGACGTTCCCGATCGCCACCACCCCCAGCAATCGATTCGTTTTGCCGTCCATTCTTCCCGTGGTGGACTGTTCGGCCCGCATGTGCCGCGCAGGAGCGCCCGGGCGCTTCGTGTCGATGGTTGCCGGAAACACCGTTGTAAAGGTGGCGATATCGCCCTGCTCGATGCGGAAGGTCCGGCCCACTACGGTCGTATCTCCGGAATCGAGGAGAGACGCCCCTTCCGTAAGGATCGCGCCGGACGGTTGGATGTGAATTTTTTCTCCGGTGAGCCTCGTCAACCGCTCGCCGTTCCGGTCTTCCAGGCGCGCGGACTCGGAGGCTTCAATCCGTTCGACCTCTCCGCGGGCGTCCACCCACGACACAATGGAGCCAGCAGTCAGGCTGCGCACGCCGGATGCAGCCCGCTTTTCGAAAAGCGCCTGCCCGAACGCCGCGGCGCGCTCGACGGCGCCCGAACCCGACATCGCCAGATCCAGGCGATCAGCCCGCTCGAGCCGCCATACTTCCGCGCCGTCCACGGAATGACTCTCCGCGGTCACGTTTCCCCGAAGCGTAATGCTCGTCGGCCGGAACACTCCCGGCTCCAGGTCGGCGCGAGCTTCATCGCCCCGCGCCCAGCCGCTGGCCGTTTTCACGAAAGCGCCCCCCGACACGATCGCCCAGTTTTCATCGCGATGGAACACCGCCGACGCGCCATCGAGTTCCGCGCCACTCGCCATAGTGGCGTGAACGTTACCGGCCAGTTTCAACACACCGGTCTCAATACCAAACTCCATCGAGTCGGCCGCGGCGCTCATCTCGCCCGGCCGTTCCACCGTCACCCGTGAACGCGACAAAACCACGCGCTCCCTGTTGCGGTAGTTCAACGCCGCTGTCCGGCCGGTGGTCTGCTCGTCCAATTGCGCCACCACATTGTTCCGAAAATCGATGTCGCCGCTCTGCGGATCGTAGGTGCATTCATCGGACTGAATGAGCCGGTCCGGGTCCGTCTCCGCGCCGTAGATCAGGACCTCGACCCCTTTGAAGACGTGCGGCGCATTATTGGGAGACTCGTGCGTCCTGGCCTTGAGCGTGTAAAACGTCCGGCTGCCGGAGGTGTGCTGAAAGGTCAGTCCTTCCGTTCGCGCCGTAAGGCCTGACAGGTCCTTGGGAATGAGGCCTTCGGGAATCTTCAGTCTCGGACGGATGGCAAAATTCCAGGTAAGAATACCGATCAAACCGAGCGTGACGAGGGCCATCACCACACGAAAGACTCGAACGACATGGTGCTTGGCGGTTTGAAGGCGCATGCGCCAAAAGTATAACTGGTCGGCAGATCTATCTCGGGCGCATTAGACGCCTGACGGCAATGACCGCCGAGCCAAGTCCTCCGCCAATCACGATCGATCCGATGACCCAGGCGACACCCGCAACCAGGGGGGTGATCAGAATTGCGCTCAATGGTCCCACCTGAGGGCCCACGACCCCGCCTTGACCGACAGCGAAGCGAGAGGGCTGCCACTGAAACAGGTAGGCGAGCCAGTAGGCCGGTATGACCATCGCCCGGGCCAGAGCCGCATAAATGGCCGTGACCCGGAGCTGATCGCGGTAAGGATGCGGCGAGGAGCTCCGGGCAATCTGAACCGAAAAATACAGCGGGAAGACGATCAGATAAAGCGCGACCAGGCTGATGGCGTTGGCCGGACCCGGCGCGCCCGACTGCTCCACGACTACCCGTGCGACGACAAAAACGGCCGCGATAATCAAAGGCCACTTCAGGCTGGGCCGCACGTCTCGTCAGTCTCCGGGCACAAACACGTCGTTCGCGTCGGCCAAGTCCCGCGCCGAGGGCGTCACAATGGTCTTCTTTCCCACCACAATGCGGGTGTTTCCCCGAATGGCGGCGCGCACGTCCTCTTCACAGACAAAAGGAACCGGCTGCGGCGGCGCGGGCGCGGGCGCTGGCGGCGGGGTGTGCGGATCGAGGTCCTTGTAGGAAGCCAGGCGCGGCGCCTTCGCCCGCGGCGCTTCGGCAACATGTTTCGCGGGCGTCGGGGGACAGACAGCCGGAGTCCGGTCCTGTCGCTTTCCCAGAAACTGGTCCACCACGTTTTCGATCACTCCACGCGCAGCCAGAGCCTGCGGATGGGCGGGAGTCTCCGGCTTCGCCGGTTCGGCGTCCCTCACGCCGTAGGCCACGCGTTTGAGGTGAATCAGGTGAAGAGGCGAAATATTGTCGGACGTGATGTTGTTTCCCGGAGCGCCACACCCGAGCGTCATCGCCGGAAAGAGGTTGGTCGTATAGCCGACGGCGCCCAGAGCCGCAGGGGTATTGACGCAGATGCGATAAGCGGGCTTGCGCAGCGCGAATTCGCGCACAACGCGGTCATCGCGGGTATGCAGGCTCAGCGTATGACCGAGACCGCCATACCGCAGGATCTCGATGCATTTGGCGCAACCCTCGTTCCAGTCCCTGACGGTGTAGAAGGCCAGCAGGGGCGACAGCTTTTCCATCGAGATCGGATGCTTTGGCCCGACACCATCCGCTTCGGCGACGATGGCGCGCGTTCCCGCCGGAACCGATATGCCGGCCATCCCGGCGATGACCGTTGCCGCCTTTCCGACGATCTTCGTGTTCAGCCCGCCCCGCGGGGTCTGGATGATCTTTTCAAGGAGGACTTTTTCGGCCGGACTGCAGATGTACGCGCCCTGGCGACGAAGCTCCTTCATCACCTCGTCTCG
The DNA here is from genome assembly GCA_036274645.1 of Terriglobia bacterium. Lineage (GTDB taxonomy): Bacteria > Acidobacteriota > Terriglobia > 20CM-2-55-15 > 20CM-2-55-15 > DASUFH01. Next base: position 5,769 of record DASUFH010000137.1, read on the forward strand.
TACGGCCTCATCGCAGACGATTGATTGTTCGGACGAACACAGCGTCCCGTTGTCGAAGGTTTTTCCCGTCAGGATATCGCGAACCGCCTTGACGACGTCGGCCGTCCGCTCAATGTAGGTCGGGACGTTGCCGGGCCCAACTCCGAATGCGGGTTTGCCAGCGCTGTAGGCGGCCTTGACCAGACCGGGACCGCCCGTCGCCAGGATCAGCGACGTGGACCGGTTCTTCATGAGTTCTTCAGTGCCGGCCAGCGTTGGCGTCTTCATGCATGAAACCACACCCGGAGGCGCGCCCGCCGCTTCGGCGGCCTCGGCGATGAGCCGGCTGGTCTCGAGGATGCAACGCGCGGCGGAGGGGTGGGGACTGAAGACAATCGTGTTTCGACCCTTCAGCGCGATCAGGGCCTTGTAGATCGTCGTGGAGGTCGGATTGGTCGACGGGACGATCGCAGCGATGACGCCGATCGGCCCGGCCACTTCGAATACTTTCTTCTCGGGGTCCTCGCGCACAATGCCCACGGTCTTCATTGGACGGATGGCGTTGTACACGTCCCGGGCGCAGAAGAGATTCTTCATCGTCTTGTGCTCCACGGTCCCGTAACCGGTCTCTTCGACCGCCATCCGCGCCAGTTCGGCGGCGTGAGCAATTCCGGTCCTGGAGATCGCGGCGAGAATCCGTTCGACCTGGTCTTCCTCAAACCGCTCGAATTCCCGAAATGCGGCCGCCGCGCGCTCGGCCAGATTGCGCGCTTCCTGAATCGATTCGAGATCCTTGTGCATCGTTCTTCTCAGCCGGCTTCGTTACGCGGTGGGGCGGCTGCGCCCGGACGCCAGTGGCTCAGCAGTTTTTCAGTTTCATCGAAAGGGCGAGGAATGACATGGACGGCAATCAACTGGCCCACCCGGCGCGCCGCCATCGATCCGGCGTCCGTAGCGGCTTTCACGGATCCGACATCGCCGCGCACCAGCACGGCTACATAACCGTTGAGCAGGTATTCCTTCCCGACAAGGACGACGTTCGCCGTCTTCACCATGGCGTCCGCCGCCTCTACGGCCCCAATAAAACCGAGGGTTTCCACCATGCCGAGGGCTTCCATCGGGCTCGGAAACTACCAGAATATCCGCGCAAAAGCAATTGACTGTAACTAAAGGGGTTCCATATGATTTTCGAAGGCTGTAAAATCTCGGAAACATAATGGATTCGATGGCGGGATTTGGAGCAGGATTCAGAAAAGCGCGAGAGGCCAAGGGCATCTCGATCGACGGAGTGGCGGCCGAAACGCGAATCGGCGCACGATTCCTCCAGGCGATCGAAAGCGAAGATTTCGCAGCCCTCCCGGGCGGTATCTTCAATCGGGGCTTCATACGCGCGTATGCCGAACGACTTGGTCTGGATCCGGACCAGGCCGTGGAAGACTATCAACGCCTGGTCCGGGATCGAGAGACCAAGGAACCGGAACCCGCGTCATACCGTCCGCCCGGAAGCGCCACGCCACTCTGGCCTCTGATTGCCATTGTTGGCGCCATTGCCCTGGTGCTGGGCATCTACACGCTGATCTTCAGAGACACCTCAACAACCACCCGGCCAACACAGATCGAGAACAAGAAGGAAGAGCCTCGGCCACAGACGCCCGAACCCGTTCGAACGCCAGAACCTCCGGCTCAGCCAACCCCGGAACCGCCCCCGGAACCGGCGCCGACGGGCACGGCTCAAACTCCGGTGGAACCGCCCAAGCCACCGGCCGTCACGACGCCTTCAGAACAGACCAACACGTCCGCAGCTCCACTTTCGGTGGAACTGAGTGTCCTCGAACCGACATGGGTGCAGATCCTGACGGATGGAACAGCGGCTGAAATGGCCGAACTGCAGCCCGGCTCCACGCGGCGCTACACGGCCCAGAGAAGCGTGGAGATGAAGGTCGGAAACGCGGCAGGACTGGCTCTGAAGGTCAACGAGCGTACGGTTCCCTCACTGGGCAAACACGGCGAAGTCCGGCAATTCACGATCACACCCGAAAACGCCGCCCAGATGAGTTTCGTATCCCCGGGCAACTGAGCCCAAGTTTCAATTCCCGTCTGCATGAAGCTGTGCATGAATGGGGGACAGCCTCCGAATTCGGTGAAGGTGGCGTTGATAACGCAGCATTT
>DASUFH010000138.1:0-42118 GCA_036274645.1 Terriglobia bacterium
ACGACCGCCCCTGCGGGGAGGCGGGGACCCAGGATGTTTCTGTGGTGTAAGGCGCGCGCTTCCATGACGTTAGCAGGGGCAGACTGCAATCCTGCTATGCTCGATATGTGCAACGTGAAATCCTGGAAGTCGATGTCCTGATTGTCGGAGCCGGCCCTGCGGGTCTGGCGGCCGCATACCGGTTACGCCAGCTGGCGAAGGCGGCGAACCGGGACGACTTTTCGATCGCGGTTCTCGAAAAGGGAAAGGAGGTCGGCGCGCATATCCTGTCGGGCGCCGTGATGGATCCGCGCGGAATCGATGAACTGATGCCGGACTGGAAAGAGCGCGGCGCGCCTGTCGAAAGGCCCGTTGAAGAAGACCATTTCGTCTTTCTCGCGCGGACATGGAGTTTCACGCTGCCCATCACTCCGCCGCCACTGCGGAACCATGGCAATTTCATCGTGTCGCTGAGCCGCCTGACACGCTGGCTGGGCGCCGAGGTTGAAAAGAGCGGCGTGGATGTGTTCACGGGTTTTGCGGGTTCTGAACTTCTGATGGAGGGCGAGCGTGTCATCGGTGTGCGGACCGGAGACAAAGGCGTCGACAAGGCGGGCCGGCCGAAGGGAAATTTCGAGCCGGGCATTGATATTCACGCCAGGGTGACGATCCTTGCGGAGGGAGCGCGCGGATCACTGACCAAGCGGCTCACACAACGCCTCCGCCTCGACAGCGGACAGAATCCGCAGGTGTACACGATCGGCGTCAAGGAAATCTGGGATGTACCGAAACAACGGGAAGCGGGCGGCTGGGTTTTTCACACGATGGGATGGCCTTTGCGGGCCGACGAATTCGGCGGTGGATTCATCTACAACATGGCGGAGGGTAAGGTGTCCATCGGTCTCGTCGCGGGCCTGGATTACCATGATCCGCGGTTCGATCCACAGGTCCGTTTGCAGGAGTTCAAGACTCATCCATTCGTGCGCCGTCTTCTGGAAGGCGGCAGCCTGTACGCTTACGGCGCAAAGGCGATTCCTGAAGGCGGATACTGGGCGCTTCCTCGCTATTACTGTGATGGAGCGTTAATGGTCGGCGACACGGCTGGATTCCTGAACGCCATGCGCTTGAAGGGGATCCATCTCGGCATCAAGAGCGGGATGCTGGCGGCGGAGGCCGCCTTTGCGGCCATCGAAGCGGACGACACTTCATCCGTCCGCCTCCGCCGGTTTGAGGAACTCGTTGAACACAGCTGGATCAAAGAGGAATTGTGGAAAGTCCGCAATTTTCATCAGGGATTCGAGAACGGCCTCTTCATGGGCATGCTGCACACCGGGTTGCAGATGATTACCGGCGGCCGCGGTGTCCGAGACCGCTATACCAACCAGCCAGGCCATGCGCGAATGCGCCGGCTCAAGGATTTTTACGGCGCGCCGGTTCCACCGCCGGTTGCGGTACCCATGGAACGCCCGCTGATGTTCGATAAGTTGACCGATGTCTATCATTCGGGGACCGAGCACGAGGAGGACCAGCCGGTTCACCTCGTTGTGGTCGAGCCGGACATCTGTCACACGCGCTGCATTGAAGAGTACGGCAATCCCTGCCAGTTTTTCTGCCCGGCGGCCGTTTACGCCATGGCGCCAAACGCGGCCGGAGACCTGCGGCTCGAAATCAACGCCTCCAACTGCGTCCACTGCAAGACCTGCGACATCATGGATCCATACCAGGTGATTGATTGGGTTACGCCGGAAGGCGCCGGTGGGCCGTCTTACGATCGGACATGAGACGCGAAAATTAGTTTCTTACGTTTTCGTTTTTGGGCCGTCGACAACTCTTGCCCTTGCCGGCCTCGATGCCGTCTTTGGTTGGAGGAAAACGTACATGGTTTGGCGTATTGGAGCGCTTTTGTTGTTTTTGGGCGTTCTGCCCTTGCGGGCGGCGGGAGGGCCACAGGATTCAAGGATTTCACTTGCGGAGTTGATCCAGCGTCCATTTGTTGAACTCATGGCGTTGACGGAAGACGACGCCTATCCGAAGTCGGAGATCAAGGCCCTGAGATCGAGCCTGGAAGACGACCGGCGTCTTCAGCTGGAAGCGTCGCGAAAAGCCGAAAAGGCCTGGCTGCGCGAGCTGAAAGAGGCCCAGAAGGAACTCCAGAGTCTGAACGCCGCATCGTCCCGCGATTCTGCCTCTGTTGCCAGCCATCGGGAGCAACTGCATCAGAAAATCGCCCGTCTCGAGAAAGATATCCGCGACGAAAAAAAACAGCAGGAGGTCGGGATACCCCTGACATTTGAGATCAAGCTGGCCAAGGTTCATGTGATCGAGCGGTGGCCCGCGAAACGTCGCGAAATCATGGACAGGATCGACAGGGGGGAGGCGCGGTCTCGCAAGCACGGCGACGTTGAGGACATTGGCTACCGCAAGTGGATCAAAGGACAGGAACAGGACATTGCGGTTGGCGACCAGACGGTCCGGCAGATCATGGCCGGTGGCGGAATGCCGCTGGAATCCACGGACCAGGATGTCCAGGCGTACGTTCGCAATCTGGCTGTTCGGATCGCGATGAACTCCGATTTGAAGATTCCTCTGCGCGTTGCCGTACTCGACAACCCGCAAGCGCGCGCAGTGGCCCTGCCGGGTGGATATCTGTTCGTGACCTCGGGTCTCATCGTGACCGCTGAAAACGAAGCGGAACTGGCCGGCGAACTGTCCCGGGAAATTGCCCGCGTGGCGGCCCGCCAGGGTACTCGGAGAACAAAGTTGTCGATCATGAAGAAGATGATTGTGCCCGCGGCTCAGATCACCACCGGATTCTTCACGGGCGGCGTGACCAACGCCGGCGCGTACTACAGCATGAGCTATGGGTTTCAGGGATTGAGTTCGCTCGTCGACCATTCCCTGCAGGGATCCAGTGAAAAACTCCAGCGGGAAGCGGATCAACTGGGCATCCAGTACGCATGGAAGGCCGGATTCGATCCCTCCGGGTTCGTTGCCTACATCGACGCGCTTTCCCTGAATACGGAATCCCCCGCCGCCGGGAATCTGTTTCAGCCCAAGTCGGGCCTGGAGCGGCGGATCATGGACGCCTTTACGGAGATCCAATACCTGCCGCCGCAGGAACGGACCATCAAGGACTCCGTCGATTTCTACGTGGCCAAACACGCGCTGACCAGTCGGGGCGACTGAACCGGTTTAGCGGTCTATGACCGCCCGACGCTTCGGAGCGGGAATCTTTGACTAAACAGAAATTCACCCTGAAACGCTGGGCGGTCAATAGACCGCCCCTACAAGCAGGCGGGGACCCAGGCGCCGAGCCCCGGCAGGGCGAAGCAAGCGCCAGTGAATCGCTACAGGAGTTCCGGGACCACTACTTTGTTTCTTCTCTCGGCGTTTCTTCTCTCGGCAGATTCGTATTGTCGATGTCGTGGGTCACTTTCCACGATCCGTCCGACTGGCGCTGCAACAGCACCAGGTATTTCCCTTCATCCATGATCGGATTGCCGCCGGCTTTGGGCGTCAGTTCAAGCGTAAACGTCCCGCGGTCCATGCCCCGGTCTCCATAGACCTTTGTTTCAGCGGGCGTAATGCTGATTTTCGCCGTATACATGTCGAACATCTGTTTGTTGTAGTTTTCGATTGCGTCGTGGCCCGTGATCGCCGGCTGATGCGCAGGCATGACAACGCCATCGGCGGTATAGAGACCGGCAACCCTGGCTGCGTCACCGGCATTGAACGCATCGGAAAAATCCGTGCGTACCTTGTCGATTGGCGTTGTGTCGGAGTTGGATGGGGACTCATTACTCGGCGGCGGAGCACAACCGATAAGAGCGCAGGTGAGCAAGGTCGCGGTCAGAGTCAGCATGATCCGGTTCATGGTCGCTCCTTTAGTGGGCAGAGGTTTCAATAAGAGCCTAATGCGCATTCGCGCGGGCGCGCAACACTTCCTTTATTGGACTGCTTCTTTGCGGCGAAAATCGCGCGCGTCCCCGACGCATAATGGGTCTCGTGCCCCAGACGATTCATCGGAAAGCGAAGCCTGCGTTCGGGTTGTGGATCGGTCTTGGCCTGACGCTCATGTTCACAGTGGCGGCCTGGCTCGATGCGAGGGAAATCGTATCCGGATTACCGCATGCGTTCGATCGGGGCCGCGGCCGCGGGCTGGACCATCTTGTCGAACCATCGATAACAGGCAATGGAAAATGAAAACCTGGGCCCGGACCTGGGCTACAGCGCGTCGATCGTGATTTTCATGTCGGCGCCGGCCCATTCCTTTTCAAAGCGCGCGTGAGTCTCCGAGGCCTCGGCGGTCTTCGATTGAGCGGTCAGCGCCTGTTCGAGTCCGAAGAGGGAGCGGGGATTGTTCGGATTGATTTCCAGGTCGCGGCGAAAGGTTCTTTCCGCTTCACGGTAGCGTTTGGCTCGCAGGTATTCTCCGCCGAGGGATTCGCGGACCGGGTAGTACCATGCCGGCGGCTCGTCATAAACGAGCCGGTCCTGGATGTCGATCGCGTTCTGCCATAGCGCGATTGCCTGATTCCGGTTGCCCCCGGCTGCCGCCAGCCGCGCGTCAAGGACTGCCGTGGCGATTGCGAGCAGGTCCCGTCCCCGGTTGGTGTTCACGAGGAAGTCTTCCGGGATCTTCAGTGTGGCCGTTGCCAGTTCGCGGCGTTCCGCGCGGGCCGCCGCGGTATCGCTTTTGGCGGCATACGCCATTCCACGCGCATAACGCCACATGGCGAGCGTGAACGGTGTGGAATCGGACGGTGGCGGCGTGGCCAGAATGTCGTCCCATCGCGCGTTTCGGGTCATCGCGTAAAGGGACCACGGCAGGACGTACTCCGCCATCGGGTCGTGTCCCGCCATGGGCGCGACGAGCGAAACGGCCTTCGCCGCAGATTCGAGCGCATCCCCGGAGCGGCCGATCATGGACGCCGCCGCCGAAAGAAACATGAAGTTGTGCGTGTAGTACATCATCGAATACACGCCGTCGGCCTTCGTCCTGGCAAAATACGTTTCGTCGGCGCGCGCGGCGTTCTGGTTCGCTTCCATCGCGCCCCGGTAGTCCCCCGTTCGGATATAGACGTGAGCAGGCATGTGCACCAGATGGCCCGCGGCCGGCGCCAGAGTGCGCAATCGCTGGGCGCTGGGCAACGCCCGGGCGGGATCCGACGAAGCCTCGGTCGCGTGAATGTAGTAGTGGTTTGCTCCAGGGTGCTGTGGGTCGAGTTTCAGCGCCGATTCGAGCACGCTCAGGATCTCTTCGGTGCCGGGTTGCGGTGTTCCGTTCGTTGTCCACAGTTGCCAGGGTTTCAGATCCATCAACGCTTCGGCGTAAAGGACGGCCGCGTCCACGTCGTCGGGATAGCGCTCGTGGAGTGCTTTCATCGCCCGTCCATAGTCCTGATCGAGCGTGGCCCGGTCCGCTTTGGGGTCGTTTGAGTATCGGGTGGCGATGGCCCCGACATAGGCCTTCTCGGAGTCACTGGCGTGGGCAAGGAGCGCCTGAGCGTTGCGTACGGCTTCGACGGCGCGGCTGTTTCTTTCCGGATCGATGGGCAGGTTGTAGTTGGGCCCCAGCACGTAGGCCACTCCCCACCACGTCATGGCGCAGTTCGGGTCGAGCCGCGCGGCCTCACGAAACGCGCGTTCCGCCTCGTCGTGGTTGAAACCGTAAAGCAGCCTCATCCCCTGATCGAAATACCTTTGCGCCATCTCGTTCGACGTCGTGACCGCATGATGATGCGTTCCGAGGCCATCGAGCAGTGGCGGGGATCCCGGCGTCTCCGGGGCACTGTGATCATTGCTTGCGGGCTGTTGCGCACAGGCTGCCGCCAGCATGAGCATGAAAGCCGCGAGAGCGCATCGGCTGATCAAGCCGCGATTCAAGGCATGGATGACAGGTAAGGAATTCACAACGGGCCTCCGTTATCAAGAATGGGGAAGTGAATGTTCCCAGATCCGGGACCGTGTTTTCAACGATCGTTTGGCGGCTTGAGACCAACCAGGATTTCAAACTGGTCGGGAGTTCCGCGCCGCTCATAGACGGTGAGGTTGTAGGATCGCAGCGTCTTGACCAGCGCGGCCGCGGCGGCGTTTCCGTCGTCGTGCGTACAGACAATGCCGTGTTGCGGAGGAACCAGGGCGCCGAAGTTGCTGACGGCGACGTTCCATCCGGCGGACCGGAGCATGCGGGTGAGATCCCGAGCGAATGGTCCGGCTTCAACGTCGTTGAGTTCGATGAGCGACGCGTGCGCGCTTGTAAATCGGCTCATGGCGGAGACGAGCGCTTGTTCCTGCTCGAGCGAGAGCATGCGTGGTGTGTGCGCCGAAGCGGCGGCCGCCGGCTGGCGGCCCAGCCGGTCCTCCATCTCCAGGCGCATGCGCCTTTCGCGTTCCAGCGAAATCGCGAGTTCCATGTTTTCCTTGCGGATTCTTTGCGTGTCGGCCGCGGATGACGCGGCTTCCGAGATGGCGCGCTGGGCGTCTTCGTTGGCGCGCGCGGCGCGCTCGTTTGCCGCCGCGGTCTGCTGGACAAACTCCAATTGCCGTTTTCTTGTTTCTGCCTCCGCGGCGGAGGACCGCTGCCAGGAGAGAAAAACAACGAACAACCCGGCCGCCAGCATGATCACAATGCTGGCGACATACGCCAGGTTGACCCAGAACAGGGTCTTGTCGACAGACGTCAGATCCGCCATGCGCTTGTTCGGCACGGAATTATATGCGAGGGCCGGGAGGTCCGCCCGCCTCCGGCAAGAAATCTCGCCTGTTTGGACCGGCCGCTTCGCCGGCGGCGGTCTCTATCGGCCGCGATTGCCGCGCGCGCCTCGCAGGCCACCCCGTCCGGCATTGGCGCCGGAAAGCGCGCCGACGAGGACCGCCTGTACGGTGTGTTGCAGGACCGCCGTCCGAAACTCGGGCAGATCCTCTTCATTCGCGGCAACCAGTTCGAGCGTCATCGCGCCCATCTCGTCAAAGGACTGTTGCCCCCACCACACCTGTTGTGGCGGATTCCGAGGATTGTTGGGATTGTCCACGGAGTTGTCGTACTCGATCTCCACTTCCAGGCGTGTCCCTTTGGGAAGCCGGATGGGCTCGGTGTATGTATAGCGCTCCTGCCAGTTGAAGTCCCACTTTGGAACCGAAGCCAGCACGCGCGTGGCGCGACCGGGCAGCGTGGCTCGCAAGGTCATGTGCGTGGCCAGATAGTGCGCGTGCGCGCCCATCGAGATCACGTCGACATCCACCGGAACGGTAAAGGTGTCGCGGATGGCGAAGTCCTTTACCCCTGGAGCAAGATTGATGCCGGCCAGCGCGCCAAACAGCGGCGGCATCTGCACCGCCGAGAGTGTTTTTACCGGAGGTTTGTCCGCGAAGTAAAAGGCCACCGTCGCCTGCTCGCGCTCGACTTTGCCGGTCGGATGAAAATGCATCTGAAGCACCAGGTCGGTTCCCGCGGCCAGCGGACGAGCCAGACCGTCCGGCAGCGGATGAGCGATAGCGCCTACGGCCCATCCGCCGAGCCCTCCCCAGAGATTCTGTGAGGAGGTGTCCTCGTTGGGCGACGCGTTTGCGCGGGTCAGCAGGGCTTCCAGACCGCGACCGCCCAGGAAAGACATGCCACTGAAGCCGGACTCCTTTTCCTGCGATTGGAGGCGAATGGCTTCACCGGTCTGATCGAGGAAGAACAGCGCGTGGTGCGACACCCGGGCCGAGGGACGGAAATCGATCGCGCGCACCCACTTGGTTTCCTTGAGATTCAGCTTGATGGCGAAGTTGCGGAAAACATCGGGCCCTGACGCGGGGACTTCGAATGGCCGCTCCATCCGGACAACAAGATCGGGCGTACCCAGACGCCATCCGTCGGTGTACTGCGGAGCGGCAGGGGCTTTCGCGAGGTCGCCGGAGGGCATGCCGTCATCCACCCATGCGCGGATCAGGCGGATCTCGTTGTCGTTCAATCCCCGCTCGTCGCGAAAATGCCCCATCTCGGACGCGCCATGCCATGGCGGCATGTATCGCCGCTCGGTGACCGCGGCGATGGTCTTGCCATGCCGCTTCACTTCGTCGTAGTTCATGAGCGTGAAGGGAACCGCTTCACCCGTATGGTGACAGGTCGTGCAGTTCTTGTAGACGATCGGCGCGATGTGTTCGCTGAACGTGACCGTGCCGGCCGCCGCCTGCGTCGATGACAGGCTGCCTGCTGCGCCAACGGCGAGCAGGGAAGCGCCAACAAGGAATCCGACGACGGGTTTTCTCATGCCATCCTCCCGGGAAACTTTAAAGACCTTCGATGTAACAGCCGACCGCCGGAGTTCGCGGCTCCGGAACATTCCTGTGCGCAGCCAACGCCGCCAGGGCGTCGCGCAGATCATGCGTGTGGGCCTCGCGGCGTTGCTGGCCCAGTTCGATCCACAGATCGTTGATGCGGCCGCGATAAAGCAGACTTCCCGATCGGGAAAACACCGCCGCTTCCGGTGTGACCGTGGCGCCCGCAGCGGTAGCGAGCTCGTGTCGGGTGTCCATGACTGCCGGAAGTGTATACCCGAATTCCTGCAAGTGATTCTTTAGGTCTTCGGTGGTAAGTCCAGACTCAGGAAAAACAAGATAGCAATCCACGCCATTCGAGCGGAAATCGTCGCAAATGCGCATGATCTCGGGCGCGTACTGCCGGGAAATCGGGCATGTCGTCCCCAGAAAGAAGAGGGCCGTGAACTCCGTTTTCGCTTTCTCCAGGCTGCCATGCAGGACGCCATCGATGTCGCGCAGGGGATGGGCGTTGCCGGATCCGGGCCAGAAAAGAAACACCGCGGCGCTGATCGCCACAGCTGCGATGAGGGAGAAAACGATGGGTTTCATTCCGTGCATTAGACAGTCCCCCCACGTTCAGGTTTATTGCGTAGCGCCAGCATAGCTTATTCCGGCGCGGCCGGTATCTGCGAAATCCCGGCAGACGTCCTTGTCCGGAGCCATTCCTTCGATTACGATTCCGCCATCTTACAGAAAGAGACAACGCGTATGAGAGGACGAATCGTTCGGATGAGCGCGATCGCCCCGGTTCTGGTGGCCGCGATTGCGTGTTTTCTGGCATGGGCAGAGGATTCCATTCCCGCGAACACCGAGTGGCGATATTGGGGAGGCGATGCGAGAACCACTCATTACGCGCCGCTCGATCAGATCGGACCGGCCAATGTGTCCCGGTTGCAGATTGTATGGCGCTGGAACACGGCAAGCCTGGGCGGCCGCGCGGACTCGAACTGGGAGGTCACGCCGCTGATGGTTGGCGGTATTCTCTATTTCACTGCGGGGCAGCAGCGCCATGCCGTGGCGGCCAATGCCGCGACTGGCGAGACGCTATGGACGTACGTTCTCGACGAGGGCGCGCGCGCGGCGCGTCCCGTGCGTTCGAACAATCGCGGCCTGGCGTACTGGTCCGACGGCCGCAACGACTCGCGTGTCCTGTTCATTACGCCGGGCTACCAACTTGTCGCTCTCGAGGCCAGGACCGGCAAGCCCATCCCGACGTTCGGCGCCAGTGGCGTGGTGGACCTGACGGTGGGGCTCGATCGGGACGTCGTGCGGCCGAGCGAGATCGGCGCTACGTCGCCGGCCATGATCGTTGGCGATGTGGCGATCGTGGGCGCCGCGTTGCTTTCCGGCACGACTCCGCGGTCCATGACCAACGTGCCCGGATATGTGCGGGGCTATGACGTTCGTACCGGTGAACGGCTCTGGACATTTCACACGATTCCGCGTCCGGGCGAGTTCGGTCATGAGACCTGGGAGGAAGGTTCCTGGGAATATACAGGCAACACGGCCGTCTGGGCCCCGATGAGCGCGGACCTGGAACTCGGGTATGTCTACCTTCCCGTCGAGTCGCCGACGGGCGATTACTACGGCGGGCACCGCCCCGGCGACAATCTGTTCGCCGACACGCTGGTGTGTCTGGACGCGAAGACCGGAAGGCGTGTGTGGCATTACCAACTCCTCCATCACGACATCTGGGACTACGACATCGCATCGGCGCCGACACTGCTGGATGTGACGATTGACGGAAAGAGAGTCAAGGCCGTTGCGCAGCCAACCAAGCAGGCCTTTTTGTTCGCGTTTGACCGGGTCACCGGAAAGCCCCTCTGGCCGATTGAAGAACGGCCGGTTCCCCAGTCGGATGCGCCGATGGAAAAGACCTCCCCGACGCAGCCCTTTCCCACCAGGCCGGCGCCGTTCGATCGGCAGGGCGTGACGTTAGATGACCTGATGGATCTCACGCCCGAGCTGAAAGCGGAGGCGGCGCGGATCGCGTCCGAGTTCAAATTGGGGCCGTTGTTTACACCCCCCATCGTCGAGGGCGCGGGCGGCAAGCGGGCCGCGCTTCAGGTGCCGCACACCCAGGGGGGCGCGAACTGGCAGGGCGCCGGCGCCGATCCGGAAACAGGAATCGTCTACGTGCCATCCGTGACCAACTGGTACGGGAATGCGCTCCGTCGCAATACGCAGCGGTCCGACATGGCTTTTGTCGGACGGAGTGTCGCGCCGGAGCGGCCGATGGGTCTTCCGCTGATCAAAGGGCCCTGGGGACGGATCACCGCGATCGATCTCAATACGGGCGATCACCTTTGGATGGTTCCCAACGGAAAGGTCCCCGAGTACATTCGGAACCATCCGGCGCTTCAGGGCGTCGATCTGAGCGGACTGGGTAACCCCGAACGCGCCCCCCTGCTCGTGACGAGGACCCTGCTTTTTGCCGGAGACGGAAGCGGGATGTTTTCCTCCGGACCCAATGGGGGTGGTCCAATCTTCCGGGCGCTCGACAAGAGAACTGGAGCGCTCATTCATGAGATGCGGTTGCCCGGGAACGAGACTGGTTTACCAATGACTTACATGCTGGATGGGCGTCAGTACATTGTAGTCGCCGTTGGCAATCGAAACGCCGCCGCAGAGCTGGTGGCCCTGGCGCTGCCGAAGTAAACCTGCAGCTTTTCCCGCAAAAGTGTAGCTGTTCTTTACGATCCTGGGACGAAGGCCGAATTGAGGCGTTATGTCTTTTCGCTACAGTGGTTTCCGGGCCTTCGCCAGTGAAGTGGGGAAGTGGCCGTAGGGTATCTTTACACGTTTGATGGAGATCATTTTTAGATAGCTGCTTAAGAATCAGCGACTTGACGGATTGGTCATGATCTTGCTATTCCCTGGGAGGATCTGATTGGATCGATCCAAAAGAGACAGCTGGAATTCTGATGAGGAGTAACGGAATGACAAAGCAGGTAATCACTCGACTGGTCAGCGCGTTAGCCGTGGGCATCGCGCTGATGGCTGCGCCGGCGATCAGTCAGGCTACGACGGTCACCAGTATCAGCGTTACGATCGGTACCACGACCTTTTGCGACACGACGGGAGTTTGCGCGAACAAGATCTGGAACCTGGGTGGCGGCGTCGATCTGACGACCACCTCGGCGCTGATCCTGACGCAGACGTCTGGTTTCAACTTCGATACCAGCGATCTGAGCAACATGGGCACGCCCGTGATCACGATCAACGGTTTCACGTTCATGGATACGGCGCACATTCTCAATGAGCCCAACGGATTCGATGATCTGTCGACCTCCCATCAGGAAGCCGTCGACTGGACCGCGATCCCGACGATCCTGGGTAATCTCCAGGTGTGGGTTGGATACGCCGACACCGCGCACGGCCCCGGGCCCTGCGCCGATTCGAACGGCACCTGTCTCCCGGAAAATCCGTGGGCGGGTTCGCCGAATGTGACATTCCTTGGGGCCCCGACCGGGCCGGAAGGCTGCGTGCGGGCGGGCATCACGTCCTGCTTCGACGCGGGCGCGATCCGGATCCAGCAGGCGAACATTCCGGAAGCATCCTCGGTGTTGCTCCTCGGCATGGGTCTCGTGGGAATCGTTCTCGTGGGCCGGAAGCGGTCCAGGACACTTCAAGGCAGATTGTAGGATTCAACTTCAGAACCAGCTTCTCTTTGAAAGGCCGACCGGTTGGACCGGTCGGCCTTTTTGTTTTACCTCTCGTTTCTCGCTCCGCAAACCCCGCTTCGTACCCTTCTCGGTGATGAGGTATAAAGCAGTCAGCGCAAGGTTGATGTTGGCTACGGCCTCAACAGGAGATTGTGGTGGAAAACGGTATGAAGTCCGCTCTGAAATGGACTCACGCGATTTATGGCTTGCACGCGTTCAGCCTCCTTGTCGGCATTCTCACGACGGCTACCGTGGTTGGCGCATTCCTGACCGGCTGGCCGTCGATCATTGCCGTCATCCTGAACTACGCCAAACGCAGTGAGGTCCGGGACACATGGCTGGAATCCCACTTCAGATGGCAGATCCGCACGTTCTGGTTCGGTTTGCTATGGATTGGGATCTGCCTGATATTTGTCGTCCTCACGCTCGGCCTGGGATTGCTGCTTGTGTGGATTCCGGTGGCGTTTGTCGGCGTCTGGTTTGTCTATCGGATTGTCCGTGGCTGGCTTGCCCTGAAGGATGGCCGGCCGATGTACGTATGACGGGCAAGCGCGTCGGGTTTCCCCGGTTCCGTGCCCCCGACAGAGAATTGGTACACTTGCCGTCATGACGCCGATGAAGCTGGAAGTATTTACAGACCTTGTCTGTCCCTGGTGTTATCTCAGCACGCCGCGGGTGGACAGGCTGGAACGCCACTTCGAGATTGATGTGGAGTGGGTCTTTTTTCCGCTGCATCCGGAAACGCCACCGGAGGGCCTTGCCCTCAAGGATCTGTTTGCGGGGCGGACTGTAGATCTGGAGGCGGCGCACGCGCGGTTGAAAGCCATGATGGAGTCTGAAGGCCTGCAGTTCAATGAGCGCCGCTACACCTACAACAGCCGGCTTGCGCAGGAACTGGCGAAGGCGTTTCCGCAGCTTCGGGGAAGGTTGTATCGGGCCTACTTTGAAGAGGCGAAGAATATTGCAAATCCGGACATCCTTGTCGCGATCGCGGAATCTGAGGGCGTTTCCGCGGAGGCGGCGCGTCGCGTTTTGACGGAACGTCTCTCCAGAGAAGCCGTAGACGACGACTGGAGGCGGGCGCGCAGGTATGGTGTGACGGGAGTTCCTTCCTTCGTTGCCGGCGGGCAGATGCTTGTGGGCGCGCATCCTTACGAAACGCTTGAACGTTTCGTTCGCGCAGCCGGAGCGCGCTCACGTTCCACCCTTTCCTGAGCCGGGCGCGATTCACCTACGGTGTGGGCGCAGGGGGTTGGAACAGGGCGCTTTGCAGGAAGATTTCCCCATCCTGGTATGTGGCTGCGAGGGAGTCTGTGCCTTCGACCTGGAACTCCGCCTTCTCTCCCCCGACGACATTCCAAGCCCGCCCGATGATCCGGACGATTTCAGCCTGTCTCGAAGAAGGCATGGTTTCCCACTGGAGGTCCCATGTGACAACCAGCGTCTTTCCGTTCATGTGAAAGTCAAGCTGTCCGGAGCGGCGGTATTCCGAGTGGCGGAGCGCGCGGAGAAAGCGGAGTTTGTCGGTGGGGCCGATCTGTTCAAACTCCGATCGAAACAGATACTGAGGAACGATGCCGAACAGGATGATCGCCGCGATGGCGTTCAACACGATTGCCTGCCAGCGGACCCGACGCCGGTTGCCGCCGGAAACATCCAGGGCAGCCTTGAGACTGGCGCCGCACTGAGGGCATATTCCGGTCTGTTGTCGTGTTCGATGGCCGCAGCCCTTGCAGTACATGGGGTCCCATTGTCGTCACGTGGACATTGAAACTGCAAATTTCGGTGTTTTGTACCCTGTAATCGGGGTCGAGCCCGCCCGTAATCTGGTAGCCTCTCCTAGCCCATCGGCGCGTGTTTCTGAGGCGCCAAGGAGAATCTGGTGATGGCACTGGCGCAATGGTTCGAAAACCTGGGCGGGGCTTTCGACGCAATCCGACAGGCGATTGTCGGGCATCTGCCCAATCTTGCTGGCGCGTTTGTCCTGATCGTTCTGGGATGGTTTGCGGCGACGGTTCTGCGGGCCGGCAGCCGCAGGCTGGTCATGCGGCTGAGCCGGCTGGCGCCCGGCCGGGCATTTCAGCGGAGTCTGCAGACTTCCGGGATGGAGCGGCTGATATCCGAGTCCACCGCGGGAATCGTGTACCTGGTGGTCTGGCTGCTGTTTCTGGCGGCGGCCACGGAGTCGCTGGGATTGCCGGTGGTTTCCACACTGGTGTCCGCGCTGGTGCAATACATGCCCAGCGTGCTGGCGGCGGTTCTCATTATTGCGCTCGGGGTGGTGCTGGCGAATGTGGCGCAGAACGCAATCATTGCGACGGCCGCATCGACCCACGTCGCGCATGGGCCGGAACTGGGCAGCGCGGTGCGCATCCCCATTCTGCTGATTGCCGCGGTCGTGGCCATCGATCAGATCGGCATCAACAGCACATTCCTGATGGTCTGTATCGGTATCGTGCTTGCGGCCACGGCCGGCGGTCTCGCGCTCGGCTTCGGGTTGGGCGCGCGCGCGACGGTCAGTAATCTGCTGGCCATGCGCTACGTGGCCCAGGCCTACCACGTGGGACAGAGGGTTCGGGTCGGCCAGGTGGATGGCCGCATCGTGAAGATCGGAACCGCTTCGGTTGAACTGGACACGCCTCATGGACGGGCGCTGGTTCCGGCCAGCCAGTTCAATGAAGTCACTTCCATTCTTGTGCGTGAGAACGAATAGGCATGGGCGTCTCAAACGAAATGGCGCGGGCGTTCATTGAATCGCATCCTGACGAGGCCGCCGCGGAAATGGAGCGTATGCCGCTGGTGGACGCGGCCGCGCTGCTCGAGGATCTTCCACATGAACTGGCTTCCGGGATAACGGCCCGGCTGTCGACCTTGTTTGCGGCAGAATGTCTGCGGCGGCTTCCGGCGGGAGTTGCGGGAGAGTTGCTGGCTGAAATCCCCCGCGATTCCGGGGCTGCGTTGCTCCGTCGGCTGCCTGCCGACGATCGTGACCGCCTGCTGACGGTCATGCCGCGCAACGCGTCAAGCGCGCTGGCGCGGCTGACGCGCTTTCCGGAGGGAACGGCGGGCGCGCTGATGGATCCCGAGGTGCTGGCCGTGCCTGTCGATACTCCGGTTTATTCCGCCCTGGACCAGGTGCGGGTTTCGGGCGCGCGCGTTCTCTATTACGTCTATGTGGTGGACCGGAACAATCATCTGGTGGGGGTGGTGAACCTCCGCGAGTTGATGTCCGCCGGCGCCAACAGCGCGCTGGGCGATGTGATGCGTCCACACGTGGAACGGATTTCCGTATACGCGGATCGTGTTGGCGCGCTGGCGCACCCGGCGTGGCGGACGTTCTATGCGCTGCCGGTTGTGG
This sequence comes from Terriglobia bacterium, assembly GCA_036274645.1. Classification (GTDB taxonomy): domain Bacteria; phylum Acidobacteriota; class Terriglobia; order 20CM-2-55-15; family 20CM-2-55-15; genus DASUFH01. Next base: position 15,310 of record DASUFH010000138.1, read on the forward strand.
ATGACACCGGCCTGCTGGTCGGCGTGCTGCGGCACAAGCGTTTGTACGCTTCAGAAGACGAAGCCGCGGCGGACTCGCCCAACCTGCTGGCGGTCGGCATATCGCTCGGAGAGATGTACTGGTCGGTCGCCGCGCAGCTGCTCGAGAGTCTCTGGCCCGCCGCGCGCCGAACGGCGGAGGAGCCAGAGGGGATGGAGACGGAGATAGAAAATGAGCGATAACGCGGACCTTGCCGCCGGCCGCCTGGCCATCCGGTTCATGGAGCAGTTTCCAGAAGAAGCGTCTCTGCGCCTGGAGAGCGCGGATCCCGCCGAGGCGCAGGCCATGCTGACGCGAATTCCGCCGGTCAACGCCGCGCGGGTGATTGAGCGAATGACGGTGGACGCCGGAGCTCGCGTGATCGAAGAGATGGAGCTGGATTCGCTGAAACCGGTCCTCGCCGCGATCGATCCGGCGTGGGCGGCCACGCTGCTGACGCGGCTGGACGAGCCGGCTCGGGAACAACGGCTGAAGTTGTTGCATCCCGCCGCCGCAGCGGAGTTGAAGTCGCTGATGAGCTACGAGCCCGGTTCCGCCGGGAGTCTGATGGATCCCAAGGTCCTTGCGTTTCGTCCGGAGGCGACCGCGGGGGACGCGCTGGACCGCCTGCGCCGCAGCGGCATCCGAAGGATTCAGGACGTCTTCCTGGTTAATGGCTCCGGGGAACTGGCCGGTTCCGTCACGCTGCAGGACATCGCGGTTGCGCCCAGCGACGAACGGCTGAAGGATCTTGTGCGGGCTGTAACCCCGCGCGTCTACGCGACGGCGAGCCGCGAGGAAATCGGCGAGACGATGGAAACATCACGCCTCGCCACGCTGGCGGTGGTTGACGCCGAAGAGCGCCTCGTGGGCGCCATCCGCCAGGACGCGCTGTTTGTGGCGGCCCAGGAAGAGGCGACCATCGACATCCAGACTATGGTTGGCGTCAGCCGCCAGGAGCGCGCCTTGTCCACGCCGACCTTCGCAGTGAAGAAGCGCCTGCCCTGGCTCAGCATCAATCTGGGCACAGCGTTTCTGGCGGCTGCCGTCGTCGGCATTTTCGAGAACACCATCGCTCAGGTGACCGCGCTGGCCGTGCTCCTGCCGGTCGTGGCCGGTCAGTCCGGGAATACCGGCGCGCAGGCGCTGGCCGTAACAATGCGTGGCCTGGCGCTGCGGGAGATCCGCGCGCGACAGTGGTTGCGCATCGCGCTCAAGGAAATCAGCGTCGGTTTTCTGAACGGTCTCGCTATTGCGGCGCTTACGTCCGTGGCTGTTTTCGTCTGGAGCGGCTCTTCCGGACTGGCGGTCGTTATCGGAACATCAATGGTGATCTCCATGGTTGCCGCCGGATTCGCGGGCGCGGCCATTCCCATGCTGCTGACCGCTCTTGGCCAGGATCCCGCTCAATCGTCATCGATCATCCTGACGACCATCACGGATGTGACAGGCTTCTTCAGTTTTCTCGGAATCGCCACATTGATGCTGCGCATGCTCTAGCTGCCCATGGCAGAATTGGTCGAAACCGCTGGAAACGCTGGTCCCTTCGTTTCGATCGCGGTTTTCAGGCTTTTGGACTTCTGCTGCGGGCTGTAGCCGCCCCAGGCTCCCAATCAACTCCGGAGATGACTTCCCATGTCCCCGCGTTAGGCTCTAACGAGTCTGGCCGAAGGAGTTTCGAACACCAGCTCGAAAAGTGTTCTCTCGTCCGGCCGTGCCGGCCGTCTGATTGTTTTCGCATCGGCCGGGCTGATCACCGGCGAGTTTTGACACGGAAGGAACCTGGAAATCATGCGATGGCGTGCTGCCCTGACCCTGACACTGCTGGCGGTTGTGTTTGGATTGAGCGTGACTGGCTGTGGTCCCCGGCGCCTCAACGTGATGCGCACGCCGCAGCGGACGCTGCTGACGGTGGGATATTCCGCGGACCGATCGCAGTCGGTCTTTCGCGCAAACAATGAAGCGCAGGAATACTGCCGGAGGGAAGAGAAGGATGTGGTGTTTCTGAAAGAGGATACGGTTTATCAGGGTCGCTATCCCGAAGACGTGACACAGACGGCGAGAACCGCCGCGCGTGTGGCGGACGCGCTGGGAAGTCCCAAGGCCGGCAATGCAACCCGTTCGCTTTCATCCCCCACCGACTACAAGACCTCGCTCGAATTTCAGTGTGACTAGTTCTGCTCTTGTAGGGGCGGTCTATGACCGCCCAACGTCTCAGGGTGAACTTCTCTTAAGTCAGGGATTTCCATTCCGACAGGTCGGGCGGTCATAGACCGCCCCTACATTTAGGCGAGCGTCAGGCGTGCGGTTCCGCCGGCGGAGGCGGTGACATCTCTCCATTCCACTTCTTTCCGCCTGCGACCACGGCGCGGGCGAAGAGCCGGCGCCGTCCGGTCCGCTTACCCCCGATGTTGTCGGCAAATTCGAAGTTGCCCTCCACCAGTTCCAGAACCGTGACGTCGGCAACGGCGCCCGTTTTCAGCGTGCCCAATTCCTTCAGCGCGGGAATGGCCCTGGCGGAACTGACCGTGGCGCGCGCCACCACCTGGTCGATGCTCATTCCCAGCAGCAGAAATTTCGACAGCACATTGGGAAAGTCAAAAACCTGGGCAATGAGGCCGTTCCCGTTCAGATCGGAAGTGATGGTGTCGGGTAAGAAGTCCTGCTGCAGCGCGCGATCCGCGGTTTCCCACGTGAAGTGTCCGTTCAGTCCATGTCCGACATCGAAGAGAATCCCGCGCCGGCGCGCTTCACGGACCGGTGGCAGGATGCGTCCGGCGTTGTCGAAGATGTTGTTCGGAGGTGGCGAGTAGACGTGGGTGACGATGTCGCCCGGTTCCAGCAGCGCGAGAATCTCCGGCATCGAAGACCGGGTATCGCCAACATGGACCATGAGGGGAATGCCGAACGCCTTCGTGACTTTGTGCGCCAGTCGAATGGCTTCCAGGTCGTTTTCTCCGGCCGTCGCCCTGGAAAGGCGCGCCTTGACGCCGACGATCACATTGCGGCGCGCGCGAATGGCGTTGCGGGCCGCGTCCTGATCAACGTTCTTGAGGTCCAGCAACTCCCCATCCGCGAAGTTTCCTTTCTTGCAGATGTTGATCAGCGCGCGCAGGCGGTTGGGCGCCTTGTCGGATACGTCGACCATGTCCTGAATGTTTTCGGCCCCGCGCGATCCACCGTCGACGACGGTGGTGACACCGCCGGCCAGGACACGCTCCGCGGACAACTCGCCCGGCCGTGGATGCGCGTGAATGTCGACGAGGCCCGGCGTAACGAGCTTTCCCGTTCCGTCCAGAACCTCGGCGGCTTCGGACGCCGGTATTCCGGCGCGGACGGCGGCGATCCTGCCGTTCCTGATAGCGACATCGAAGAATCCGTTCATCTTTTGAGCGGGGTCGATCACGCGTCCGCCCTTGATCACCAGATCGTATTGTGTCGCGGCAGCCGCCGGAACCCTGGCCATGAGAGCGGCCGGCAGCACGGATGAAAACAGAAAATCGCGTCGAGTTACCATGCGGTCAGAACTACCTTTCTCGAGTCGGCGGCCGTCATTCTATCTCCTACGCACCGCAACGCTGACGCCTCCCAGGACCATGACGCTTGCGGCGAGCAACCGGAAGGACAGGCTCTCTGAGAGGAAGGTGATCCCCCCGAACGCCGCCAGGACGGGCGCCAGCAACTGCACGATGGACGCCTGCGTGGTCGTCGATACACGGAGGACCCGGTACCAGAGAACGTACCCCAGTCCGGAGGTCAGAACGCCCGAGACCAGCGCCAGGGCAACGCCGATCGGTTCCAGGCGAATGGACTGCGCGGCGACGAGGACGGTGGCGAGGACAGCCGCGAGCGCCATGGGCGCCGATCGCAGGAAGTTGCCGGCAGTCATGCGGGCGGGCGCCTGCGCGTCTTTGCCCCGGAGTGAGTAGATGCCCCATGCCATTCCGGCGACGCACATCATGAAAGCGCCCAACGGGTTCGGCGCTGAGATTCCGGGCAACAGGAGATAGATGAGGCCCGCTACAGCGACGCCGAGTCCGATCCAGTGCCGGCGGCGCAGCCTTTCGCCGGACTTCAGGGCGGCGCCAATCATGGTCACCTGGACGGCGCCAAACAGCAGCAGCGCCCCGGTTCCGGTCGTGAGAGAAACGTATGCCAGCGAAAAGGCGAACGCATATGCAAACAGGGCGAGACCGGAGATCCAGGATGCCCGACTTTCCCCTGATGCGGACTCTCCGAAGAGACGAGAAATCGGTATGAGCGCGGCAGCGCCGCTGGCGAGCCGAATCGCTGTGAACGAGACCGGGTCGATGTGGTGGGATCCCAGCGCCATCCGGCAGAGCAGGGAATTGCCGGCAAAAGCAATCAGTGTAAATGCGGTTAAAACGACGGTCATCATGCGCGCGTGTCCAAAGCGCGGCGACATCCTACAACGATGCGCCTTTCCAGACACGGGTTTGCCGTCCTGAGGGCGGCGATTCGCGCGTTTCTCGAAAAGAACGGTCTCGCGCTGAAGTAGACGGACCGGCGGCACGGAGGAGCATCCACGCCTCCGGCCACCGGAACCCGCGTTCTTCGAGGTTCAGATCATCGGATCGCAGGTCGCGCTGAGGCCCATTCATCCATTGAACCACCGGAACCCGCGTTCTTCGAGGTTCAGATCATCGGAATACGCACCACGACGCCGCCCATGGTTTCGCCCATCTTGAAATCGTGACGCGGGCTGTCCTCATGGTCGTTGTGGCAGTTGATGCAGGCTTCCGCGACCGCCACGTCGGGATAGACGGCCGTGAAGTATTTCTTGCCGCCCAGGGTTTCTTCCGAATAGTAGGGTTCCTGCTTGGCGACAACGGCTTCCAGTCCGGCCTTCTCGACATCCGTCTTGGGCATGTTCTGCTTATTCACCGCCCACAGGGACAGCAGCGCGTAGTTGAAGTCCTTGGTCTTTTCGGAAACCATTTCCGATCCCATCCGGAACATCTGGGCCGGCAGCGGGAGAGCCTTGGCGTCCTTCCAGTGCTCGTTGGCGCGGATCACGTTTTCCTGCTGAAGCCGGTTGACGACCTGTTTGGTGTAGATGACCCGATCGGATTCCATGACAGCGTGCAGGGAGTCGGCCATCATCTTTGGCGTGATTCCGGAAGACGCTGCCGATTCTCCTTTGCCACAGGCGGCGAGACCGGTTGCGATTGCGCAAACCAGCGCCGCGAAGGCGATTGCTCGGATTCCGTGTGCGGGCGTTTTCATCAGCGTAACTTTCATGAGGAAACTCTCCTTATTTTGAACGCGGGTTAGCTGCGGCCTTCCGTAGAGCCATATCGATGCTCTCGATGTGGCGCGCTGGCCGGCCGCGGAAGTTGGTTTCGATCAGGACCGGGTCGGCCAGGGCATCGATGGAAAAGCCCAGACCGTGGCAGTTGAGGCAGACGCTGCGAATCATCTTTTCGTTGGGTCTCAGGTTGGCGTTCTGGTTGTGGTCGACACGAACGGCCGAAGACCCGCCCGTTTCTCCTGTAACGCGGGGAAGGTGGCAGGTGGCGCAACCGACCCCGCTGCCGTCCGGGGCGCGTCCTTCCGACTCAGCGCGCCAGAGGGCGAAGTGCGGCGAGTCTTTGTAGGCCAGGGAGTGCCGGTCGGCGTGGCAGTCCAGGCATCCATCCGCCGCGGCGCGGCGGGTATCGAAAGTGTGGGGCGAGTGGCACGAGCCGCAATCCAGCGTTCGCTCTTTCGCGCTGGAGTTCATCGGAAGGCGCGCCAGGGATGGCGACATCGGTCCCAGACCGGCCGCAAGTCGCATGCCGTGTCTTCCCCCGGAGAAACCCTGCGATTCGCTCTTGTGGCAGGTCTCGCAGGACTGGTATCCCGGATGATCGGTCCAGGCCTTGTTCGCCGAGCCACTCGCGACGACATGGCAAGCGGAGCAGTTCACCCCGCTTTGGGCATGCGCAGTGGATGCCCATTCTTCGACCAGACGGGGATCCGCCACCGTCCCGTGAGGGTCGTCACGCCGGCTTGCGTCCACTGGCGTTGCGGAGGTCCGGCGGGGCCGTCGAGTTACCAGCGCAACGCTGAGAACTTCCGGTTCGCTTTGATGCTTCAGGAGAAAATCGGTATACAGCGCTCGATTGTCATGAAAGTTGTGGCAGCCTGCGGACGCGCAGGAGTCGAAGGCCATGTTCTGATGACTGGGTCTTTCCCTGGCAATGTCGGAGTGACAGTAGAAACAGACATCCGCGGGCAGCGTGACTCCCATCGTTCCCGTGATCTCGGGACGGTGTTCGACATGGCAGGTCACACACGATGTCGCGTCCAGCCTGGCAATCCGCTCCGCATTGCGGGGATCGGTGAACTTGCTTTTGGGGTGCGAGTCTTCTCCTTCCGCCAGATCGGTCTGGTGGCACTTCATGCAGGAATCCGAAATCGCGCCCTGAAACGGGACGTGACAGCTGTCGCATGCCAGCTCGATCTGGTAATGTCCGGAGGAGGTCTGCCCGGGCAGAAACATGCCGCGATCCTTCGACTGCAGTTTGATTGCGATTCCGGCCACCGCCAGAATCGACGCCATCGACCATCCGAGCCAGACAAGCCGTCTGCGCATCACGTTCAGAAGTAGTACGCGGAAAGAATGTGAAAGGCCACCAGCGCCGGCAGCGGCCACACCAGGACGACATGTCCCCAGACCACACATTTTCGTAAGGCCATGGCGCGCGTTGTCGCGAGTCGATGGTCGGCGGAGACAACGCCGCCGGCGGCCGCGCCCGCGAGATTGGCCAAAGCAAAGACGGTCATGAGCGCCGCGTTGAGGTTGGCGCCGAACCGGAGCCCGGTATGGGCGACGAGGACGATCAGCGCGCCGACGCCGAGCAGGGCATGGACGGCGCGCCACAGTCCAAAGTCCCCGCGAGTAAAGGAGCGGAGTCGTTTGCGCGCCGACAGCAGCATGCCGAGGCCCGTCAACCCAAGAAGGGAGAATCCGGTGACCTGCTTCCAGACGCTGTTGCGCCAGATCACATCGTAGGGAAATGTTTGTACCGATGCGGCGTAGGGAAGAGAAGGGGCGAAAAATATCGCCGCGACGAGAAGCAAGGCCGCGCCGGCCGCTACCGCCAGACCACGCGCGCCGCGGGCCGGTCCCGTTGTGGCCGCAGGCTGTCCGGCGAGCTCCGCGAGCAATGGCTTGCAGGTTCCGCACAGCGTGGATGCGCCGGTCGCTGCGGCCATCGCTTCCACGGTTGCGCAGCCGGCGGTCTGGGCCGCGGCGAGCATTCCGCGTGAGACGTTCATGCAGTTGCAGACGGTGGCCGCGGCCGGCCACTGTCCAACGGGTTGCCTCCGCGCCGGCCAGAGGGTTCCCTGCCGCATGAAACGGCGCGCCTGCCAGGTCCATACCCGCCGCTCGACCCGGACGGCATCCTGTACTTCGCCCGCCTCGGGCCACGCGCCAAGCGCGCTGGCGCCGACGAGGCGGTTGTCACGGACGACAATGCGACGGTAGACGCCATCGGATTCCCAGCAGTGGGTGACAGCCGGCTGGTTGTAGTCTCCAAAGACCGAAACGTCGAGACCAAGGACTTTCAAGCGCGTGGACATATCCGCGCCCCGAAACTCCGCGCCGCCACCCAGCAGCCGGTCCACGAGGACCTCGGCCATCTGGTATGCCGGCGCGGCCAGGCCATAGGTGACGCCGCGGTGGTTCGCGCATTCGCCAATCGCGTAGATGCTGGGATCGGAGGTTTCCAGTCTGTCGTTGATCTGTATGCCGCCGGGAATGGCGATGGCCAGTTCACAGGACTCCGCCAGCTCCTGCCGCGGACGAATGCCCGCCGCAACGACCACCAGGTCCACGCTGATGGGCTCCTGATCCTTGTCGGCGAAGTGCAGCGATCGGCGCCGGCCGTCTGCGGCTATCCGGTTGACGCGCACGTTGACATGAACGCGCAGGCCCATTTCTTCGATCTGCCTGCGGGCCAGCTCTCCCGCTCGTGGATCCAGCTGGACGGGCAGCAGCTGCGGCGCGAATTCGACGACATGGCATTCCAGGCCCAGTCCCTGCAGCGCCCGCGCGGCTTCCAGTCCGAGAAGTCCACCGCCGATGACCGCCGCGGACGTGGCGTTTCGGGCGCGCGTCCGGATTTCGTTCAGATCGCCGATCGTGCGGTAGACAAAAACGTCGGAAAGGTCCGCGCCCTCCACGGGGGGAACAAACGGACGCGAACCCGTGGCGAACACCAGCTTGTCGTACGCCAGCCAGCGGCCGGATTCCGTGTGCGCGATGCGTGTTTCGCGGTCGATCGCGATGACGCGGTCGCCCGTGCGCAGCGTTATGCCATTGGCGGAGTACCAGGCCCGGCTCTGGAGACACAGTTCCTCTTCGGGCCGGCCGGCCAGAAAATCAGTTAAATGAACACGGTCGTAGGCGGGACGCGGCTCTTCGCCGACAACAACGACTTCGTAACGCGCCATTCCCTGGCGCGCGGCCAGCTTCTCGCAGAGCTTGTAGCTGGCCATGCCGTTGCCGACAATGACCAGCCTCTCTCTGGGAGGAGCCGCCCCCTCCGACGGGCGTGAGGCGGCGTTCCTGTGACCAGCCGCCAGAACTTCCGTTGCCGCGTCCACGGCTACATTCGCGCGGCCATGGCGGAGCGCGCGCCTTCCTTCATGGTGGACGCGAGAACAGTGTAGACGGCCACCCACGCTTCCTTTGTTTCCGGCGTGAACTCGTTTCCAAGCCCACGTTCCAGTGTCCAGAGAAGCGCCTCGGCGACAGTATCGTAGTGCCCGTCTTCCACTCCGTAGCCCTTGTGCCGCGCGCCGAGATCGCGCACGACGGGTACCAGCGCTTCGAGATTGTCGAGGCCCTTCACTGCGGCCGCCAGCATCTGCATCAGCTTCTTCTTCTGGTCGCTGAGATCTTCCTTGAACATTGGCCGTAGCTTCGGATCCAACGTGAAGAGCCGGGTGTAAAACACATCGGCGGCCTGATCGGCAATGGGCGCGACCATGGCGAATGTTGCCTGGACACGCTCTTTCTGCTTCGTCGTCATCAAAAAAACGCTCCTTCCGTTATGTCCGTCGACGAGCGTCATGCAATGACGGGACCTTTGCAGTTTCTTTAGCGCATGAGGTTTTGAAATCGCTAAGCCCACTGCAGTTGTGCGGGCAGCCGGGCGTTCTCAGTCGAGATGACGTCGCGCAAGGAGAGGCACAGTTCTGTTTTGAACGCGTTTGTTTTCCGACAATCTTGTTTCGGATGGAAGGGGAGCGGTGGACCTGTTGTTCCGGGATCGAAACGAAGCCGGCGATCAGCTTTCCGATTGCGAGGAAGCCAGGGAGCGCAGACGCCGGGTGGCCTGTTCCACGGCGCGCCGGGCCTGGGTCAGCGATTCTTCCGCCGCATCCGATTCGGCCGTCATGCGGATGGCGTGAGCCGTGGCCTCGCGGGCCTGTGTTTTCGCCTGTTTCAGGCGTTCCTCAGCGTCGCGCTTCCGGTCTTCGAATCGTTGCGCGTCCGATTCGGCCTCTCGCGCGGCGGTTGCGGCATGTTCGGCTCTCGTTCGGGCCACGCTGAGCGCACGCTCCGCCTCGGCCAGCCTGGCTTGCGCCTGGGCGATTTTGTCTGCGACGGGATTAAGAGGCGGTGGGGCGCCTGGTGGCGCGGCCTTCTCCGGAACGGCAGCGATGACGGCAGGCTTTCGCGCCGGCGTATCAGAAACGAGTGTGACGAGAAAATCGAATCCCGGGGCGTCGAGATCGCTCGTGAGGCGTCCCGGAGGAGGAGAATCCGAACGCGCCGATAACGCCTCGAGCGTGGCGACAATGCGGCGCATCGTTTCGGGCGCCGGGCTGTGGCCACTCTGCCGCAGAAGCGCATCGGCCGCCCGCGCAAGCTCGGCAATGGCTTCGCGGCGCGCTTCGAGGGGTTCGCGAATATCTCCGGTCTTTCCGCCCAACTGCGCCAGCTGCGCTTCACGCAACCGTTGGCCCGATGTGAGCAGGTGGTCGAAGGACTGGCGTTTCCGCCAGTACAGTTGATTGACCGTCCATGCGGTCACCGGCGGTTTGGAGAGCGATTGAACCTGTCCGGCCTCGGTCTTGCGTCCTTCCCGTTTAAGCCGGCCTGCCAGAGCGTTCCGCGCTGCCGTGAAATCGGCCAACGGGAGTTGGAACAACTCGTCGATGCTTCGTTCAACTTCCGTTTCGAATGTGCCGCTCCGGGACGGGACCGGCTTCCGGTCAGGCATGAGCAAGGAGTCTGTCACAGAGGAGCGCTCCCCACTTATTCATTAATTGTTGGCTGTTCGCCATTAACTGTTTCGCTTAATGGCATTGATACTTCCGTTGACTCCCGCTCTTGCGTCGAAAAACAAGAGACGCCGCAACCTGTCAACGGAAGGACTAATGCCACCAAGCGAAACAGTTAATGGCGAACAGCCAACAATTAATGAATAAGTGGGGAGCCTCCCCTCCGAGACGTCCGTAGAAATACGGTCTGGTTGCCGCCGGGAATCTTTGAGAAAATGCTTCGCCCTATGGTTAAGGGATCGTGTCGGTTACGGTTCAATTCAGGCGTTCTTTCTGTGGCGTTCTGTCTGTTGGTCGGCGGACACGTGGCCGCGGCATTGGCGCCGGCGGCGTCTCAGGGAGTGACGTTATTGGATGAGACCCCGGTTATGCTGCCCGCTGCAGGAACGATGACGGAGCGCCCCTTCTTTTCATCGCGCCGGCACCCCGCCATCAACTACGATCTGCCGCCGTCCGATGCGGTGAGCGCCCTTGCCCAGAAAGTGTCAAGCGGTGAGACCCGGCTCCGGTTCGACCCCACCAGCGGTTATTTGATGTCCGTGCTGGAAGCGCTGAAGGTTCCAGTGGAATCCCAGGCGGTGGTCTTTTCAAAGACCAGTCTGCAGTCGCACTACATCAGTCCGGCCAATCCCCGCGCTCTGTTCTTTACGGACGAAGTGGCGGTGGGTTTTATCCGCGGCGCTCCGCTGCTGGAGATCAGCGCGCTGGACCCGCGGCAGGGCGTCGTGTTCTTCGTCATCGACCAGAAGGACGCGGCTCGACCGCTGATTGTCCGGAGCGACTCCTGTCTTTCCTGTCACGAGAGCCGGAACTCCATGGGCATTCCCGGCATGCTTGCGCGCTCCATGGCCGTGGGCGATGGGGGACAGATCAAGCTGCAGTTTGGAACCTTCAATTCCGACCATCGCAGTCCTTTTGAGGAACGCTGGGGCGGATGGTTCATCACCGGGCTGGCGGGAACGGCCGCCCACATGGGCAACACGATGGTTGCGGCCGACGCCACCGGCCGGCCGGCCGGGCAGCCGAAGCCCCTCGCATCGCTTGATGGCGCCTTTGCCCCGGATGGGTATCCGGCTCGGTATAGTGATGTCGGCGCGGTCATGACGCTCAATCATCAGATCGGCATGACGAACCTGATGATCCGTATGGGATGGGAATCCCGTATCGCGGTCCATCAGGGACAGAAGAACCCGGCGGATCGCGGCGCAGGCGAACGGCTCATTGAGGCCGACGCCCGCGAACTTGCCGATTACATGCTGTTTGTGGATGAGCCGGCGCTGCCCGGAACGTTTGAGTCCACCTCCGGATTCAAAACCGCATTTGCCGCGGCGGGTCCCCGCGACAGTCAGGGACGAAGCTTACGGCAGCTCGATCTCGGAAAGCGGCTCATGCGGTATCCGCTGAGCTACATGATCTATTCCCGAGCCTTTGACGGTTTGCCCGACGTTGCCCGTGAAGCGGTCTACTCCCGTCTGTGGACCATCCTCTCCGGACAGGACAAGTCGACGCGGTACTCCCGCCTTACGGCCGCCGACCGCTCCGCGATCGTCGGTATCCTTTTGGAAACGAAACCCGGTCTGCCGAGTTATTACAAGGCTTTGTAGGCGGTATTGCGGGGGATTCCCGGCAAAAAACCGGGTTGACACACCGGGCTGGCCCTCCTATCATTTAGCACTCGATAATGCAGAGTGCTAACACTAGGCGGCGCCGCTGCAATCATTCCTGAAGATTTTTTTGAACCCAAATTGACCAACTCAAACAAGGAGCGAAAGCGATGAGAGTGCGACCGTTACATGATCGTGTCTTGATCAAGAGAGTGGAGGAGCAGGAGACCGTGCGGGGCGGCATCATTATTCCGGACACCGCCAAGGAAAAGCCCCAGGAAGGCGAGGTTATCGCCGCGGGCACCGGCAAGCGTCTGGAGAGCGGCCAGGTCATTCCCCTGGAAGTGAAGGCCGGCGACCGCGTGCTCTTCGGCAAGTACTCCGGGACGGAAATCAAACTGGACGGCGAAGAACTTCTGATTCTGCGGGAAGACGAAATCCTGGGAATCCTGTCGGCGAACACTGCGAGCGCGAAATCCAAGAAGTAGTAGAAGGAGAACAATCGAATGGCAGCAAAGCAAATCGTACATGGTGAAGATTCGCGTCAGGCGATCCTGCGCGGCGTGAACATGCTGGCTGACGCGGTCAAGATCACGCTCGGCCCCAAGGGACGCAACGTCGTTCTCGACAAGAAATTCGGCTCGCCGACGATCACCAAAGACGGTGTGACGGTGGCCAAGGAAATCGAACTCAAGGACGCCATGGAGAACATGGGCGCCCAGATGGTGAAGGAAGTCGCTTCCAAGACCAGCGATGTCGCCGGCGACGGCACCACGACCGCCACGGTCCTGGCCCAGGCGATCTTCCGCGAAGGCGTCAAGACAGTGGCGGCCGGCGCGAATCCGATGGCGGTGAAGCGGGGTATCGAGAAGGCTGTTGAAGCGACGGTCGAGCGCGTGAAGGAACTGGCCAAGCCGGTGAAGGGCGACATGATTGCGCAGGTTGCGACCGTTTCCGCCAATAATGACTCCACGATCGGCAACATCATTGCGGACGCGATGAAGAAGGTCGGCAAGGACGGCGTCATCACGGTGGAAGAAGCCAAGGCCATCGAAACCACGCTGGACATCGTCGAGGGCATGCAGTTCGATCGCGGCTACCTGTCTCCGTATTTCGTCACGGATCCGGACCGGATGGAGTGCGTGCTCGAGAACTGCTTCATCCTGATCCACGAAAAGAAGATCAGTTCGATGAAGGATCTGCTTCCGGTCCTCGAGCAGGTGGCCAAGATGGGCCGCCCGCTGCTGATCGTTGCGGAAGAAGTCGAAGGCGAAGCGCTCGCCACGCTGGTGGTGAACAAGCTTCGGGGCACGCTGCAGGCCGTCGCCGTGAAGGCGCCGGGATTCGGCGATCGCCGCAAGGCCATGCTGGAAGATATCGCGATCCTCACCAATGGCCGCGCGATCACGGAAGATCTGGGCATCAAGCTGGAGAACCTGCATGTCGAGGATCTCGGCAAGGCGAAGAAGGTTGTCATCGACAAGGACAACACGACGATCGTCGAAGGCGCCGGCAAAGCCGACTCCATCCAGGGCCGCGTGAAGCAACTGCGCGCGCAGATCGAGGAGACCACCTCCGACTACGATCGCGAAAAGCTGCAGGAGCGTCTGGCCAAGCTCGTGGGCGGCGTCGCGGTGATCAAGGTGGGCGCGGCGACCGAGACCGAGATGAAGGAAAAGAAGGCGCGCGTGGAAGACGCCATGCACGCGACCCGCGCCGCGGTTGAAGAAGGTATTGTTCCCGGCGGTGGCGTGGCCTTTATTCGCGCCCTGCCCGCTCTCGAGAAGCTCAAGCTGGAAGGCGACGAGCAGATCGGCGCGAACATCGTCAAGCGCGCGCTGGAGGAACCCCTGCGGATGATTTCTTCCAACGCCGGCCACGAAGGCGCCATCGTCATCGGCAAGGTGCGGGAGTCCAAGGACGTGAACATGGGCTTCAACGCCGCCACCGAGGAATACACCGACATGATTGCGGCGGGTATTCTCGATCCCGCCAAGGTGACGCGCTCGGCCCTGCAGAACGCGGCTTCGATCGCCGCGTTGATGCTGACGACCGAGGCTCTGGTGTCGGAGATCCCGGAAGAAGAAAAGGCCGCTCCGGCGCCCGGCGCCGGCGGTCCGCCGATGTACTAGTTTCCATTTCTCTCCCATCCCGTGGGAGAGCGTCCGAAATGGCCGGGTCAGGCTGCCGGATCGTTACCGGCGCCGGGCCCGGTCCCTTTTTTTGCATCTCCTCCTGGGCGGGTTCCGGCGTTTACCGGGTGTTTTGTACGGACGCGTCATGTTCGTATTCCGGACGGTCACTGCCAGGCTTTGGCGCGCAAAGCCAGGGGCCGCATTGGCGGGAAGTCTTCAGACGTGCTTGTTTTTTGGCCTCATGGTAGCCTCCCTGAGCCGGGATTGCTTCGCAGCAATGGACGCTGATTTCGGATTCCGGCGGGCGAACGGAGTCGCTCAGGAGTAAACACGTGTCTAAACGGTATCCCTGCAACACCGATAATTCTGCGGAGTCCTGCGCGGAGAGTTCATCCTCACCGGTCCGTCGAAAGGGATCAGGTCTGGTCTTTCTGGCGGTCGTGGTTGGGGTGAGTCTTGGCGCTGCGGCCTCGGTTCTTTACATCAATCCGGACATGGCGGAGATGGCCAGAACCGCCTGGTGGAGCATTCGCCGCGGTATTGCCGCCGGGGATATGAGTGGGGTGGAAGCGGCTGCGCCCGAGGTTGCTCCGGCCAAAACCGCGACGCCGTCGAGCCGGAAGTCTTCCGCGGGGAAAAGCGCGCCTCGTTCGGTCCGGCCGACGCGGCCGGTGGAACGTCCCGGCGTCGAACCGATCCAGGCGGCGAGTCCTTCGGTGAAGCCCGGGGCTTCCGGAACCAGGGTGGTTAACCTGCCGCCATTCGAGTCGGAATCGGGCGCTGTTCCACGAAACCTGGATGGAGCGTCGCCGGCTTACTCGTCTGCGCCGGGGGTGATTAATCTTCCTCCCTTCGGCGCCGGGCCCGGCATGGTCCGGGAGGGCGCGCCGGTTCCGTCTTCTTCCGGGTCATCGAATCCATAGCCGCGATCCGTTCCCTGAAGCGCCCGCGTCACGCCTCGTTTATCGATCGGTTGACGGGATCAGCCTGAGTGTGGCGTTCCAGACGCCACGCTTGTCAACTGCGCCGCTCACGGCCCGGTCCTCATAAGCCTGTATGAAGTCCGCGCTCCGGAACGCGCCGGAGGGGATCTCTGCCCACGCAAAGAGGCGGTAGGACCCCGGCGGCAGATTGTTAAAGGAATAGCTTCCGTCCCGGGCGCTCGTTGTGGAGAAATACAGATCCGTGCGGCCGCTGTGCGCCTTGTCGGGCACAAGAGCGACGACTGCGCCGGCGTATGGCTTGCCGGCGGCGTCCATGACGGATCCGGAAACGGATCCGCCGGAGAAGCCAATCTGCAGCTGGAGCGCAGCGTTGGGATCCCCGCCTGAAAAGGGAGCGCCCAGCGCGTCCGTGGATCCGAAGAGTCCCTTGACGACATATCCTCCGCCCTGAATTCCATTAACGCGAATCTGATATTGGAGCGCGGCAGCAACGTCCTTGAGCAGGAACGATCCATCTTCTTCCACCCTGGCGGTGATGAAGTCGCCGCCGGGAAATACTCCTCCCGGCGAACGAACGGCCAGCACGAAATCGCCGCCTCCTGACGGGGGAGGGGGAAGCGCCGGGGCCCCTTCCGGGATCAGCCGCACTTCAAGATCCGTCATCTTGAACGATCCCGGCGCCGGCGGGTCGACAAAGATGCGGCCGCGTATGTCATGTCCGGGTTGAAGGGGAACCACCAGTTCCCGGATGTCATCGAGGCCGGCTTCGATGGTCATTCGAGCCGAATGCTGCAGGCCGGCTGGATCTTTAGCGATGGCAGTCAGGACGTACGAGCCCGGGGTCACATTCGCAATTTCGAAGGTTCCATCCGGACGAACCGGCGTGGGCGCCGGGCCGGAAGGTCCAAGGACGCTTTGCGCCGAACCGGCGCGGCGCAGTGTGAGTTCGACTCGCGAACCTCCGATTCCTGGTGGCGCATCGATGGTCATCACCTGTCCGACCATGATCTGTGGAGTTCCACGCGCGACGGCGACTCCGGCCGGCGCGTTGGGTTTTGCGCCGTTCGCGCCGGACGGGGGAGCGTCGGATGCGGCCGGCGCCTGCAAACGTTCGAACTCGGCGGGCGGTGGCGCGGCCAATGAAAACGGCGCAACAATACGTCCAGTGACCCGGATCGTCCGTATCGGACGCAGATTGAAATCAATGCCGGGGACGTCGACGCCGGCGGTGACGCGGACCAGCGTCGCTTCGGCCGGATTGGCAACCCCGGGATAGTAGATCGCGTCGGAACCTCCAGCCGGTATCGCGACCATCTGAACGGAGGTCGTTTGTCCGGCGTCGTCAAATGAGCCGTTAAATGAAAAGAACTGGGCGTTGCGCGCTCCGGAACCCGCCGCTCCGCCCGGTGGAACGCTTCTCCCCGAGAATCCACCGCGGGGCATGGTGGCGACAAGATAGTCCCCCGGCTGCATCCAATAGAGGCGGTACTCTCCGCGATCGTCCGTTTGCGCAGTAGCGACGGGTGTGAGCGCCCGCTTGCCGTCGGTATAACGGTAGGTGTACGCCTGCACCGGCGTCTTGATGAGTGGTTCCCCTTCCGGATCGAAAACCCGACCGCTGATGACGCTGGCGGTCGTCAGCTGGAAGTCGAGCGTCAGGGGTTTCCCTGCGGATGCCGATACGGGCAAGCCGGGGCCTGTCGCTGTCCGTTGCCCGTATTCCTGACGCACGAATCCCTCTCCGTCCGCCGTCACCCGGTAGTCGCCAGGGGACACATCGGGCAGGGAATAGCGCCCCATCGCATCAGTCTGGGTGGACAGGCCGTTGGAGCCCGCCACTGCTGCGCTGATGAATCCCCGCGCGGCAATGGTGAACCCCGGGCCGGCCGGAGCGGGCGGCGCTCCCGGATTCCACTCCAGGGCGTCTTCATCATCCTTATCCGCCGGGCGCAGGGTAATCCGGACGTTTCGCAACGGTTGTCCCGTTCCCAGGTTGGTCACGGTTCCTTCAATCCTGGTTTTCTCGCCAGCCGCCTGCAGCGCGCCGTAAGCGCTCGTTGTCGGCGCGGGGACCAGTCCAAGGAGCAGAGCGTACGCCGCCGCGCTCACCGCCAGGGCCCAAAACTTCATCGTTAAATGCCTCCTGCCAGAAAAACTTTGCAAAACGGAATCATTTTGAGCCCCCGACTGCTCCAGGGACGATCGATGAAACCCACTGAAATGGCTCCATTCCGAAACGTCGGCGGTCACAGACCGCCCCTGCAGCAGACGGGGAGGGGACTCACAACGTTCTCGTTTGTGCGCCCGCCAGGATCCCGAAGTTGTCTTTCCAAGCGAAAGAAAAGAGGAGTTGGATTCGCTGAAAAGGAAAAAGTTTACGTCGCTATAAAAGAATTCTGCGACTTTCGCCGTGCTTTGGAGTCCAACCCGCATCCTGGGGGCGCTTGTAAAAGGTTGTTATACGCCTTGGCAAGCAATTGGGGGATTCGTTATTCTAAGGCGCCAATATTCTGTTTGGCGATCCTATCCATGGAGGAGGCAATGAACCGTAGAATCTGGCTCGCGTCCACAATGGCCGCCCTGTTGCTGAGTTTTGGATACTGGCGGGTTGAAGCGGCTGAACCCGGCATTGCCGGGAAGTGGGCATCGGATGCCGCTGTGGCTCTCAAGAAGTGGAGAGACAAGCGGGATGACGCTACGCCCGCGGATCGTGGACTCTTCAACGTGGATTCCGGACTGCGCGGGAACGGTGGATTTGGTGGTGGCGGTCTTGGAAATGGCGGCGGCTTCGGCGGCGGTGGTCTCGGGACCGGTGGTCGCGGCGGCCTCGGTGGCGGAACACGCGGCGGCGGATTCGGTGGCAGAGATTTTGCCCAGCGCGCCGGCGCCAGGGGAGGTCGTGGCGGCCTCGGAGCGGGTGGCATTGGCGGTGGAGGTTTTGGCAGGGGCGGCGGCCTCGGCGGTTTGCCCCCGGACTTTGTTGGCGCGGTTGCCAATATGCCTCGGCCGGAACTTCCCGAAGGCCCGACGGTGACCATGGATGTCAAAGTGGACAGCAAGGGAAAGATGACGGGTACGCTGGTCCTCCTGATCATGGAAACCGACAAAGACGAGAAATATAAGGTTGAAGAAGCCAAGGTTGATGGGAAGGAGTTCACCTTCACCACGTATCAGAAGGTGAATGGTATTCAGATTCCCACCGCATGGCAGGGCAAGATGCTGTCCGACAATGTGATCGCCATGACGCGCTCTCTGCCTTCGGGCGCGGCGGTCGATGAAGAACCGTTCGCCATGCGCCGCCAGAAGTAATCGCGGAGGCCTCCAATGGTCAGCGATCCCAGCGCCGTTGCGGATCCTGCCCGGGATTTCCCGCTGTCGCCAGCGCCGTCCGTAGAGACGGCGGTGCTGGCGGGTGGTTGTTTCTGGTGCGTCGAAGCGGTTTACCGGCAGATCGATGGTGTGACGGAAGTCCGGTCCGGATACGCCGGAGGAACCCGGGAAACCGCCAACTACCGCGCCGTCTGCAGTGGGCGCACCGACCACGCCGAAGCCGTCGAAATCCAGTTCGATTCGAGCAAGACCACTTTTGGCCGGCTGCTCAAGATCTTCTTTTCCGTGGCGCACGATCCCACCCAGCTCGACCGTCAGGGAAACGATCGCGGCCGTCAATATCGGTCCGCCATCTTCTACCGGGACGACGAGCAGCGCGCGATCGCGGAAGCCTACATCCAGCAGCTTGATCGCGCGCGCATTTTCCCGCAGCCCATTGTGACCAGACTGGAGCCCCTCGATGCGTTCTACATCGCGGAGGACTACCATCAGGACTACGCCGCCCGGAATCCCGACCAGCCCTACATCGTTTACGTTGCCGCTCCGAAAGTCGAACAGACGCGCAAATATTTCTGCAGCCTGAAATAGCGAACGGTGGGTCGATCCGCCTGCGGCAGAATCGACGAAACCGCGAAGAATTCCCGGGAATCGGTCGCGGCGAATTCTCGGCTTCGTGGGCTTTCTGCCGCGGTTACTAGCGCTCCTTTTCCAGAGTCACGCGCAGTTTTTGCAGTTGATCAGTTTGCGCGCGATCCAGTCGGGGATACTCCAGCTTCAGGGATTCCAGCGCGTCGAGAATCACGCTGGAAATCATCAGGCGCGCATTCTTCTTGTCGTCCGCCGGAATGACGTGCCAGGGAGCGTGGTCGGCGCTGGTCGCGCCGAGACATGCTTCATACGCTTCCATGTAATCGTCCCAGCGCTCCCTCTCGGCCAGGTCCGCCTGGCTGAACTTCCAGTTCTTGGTTGGATCGTCGATGCGCTTCAGGAATCGTCTTTTCTGTTCCTGGCGGGAGATGTGAAGGAAGAATTTCAGAATGCGTGTTCCATTGCGGAAGAGGTGCCGCTCCATGTCCGTGATGGAGCGGTACCGGTTCTCCCATAGGTCCTTGTCCCCGGCCACCTCCGCAGGCAGATTCTCAGCCTCAAGGATCTCCGGATGGACGCGGACGATCAGTACTTCTTCGTAGTAGGAGCGGTTGAAGATGCCGATTCGTCCGCGTTCCGGAAGGCTGCGGGTGGTGCGCCAGAGAAAATCATGATCGAGTTCCTCGGCGCTCGGATGTTTGAAACTGAATACCTGGCAGCCCTGCGGGTTGACGCCGGACATCACATGTTTGATCGCCCCGTCTTTACCGGCGGCGTCCATGGCTTGAAAGATCAGCAGCAGGGCATAGCGGTTGTGCGCGTATAGAATGTCCTGGAGCTCGCTCAGCTTTTGGGTGTGCGCTTCGAGCATCCGCTCGTAGTGTCGTTTCGAGGAAAAGAGCGGTTTGACCTTCGTCGGCCAGCGGTCCAAACGCACTTTCATTCCCGGCCGGACGCGTGAATCGTATTTACCGTGTTTCATGATTGCGCAAGATCTGGTTGTCCCCTGTAGCGGCGGTCGATGACCGCCCGCGATGTCTCGGATTGGCCTGTCAGAACATCGAGGCGGGCAGGGGCGCCTGCGCCGCGCCGCCGCCACGCCTGCCCGCGTCACGCCCTCCGGCGGCGAGCAGCAGGGTGAGCATCATTCGAGATTCCTCCTATCGAGAATGGCGGTTTTACGAAGCGGGGTCAGAAAATGGCGAGAGGCGCCGAATTCGGAAAAACTCCGGATCATCTGCCGTCGCTTCACCGAATTCGCCGGCTTCCGATTATTTGCGCCGATACTCATTTGCCGAAACACACCGTTTCATATCGGCTGTCAACGCCGCTCGAGCTGTACTGTGGAGTCCATCCAGCGGGATCCTGAAACAGCCGGATCGCCCGAATCTCGCGGCTGGCGCAGAGATCGAACCAGTGCAGCGTTCCGCGCGGCACCCGTATCAGGTCTCCCGGTTCCACCTCGATTGCGGTCACCGGGCCGTCTTTGGGCCGGATGTGAAAAAGACCCCGTCCATGGATGATGAAGCGCACTTCATCTTCGTCGTGCCAGTGCTCTCGATTGAACTTCTGGAGCATGGCGTCCAGACCGGGCGTGCTTGAATTGACGCTGATCACGTCGGCCGTCACGTAGCCTCCGGATGCCTTAAGACGGTCGATTTCATCCTTGTAAACTTCGAGGATCTCCGCCTGGGACGCGTCCGGGGCCAGCGGATGCGCCGGCTTCCAGACTGCGTAATCGATGCCGATACTTCCGAGATGCTCCGCTATCGGCCCGGCGCCGTGAAAGGCGCGTTGCTCATCCGGGATTCGGACGATCGCCATAAGACCTCCATCAGAAATTCCAGTATTTCCACGTGCCGTGTCGCTTCGGCCAGATCGCGGCCCCACGTATACAGGCCGTGGCGGCGGATCAGGAAAGCCCGAAGCGACGGCTTTTCCGCGAGCAGCGTTTCCACTTCGGCGGCCAGTTCGCGCATATTCTGGCTGTTTTCGAGCACGGGAATCCATTCACGGTGTTCATGCGTGTCGATGCCTGCGAGTCCCTTGAGCATTTCATATCCGTGGATGACGAACCCGCCATCAGCCGCGGCCCGGTCGGACATCATCGTTCCGTGGATTGAATGCGTGTGCAGCACCGCTCCCGCGGTCCGGTTGCGATAAATTGCCAGATGAAGCAGGGTCTCGGCGGAAGGCCGCGCGCCGGCCGGCCGGAGAACCGCGCCATCGCCATCGATCTCCAGAATCTGATCCGGTGTGAGAGAGCCCTTGGCGGCCGCGCTTTCCGTGATGGCCACGCGCAGGGGTTCGCGGCCGGCCACGGCGCTGAAGTTGCCGCTGGTGCCCAGGACCCAGCCGCGTTCGTAAAATCCCTTTCCGGCCGCGGCCAGTTGCCCGGCCAGTTCAGAGAAGCTCATGGAGCGGCATTATATAATCCCGCGATCGTTGTTATGGATGAACCTCGCAACCTCGGGCCGTCCATCCCGATCAAGGGACGCGGCGCCGTCAGCAACCCTGCCAATCGATTTGAGCGGCTGAGCTACGGCGCGCCCGATGACGAAACCTCGGGTGAAGAGGGGCCGGGTCTCCAGACGATCCTGCTGAAAGACACCTCCCGTTCGATCATCAACTATAACGACAGCCCGGATGTGGGATTCGACGCCAGTGTGAATCCTTATCGGGGATGTGAACATGGCTGTGTTTATTGCTTTGCGCGTCCGAATCACGAGTACCTGGGTTTTTCCGCGGGACTCGACTTCGAAACGAGAATTCTCGTGAAGGAAGACGCGCCGGAGTTGTTGCGTCGGGAACTGGCCCGGCAGTCCTGGAGGCCGCAGACGATTGCCATCAGCGGCGTGACGGACGCCTATCAGCCGGTCGAGCGACGGTTGGAACTGACCCGCCGCTGTCTGGCCGTGTTGGCGGAGTGCCGCAATCCCGTCGTCATCATTACCAAGAACGAGTTGGTTACCCGCGACATCGACCTGCTTGGCGAACTGGCCCGGTATCAGGCCGCGCTGGTATTCATCTCGGTTACCACGCTGCAACCGGAACTGGCGCGTGAACTTGAACCGCGCGCGTCGCAGCCGGCGCGTCGTCTGGCCGCAATTGAAGCGCTGGCCACGGCCCGTATACCTGTCGGGGTGTTGACCGCGCCGGTGATTCCCGGCCTGACCGATCATGAAATGCCGGCGATCCTCGCCGCCGCGGCCAAATCCGGCGCGGTTGCCGCGGGCTATGTGGCGTTGCGTTTGCCGTACGGCGTGTCCGACCTGTTTGAGGAGTGGCTCGAACATCACGCGCCCGCGGCGAAAAGCAAGATCCTGAATCGCGTCCGGTCCATGCGGGACGGCCGGTTGAACGATCCCCAATTCAGCAGCCGGATGCGGGGGAGTGGCGCCTACGCCGGCCACATCCGGCAGCTGTTTGATATTTCGTGCCGGAAGGCCGGCCTCGACCGCGAACGCCCGGCGTTGAGCGTAGAGAGTTTCCGGCGGCCGCTGTCCCCGCAGATGGAATTGTTTGCTCCAGATTGACGCGCTGGCGTAAAGAGGCTTTCCTCCACGGATGGGACGGACTGCCTCAAGCTTGACGCGCTTTCGGAACCGTTGATATAAGCCTCCACGTTTTTCAAATGTCAGCCCAGTGTGAAAGGAGACATCCATGAAGTGTGTACTGCATCGGTTTGCGGTCGTATGTGTTGCCGGAATGTTCTTCATGACAGCCGTCATTGCCGCCTCGCAGGCGCCTCGCGGCGCGGGAACTGGAGCGCCGGGACAGGGACCACGCGCCGGCGGCGCCCCGGGCGGGCGCGGCGCCGGTGGGCGTGGCGCCGGACCTGCCGTTCCTGCCAACCAGCCACAGCCGCGCGACGATGCGAGACACCAGGATTTCGTCGGCATGACGAACATTGCCCGAAATGGAGGCAAAATCGATCTGCTCTTCGTGGGGGATTCCATTACCGAACTGTGGGGACGTACCGGAAGAGCGGTGTGGGAGAAGAACTTTCTTCCTCTCCGGCCCGCGAACTTCGGTATATCCGGCGATACCACGCAGGGCGTTCTCTGGCGCATGCAGAATGGCGAACTCGACGGCTTCAAGGCGAAGCTGATCGTGTTCATGCTGGGTACCAACAATATCAACCGGAATCCGGACGACGAGATCGCGGACGGCGACCGCCTCATTGTCGAGGAGTTCAAGAAGCGGCAGCCGCAGGCAAAGGTGCTGGTGCTGGGGATCTTTCCTCGCGGCGCCCAGGCGACGGATCCGAATCGCGAACATATCAAGAACATCAACGGCAAACTGGCCCGGCTTGCCGACAACAAACAGGTGTTCTACATGGATATCGGTGAGAAATTTCTCACTGCCGACGGAACCTTGACTACCGAAATCATGGCGGACGGCCTTCATCCCACGGCCAGGGGGTATGAGATCTGGGCCGCCGCAATCATGGATAAGGTGAGGGAACTGATGAAGTAGGGAAGTCCGGACACTCAGGCGCCGTTGGGAGACTTGCGCACTGGACCAACCGGCGCCCCGGCCGCCGGATGGCGCCATACCTGCCCTCAAAACGAAACGCTTGAACCCGGATGGCCCCAAGGTAGCATGGGCTTTCGATCATGGAGGTCGAGCAATGAGCATCAGAAGGAGTCTGGTCGTTTTGGGGGCTGCGGCGCTTTGTCTGGCGCTGGTTCCCGGCGTATATGCCCAGCGGGGCCGCGGCGGCGGAGGGGGCGCTCCAGGCGGCGGCTTCAGAGGCAACTCCAATCCTGGCGGTGGACGTCCGGCCACGGCGCCGGCGCGGCCATCCAATGCCGCTCCCAGGCCGGACAGGCCCGAATCCAGAGGAGCGGAGAAGAAGTCATCCGGCGGCGCGGCCTCGTCCAACAGTGTCGCGAGCCAGATTGAAAAGAACCCACGCGCTGCCGCCAATGTTGAGCGCCTGCTGCCGGTCGGAATGACCCTCGACGAAGCTTCAGAAGGATTCAAGAATCGCGGCCAGTTTATCGCCGCGCTGCACGTGTCCAAGAACCTGAACATCCCTTTTACGGATCTGAAGGCAAGAATGACCGGAGAAGATCCGATGTCGCTCGGCAAATCCATCCACGCCCTGAAACCGGACATGAACAGCGGGGATGTGGATGACGCGGTGAAAACGGCCGAGAAGGAAGCCCGGGAGACCGAAAACCCGACTTAGAGCAGGACTGCTTCGCAGAGTAGACCGGCGTGCGGAAATCCCCTCCTGGTCAAAGAGGGGGACGCGCCGTTAGGAGCCTTACCGAAGCTGTCCCTGGACGTGGAGTTTCATCGGCGGCAGAATGTCTGCCGAGAGATGGAACAACCTCCCAGACTACGCCCGGTCAGACGGTTCGCGGTGGGCTCCAATGGACGTCTCCCTCCTTGGCCAGGATGGGAACCCCCCGAAATCTCCATCGAACGGAAAAACGATACGGAGTGAGCATCAGCGTTCAACGAATCCCCCTCATCTTCATTCTCCTGACCGGTCTGGCGTTTCCCGTTCTCGTCAACGCGGCGCCGGATCCGGACGCATGGACCTTTTCGGAGACGTTTCAGGGCAGCCACGAAAACTCCGGTTCCGTCCTCAAGCTCGATTCCTCCATCGGCTACCGCTTCAGCGAACGTTTTACCGGGGGAGTCGGCGCGCCCCTGTATCTGACCCACAGTTCGTCGGCTTCGACCACCACAAACGGATCTTTCGCCGCCGGATTGGGCAACGTCTATCTGACACTCGGCTACTTTCGCGATCTTTCCGAACTGCAATACTCCTCAACCATCACGGTGACCGCGCCAACCGGGGACGAAAGCAAGGGGTTTAGCACCGGCCGCGTTACAGTGGACTGGAACAATCGCCTGGCTGCGGATCTGCCGCATGGTTCGGCGTTCGTCAGTCTGGGATTCGCCAACACGGTTTCGGACACCGCGTTCTTTGTCCGCCCATTCAGTTCGCTTGGCTTTGTGACTCACATGGAAGGTGGAGGGACTCTCCGTCTGGCGCCTGCTGTCAGCGCGGGTGGATCGGCTTATGGCGTCATCGCCTCGGGCGAACAAACGATCGTCAATAAGGTCAACCGGTCCGGGGGATCGTCCGGCGCCGGCGGAAGACGCGTAACCAACGCTTCTGAAGCCAACGATCACGGGTTTTCGGGTTGGCTGGATTTCCTGGCAGGTCCATCTGTGGACCTGGAGGTGGGTTACAGCCGCAGCATTGCTTACGAACTGAACTCGGTGTTCTTTCTGCTGCGGTATACCTACCGGCCCTGAGACGCGTCAGAGCCGGCAAACGACCCGGCCTTGCGCCGGACGATATTGGCGGGCAGGAGATAATCCGCAGGGAGACCCGCAAACTCCGGCGAGAACGCCGTCAGATCGATGGCCGCAAGAGTCTTTCCCTCGGACAGCGCCTGGCGCACGGCGCGGGCAACGATGTCGTGCGCGTCCCGGAAGGGGACGCCCCGTCCTACGAGAAAATCCGCGAGATCGGTTGCGCCCATGAAGGAATCGGACGCGGCTTCATTCATGACGGCCGATTTGACCTCCACCGTCGACGCCGCCAGGCGGAGCACGCTCACCGAGAGATGCAGGTTTTCGAATACGGCCAGGAACGCTTCCTTGTCTTCCTGCAGGTCCTTGTTATATCCGGTCGGAAGACCTTTCATGACGGAAAGAAGGCCGGTCAGTGATCCGATCGTCACTCCGGCTTTGCCCCGGATCAACTCCAGCCCGTCGGGATTTTTCTTCTGCGGCATCAGGCTGCTGCCGGTGGTGATCTTTTCGGAGAGTTCCAGAAAGCCGAACTCCGTGGTCGAATAGATGATCCAGTCTTCGGCCAGACGGCTGGCGTGAGTCATGGCGATGGCGGCGTTGGAGAGAAACTCCAGCACGAAGTCGCGGTCCGACGTCGCGTCCAGGCTGTTGGCGGAGACATCCGTAAAACCGAGTTCCTGCGCAATGGCTTTCCGATCGAGCGGAAAGTTCGATCCGGCCACGGCGCCCGATCCCAGGGGAAGGATGTTGACGCGGCCAAGAGACTGTTCAAACCGCTCGCGGTCGCGGCGGAACATCTCGACATAGGCCATGCAGTAGTGCCGCCAGCGAATGGGCTGAGCCCGCCGCAGGTGCGTGTAGGCCGGCAGCAGGGTGTCGGGATGTCCGGCGCCACATTCCTCGAGCGCCTGCGCCAGCGCCTCAAGCTCCGCGACCACGAGTTGGACAGCCTGCCGCACAAACAAACGGAAGTCCGTTGCGACCTGATCGTTCCGGCTGCGTCCGGTGTGCAACTTTCTGGCGACCGCCCCAATCTTGCCGAGAAGCGTCGCTTCGACGAAGGTATGGACATCTTCGAAGGGCAGGTCTCTGATCTTTTCGGGCGTGTATTCGGCGAGGATGCTTTCGAGGCCCTGATCGATGGCCTGCCATTCGCCCTCGCTGAGCACGCCATACCGGTGTAGCCCGCGCGCGTGAGCCCGGCTCGCCCGGACGTCGACATCCAGGAGGATGGCGTCGACCGGCAGCGAGCGGTTTAACTTCTCGAAGACCGGGTCCTGGTCTTCCTCAAACCGTCCTTGCCAGAGTTTCATAGCTGTTGCGTTCGCAGATTGTTCTCGAAGACAGGGGCCGGGTCAAACCGTCTTTGCCAGGGTTTCATAGCTGCTGCCCGTGAGACGGGCCCGGACTGCGGCGGGCAGTCCGAGCAGGTTGATGAACCCTTCGGCGTCCTGATGGTTGTAGCTGTAGCTGCCTGTATCGAAAGAAGCCATGTCGTGCCGGTAGAGGCTATACGGCGATTTGCGGCTGACTACCGTCAGATTGCCCTTGTACAGGTTCAGCGTGACCGAGCCGGTGACATACTCCTGCGTCTTGTCGAAGA
>DASUFH010000139.1:0-18144 GCA_036274645.1 Terriglobia bacterium
GTTCACGGACGACTGCGACCGGATCGAGAACGGCGCGCACACGACGAACAAACCATCCGGACGGCCGACGCCGGGCGGGTTCGATTACATGGGCGAGAGTTGCAAGGGGCAGCTCAAGAGCGGGTACCTGGCCATCGTGAACGAGATTCACCAGCGCCGGTTTCCACTGGTCGACGTCGAGCGCGGCGTCGTCTTTGCCTACTGCTTCTTTGACATGGATGGCAGCGTCGATACGATCAAGCTGGCGACAACCGGTGAGACCGTGAGCATGCGCTCCTTTGCGGGCCGCAAGTCGAGCATTGACGTCACCGAAGCGTTCCGGATCGAGGACGGTTTGATCCGACGCGTCGAGATGATCGGATCCGGCATCACGTTTCATCCGACCTCTGCGTGGCCCGGTGGCTTGAGCGGGCGCTAGTTTCGGCGCTCAAAGGGAAACTTTGAGATGTCCGACAAAGCTTCTGATCCTGGTAGATCCAGGAACTCGCCGTCGCTTGTATGGGCTAGTTGGGGAATTGCTTTAAATCGAAATCGCTCTGGACTACCCGTCCGCGACGGACGGTGAGTTCGCGCCACAGGCCAGGCGTTCCCTTGTACTCGATGCCTGCAATGTAGTCGCCGGGAGGAACTGCGCTGGAAAAATATCCACGGGCATCCGTAGTCGCGGTGAAGGTCCCCGGCGAATCCACTTTCTGGAAATGAACCGGTATTCCCGGGGCCAACTGGTCTCCTGAGAAGACCCGGCCTTCGACGCGGGAAAACGGATTGTAGTAGCCGCTCCCGCCCGAGCCGGGAGGAAGCCGCTTGTTCAGGGTCTCGACGTTCGTCACTGAGAATATCCGCAGGGGAAAGTCGGCTTTCTCTTTCTTGTTCCTGAGCAAGGTGACGTCCCGGCAAAGACCGATGTTGGCAAGGTAACTGAGGCACGCGACATAACGGCCGGCCGCGAGTTTTGCGGAATAGCGTCCCTTGGTGTCCGAGCACGCCAGGAAGTGTGACGGCTCATCCAATCCCCAGACATGGATTTCCACGTCGCGCGCCGGTTTGTCCGCTTTGTCCAGGACGACACCTTCAATCGTGGCGCTGCCCTTCGATCCGGAGGATTTGGGCTTATCCTGTTTCGGGAGTTTCAGCTTCGGCATTGGCGCACCGGTTTCCGCGAAAACACGCCGATTGCAGAGTCCGCTGCGGTATTCGTCGACTCGATTAAAAAACCAGTCGACGCCCGTCTCCCCAGGAAGGAAGTAGTCCGGTCGCGTAGCGCCTTGCCCGGATCCGGGCCGGCCCTGGATACCACCTGCAAGACCCAGAACGAGCGCAGCAACGGCTGCTTGAGCGACGATTTTCTTCATGATGCAGGCCAGGGACGCATCGTACCTCCGGCGCGTTGCGAGGGAGAACAAAAAACCGTTCGTGTTACCTGCCGGTCTCGCGCGGAAAAAACCACAGCCGCGGGAGTGAACATGTGGATCACGCGTCCCGACGGGCGACAGCCATGATGTGCGCGCTGGCGCCCATCAGCGTCGTTTCCGTTTCGAGGGATCGCATGATCGTCATCATGCGATCGTATTCTTCCGCTGTGTCCGGCGTGGGAGGCGCCCACACCGGACCTTCGATTGAACGCAGCGAAACATTCGGGAAGCCGCCCTCGATCAACTCCTGGCGGAATTCATCGGGGTGATGAAAAAAAGCGGTCGTGAAGTATTCAGGAATCGAGACATCAGATCCAGGGTGCGGGCCTTCTCCCATCGAAAGGCAGCCATCTGGAGCCGGCCGCCTTCCTGGCCCGCCTCGTAGTATCGAAGAATTTCCGGAGGCAATGATGGCTGTGGTGGGTTCATGCCGAAGTCATTATAATTCCTCGCACTTGCCCTAGGAGGTTTCGAGATGAGAGTCCGATCCATGGCTATCCTTATTCTCGCAGCGGCCGGTTCTTTCAGCGCGCTAGCGTTCGCGCATCACAGCCAGGCCATGTTCGACACGACGAAGGAGATACTGATCGAAGGGAAGGTGTCGAGGTTCGACTGGAAGAACCCGCACATGTACCTGATCGTCGAGACCAAAGGCCCCGATGGCAAACCGGCGCTGGTGGAAGGCGAGGGCCTCGCGATTACGCAGGCGCTCGTAGATGGCCTCCGCCGGGAGGCGCTCATGCCCGGCACGCCGGTCGTTATGCGCGCCAACCCCGGTCGCGGCGACGGCAAGCAGGTCCGCATTCTCGACGTCACGACTCAGGACGGCGAGGTGCATCCGTTCTACGCGTCCAATCCGCGCGACCGCACGCTGACGCCTGCGGAGAGTCTCGCGGGTCATTGGGCTCCCTCCCGCGCCGCGCTGGGCGCTGCTTTCGGGGCCATGGCGCGCTTTTCGATCACCCCCAAAGGGCGCGCCGCCCAACGGGAACTGGCCGCCGACGGGCTCTGCTTTGTCGAACCCGTACCGTTCCTCGCGGTACTCGACGAGATGCGCTCCATCGAGCTCGGCAAAGACGAGGTCGTGCTGCACTTCGACAACTCGGGCGACCATGTCCTGCGCACGGTCCAGATGACCTCGAAGCATCCGGCCAACGTCAAAGCCTCGCGGCACGGGCACTCCATCGGGCGCTGGGATGGCGAAACGCTCGTGATTGATACGACCGCCTACGAGCCGAACCCCTCCGGCAACGGCTTGAACGTGCCATCGAGCGCCGACAAGCACACGGTCGAGCGGTTGACGCTCACGAAGGAACGCACTCGGTTGCGCTACGAGATCACGGTCGAAGACCCGGTGTATCTCTCCCAGCCCGCCACATTGACGCAGCAGTGGGACCATCGCCCCGACCTCAAATTCTCGCCACCTTCAGAGGCTTGCGACAACGAGGTTGCGGCGCGGTATCGCGCTAACTTACCGAAGTAAGTCCGGTGCAGGGCCCCGGCTTGCAGGACTGTCGCTGGCAGGGCATGCGTTTGCGGCGCGGTCTCGAAGGCTGTTCGCTCCGGCGCATTCGAGCAGAATCATGCCGGATGTCCAGGGCCGTTGAAGGTGCCCGATAAGATCTTTTCCGCCTGAACCACTTTGAGGAGGCATGAGAGGGTCCACTCCACTTTTGCTGCTGGCGCTTGTCGCCGCACAGGCGCAGGCGCCCGCCGAAAAGGCGAGGATTGCGGGACTCGTCATTCGGGCCGACACTGGGGAGGCGGTTGCGAGGGCTCGGGTGACGCTGGCCAAACCGCAGGCTATCACTCGAGGAAAGCCCCTCAATGCTGCAGTTCCTTCCATATTCAGCGATTCCGGGGGACGGTTCGTTTTCACAGATCTGGAGCCGGGAACATACTGGATCCAGGCCGAAGCCAATGGCTATTTGCCTTTGAGACTCGGAGGGTTTGACTCCGTTCAGTCCGGGGTCAAAGTCATGGCCGGGCAGGCCGTCGGAAACCTGACGGTCCGTATGACGCGCGCCGCCACAATCAGCGGTCGACTACTCGATCGGTCGGGCCGCCCATTGATGAACGTTCCTCTGCAACTACTCAGTCTTCGGCGTGACAGTGGCGTCCGCGTGCTCACGGAAGAGGCGAACGTTCAGACGGACGATCGCGGACAATACCGTATCTATTGGGTTCCGCCCGGGCGTTACTACCTGTGGGCGGGATCGACCTGGGGACAATCGACGACCCGGGAATTCGGCAAAAACACAAACCCTCCAGGCGCCGCATTTTATCCGGGCGTCGAAGATCCTCAGGCTGCGCGCATGATCTCCGTTGGCGCCGGTTCGCAGGTGGAATCCGTCGACTGGGTTCTTCCCACCACCACGCAAACGTATCACGCGCGGATCCGCCTGATCGATGCACAGACGGGATCTCCGCCTTCATCAGCATCGGTCACGATCTCACGCCATACGCCAGGCTTCGGGTGGGGACTCGAATCGCTGGAATCAGCGCGCGACAAAGACCGTTACGATGCCTCGACCGGAATAGCCGAGTTTCTCAACCTCCTGCCTGCAACATATCTTATTCAGGCAGGCGCACAAGGCGCGAGTGGCCAAACGACGGTCACGATAACCAATGCCGACGTCGACGGTATCGCCGTCGCGCTCTTCCCGCCCATTTCCGTTCGCGGCCTGGCTCGCGTAAGCGCAACACTTCCCAACGGTCTGTCCTTCGACAACCTGGGCATCACATTGACTGCGGCAGAGTGGACTCACCATGGAGCCGCCATTCACGAAGCCGCGCCTGACCCGGACGGCGTGTTCGAATTCAAGAACCTTCCTTCTGGCGACTACCGCCTCACGGATGTGCCCATCGAAATCCCTTCGCTGGTCAGGAATCCGGCGTCGGCGGCGCCATACATCAAAGAAGCTTACTGGGGTGGCGCCAATGTTCTGAATCAGGTGTTTCACATTTCCGGTTCGAATTCTTTCCGACTGGACATTGTGCTCGGCGCCGCGGACAGCGTCGTGGCGGGCGTCGTCCGCGACCAACGCGCCCACCCGGTTCCATACCAGACTGTTGTACTCGCGCCCCAGGAAGCGCGAGAACATCTCGGGCTGTACCGCAAAGCAGTTACGGACGAGAAGGGAGGCTTCTCAATTGATGAAGTTATCCCGGGAAGCTACAGGTTGTTTGCGTGGGAAGCCTTGAGTTCGAGTTCCGTGGGGGACTGGTTTGATCCGATGCTCCTTGTTGAGACCGAACTCCTGGGAACACCCGTACACGTCGACGAATCGTCTCGCGTTAACGCTGAAGTTAAGCTCATCCCGTTGACGGCGTCCGCGCCGGAACCCATCGTCCTGAGCGCGGTCGCCGCCTCGGATAGCGATGTCGACGATTCTCATGGCGGCTTCGTTTCGGGCTGGCTCTCCGACGAAGTCGGAGCTCCTGCCGCAGCCGTTCCGCTCGCGCTCGTTCGATTCTCCTACGACGCATCGGGCTCAACGCATGAGCGGGTCGTGGCGACTGCTATCAGTGATGACCGCGGAATGTTCCGTCTTTTTGCGCTTCCACCGGGAAAGTACTACCTGCGCGCCGGGGGCGACCTTCCCTCCGCACCCGGAACAGAGGGCTCTATTGCTCGATTCACACCGAACCGGATTGCCCTGAATTACCCGATCACCTACTATCCCGGCGCTCCTGGCGTGGCGGATGCAGAGATGATCGAGGTCAAACCCGGCGAAGCCGGCGATGAGATCCATCTCAATCTGGGCCAGCAAGGGACGCCACGCTCTTATAGCGTAAAAGGCCGGATTAGAGATCCTCGCCTGGGGCAGGCCCCACAGGAGTTTCGTCTCGCCTTGACTGATGTCCCGGCCGCGCGCTTGATCGTCACAAATGGCCGCGTGCCTGCCGGAGGCGCTGGAGGCTCCTATGATCCATCCAGCGGCAGCTTCGAGTTGAGGAATGTCACTGCGGGCGAACACACGCTCACCGCGCAGTCGAATGATCCACAATTTCCGGGATGGGCCCTCGTTGCCGTGAGTGTTCTAAGTGCGGATGAGGAAGGGATCGAGTTAACGCTGGCGCCACCGCTGGCGATTCAGGGCCGCCTTCGAATGGAAAGCTCGACAGTTGGACCACCCTCCGCGCTCCCGGACGGCTTAAAGATCTTCTTACACAGCGCCCCGAATCCACCATTAGCCGCCTACAAAGTCGTATCAGCTGTCGCCGGCGATTTCCGAATCGAGGATCTCGCTCCCGGAACGTACTCTCTGTCGTTATCCGGATTGCCTTCGGGGTTGTATATTGACTCGGCGCATTTGGGAAGCGTCGACATCTTCCCGGCTTTCACGGTGAATGGTTCCGAAGGGAATGAGACCCTGGACATCGTCATCGGTTCCCGCCCCGGCCAGATTCGAGGCGCCGCTACTCCAGGCTCTCAAGTCGTCCTGATGCCGAACCGCAACTTCAACCGCGCAGACCTGTTCCGATCTGCCATTGCGGAAGACGACGGCCATTTTACGATTTCGACCATCGTCCCCGGTGATTACCGCATCATCGCCTGGCAAGGGCTGGAGCCTTATTCGTATTTTGATCCACATCTGATCCTGCAGGCGGAAGAGCAAGGAAGGCTCGTTCACGTTCCGCACGGGTCGACCCAAAACATCCCGGAAATCCCGCTGACCCAGCCAGCCCGCAGATGAACAGGTGATCCCGCTGGCGTTGCGGCGGCTGAAGGCGCGGCGGCTTGAGGCATGGATATGTTAGTCGTTGCCGCACCCATGATTCGTGGCTAAACTCTTAACGTTTTTAAGGTAACAATTTCCCCAGGCGGTATTCCGGAGAGATTCATGAGACTCACGCTCATCGCGCTGCTGATCGTGGCGCCGGCGATTGCCGGCCGGCAAAGCGCCGCGCCGCCGCAGCGGCCCGAGAACGCTTCCCCCGCTGCGAAGGGCAGTATTCAAGGCCGGGTGCTCGATCACACCGGAAGGCCCCTCGCGGGACAACGTGTATCCCTGGCGCGCGCTTCTTACACGTTCTCTCGTAGTCCGGACCTGCAGGTCCTGGCGCCGAAAGGTATCGTGACGGACGCGAACGGAGCGTATCGCCTGGAAGGCGTGACTCCAGGGCGGTATCTACTGATGGCGGGCCAGGGGGACAGGAGGGGCGGCGCCGATTTGTGTCTTCCAAATGCCAGCCTTCCAAATGCCAAAGGGACAATTCGTTCAGTCGTGTTTTATCCGGATGTCCTGGAGCTGGAAAAGGCCACCCCCATCACCGTGCAACCTGGAGGCAGTCCGGGTGGCATGGACATCAGGATCCGTGCCGAGACCCATGCCGTGCGCGGACGGGTGATTGATGCGCGCGCCGGAATTCCTCCTCCCACAGCGACTGTCGCGGTGTTTAACGCCACTCCGTCGCCTGGCGATGATGTTCTTCTCATGAGAATCACCGACAATTTCTCGCACGCCGCGTTCCCGCGGCCTTCTCTTCCGTACAATGCCGCAACGGGCGAGTTTGTCGTGTCCGCATGCGCCGGATCGTATTTTGCCGTAGCGAAAGTGGGGGACGCGGTGGCCATGCGTCACATCACCGTTTCCGGAAACGATCTGAACGATGTGACCCTGACGGTAGGATCTCCCGTACAAGTCTCCGGGGCCCTCACGGTTGAGGGCCAGCCGAATTCCCTTGCGCAGCAAGCATTCGAGAATGCGCGTATCGTCTTGCGCCCGTCATTTTCAGGAACAATCGCAGACCCGCAGCCACTGCCCATGGGGTTCGGAGCCGTATCGAAAGCGCTTTCCGACGGAACGTTTACGCTACGTGGGGTCGAGTTCGGCGAGTTCCGCGTGTGGGTAGACATGGTCGAGAAGGCGAGCGCTCCGAAAAGCGAACTGTACGTTAAGACGATCACCGTTGATGGATCAGACGCTCTGAACACTCCGATCATTATCAGGCCCGGCGACGCTGCTAAAACCATGCGGATCGTGATGAGCCCGCTGAACGCCGCGGTGAACGGGATCGTACGCAACGATCGCAATGAACCAGTGAAGGGAGCGCGAATCATTCTCGCCCCACGCCAGCGGGATCGCGATGATCTGTACAGATCCGCTTATTCCGGCTCCGACGGCCAATTCAGTATCGACAAGATGGCGCCCGGCGAGTATGACGTTTTTGCCTGGATGTACGACATCGAGAAAACCGAATTTTCAGGTCGCTTCGATCCCGCGCTGCTCAGGCGGGCCGAGTCCACAAGTCAACGCGTCCGGTTGTTGGAGAATGCCACCGAGCGATTGGAATTGAAGCTCCCGTTCTGAGCGGTTCGGCCGCTAATCGGAGAGATGGCGCCACTCACATATGCGGAACTGCATCGTGTAGGTACATGGGCGGTGAGCGTGAGAAGCAGACGCTCGAAACGAGGGCACGAAAAGCAATGATCCACTCACATGTTTACCACCTGTTTCGGACCCCTTGCGTCGCATTACTGGCCGCATTAGCGGTAATGCTCATTCCGGCAACTCCCGTGAATGCACAGGACGTCGACAAGCGGGCCAACACTGTCGGCGTGGAAATTCTCGGCCGGGCATTACTCTACAGCGCGAATTACGAGCGGAGTTTCAATCGCATCGGCGCTGGCGCCGGCGTCGCGGTGTGGAGCTTCGGCAGCGACACCGCCGTGATCGTGCCGATATATGCGTCATTCAGACCCGTGGGGTCTGTCAACAGCCTGTACCTTGCAGGCGGCGCCACTGTGGGCGGGGAAAGCCGCACCTTCTTTGACAGGCCCGTGACAGCCGGAACACTGTCGGTTGGGTTTGAGCATCGCTCGAGCAGCGGCCTCGTGATCCGTCCCACCGCAACGTATGGATTCACTCGCGACGGCGGGATCGTGTGGCCGGGAGTACTGGTTGGATTCCGGTTCTAAACACGAACCGCTCTGCCGCCCGGGGTAGTTTGCGCGCACAGCCCGTAGAGATGCCCCGCGCTCGATACCTTTCGATCAGTCCGCGAGCCATATCCGCGCTGCCGGTTGCGGTTTTGGTTCCCCCGCGCTGACCGCGCCGTTCGGTCCTCTGCGGTTGTGCTTGTGACACGGATGTCCAGGCAGGAAGATCGATCGATATGGGATGCGCACATGTGATGGCGTTTCTCTCGATGCGATTTCCGCCGGAAGCGGCCGCGATCGCCATACTCATCATCGTGCTTCCCTGCGTGTTGGGTCTCCTCGGAATTGGCGCCATCGTGCACTGGGCCTCGAATCGACTAAACGGGCAGCAGGACGAATCAGGAAATCAAACGTGGCGCATCTTTAGCAGGTCCGTTATTGGATTGGGGGGCCTTGTCTGGCTGGCCTTGACAGTAGCGGTCAGCTCGGCGCCGTCCGGGCCCAGGCTGGAAAGCGCAGCCGTGTCCAACCTCCATCTCATCAACATTGCTGAAGTCACATATCTGTCCGATAACCATGGACGATACGGAACGCTATCCGACCTGATTGCAGCGGGCCTTCTCGATCAGAGTTTCGACAATACCGTCTCCGGCTATGTTTTCGAAGTCACCTTATCGGGTGGGGAGTACGTCGCGACGGCAATGCCCGCCTCAATCGAAGCTGGAAAGTACGGGTTCTACAGCGGCGCCGATGCCTTGATCTACTACGCCAATGCGGCCACCGGGACGTGCCGGCCGTGTTTTCCCAAAGGCATGGCCGGAGCGCGAGTTCCCTGAGCCCGCTTCGACCGGACCTGCGCAGTCGGCATCGCTGTTACGGGACGCAATCGAGATTCTGGCCCACCTCCGGATTCGACATTGAGGCGCCCCTCCGGCCCACTCCCGTTGGCGAAGGCCACGCAGACGGCGGACATCAGGCGGCGATGCGAACGGTTTTGATGTTCGTAAACTCGCGCACGCCGAACCTGCCGAGTTCCCGGCCATATCCGGAATGCTTCACCCCGCCGAATGGCATGCGTGGATCGGACGAGACCCGATCGTTGACCACAACCACGCCGGCTTCGATTTCCTCGATGAATCGTCGCTGTTCAACCGGATCCTGAGTCCAGATGCTCGCGCCGAGGCCGAAGCTCGTTTCGTTCGCCAGCGCAATGGCGTCGTCCGCGCCATGAACGCGAAACAACATGGCCACCGGGCCGAAGAGCTCTTCGCGATAGGTCGCGCCGGAGCGATCGATGTTCGTCAGCACGGTTGGCGGGTAGAAATAACCGGGACGATGGAGTCTGGCGCCTCCGGTGAGGACTGAAGCGCCGCCTGCCACGAGGCGGGAGACCTGACGCTCGAGGGTTTCGAGAACCTGTTCGGTGGCCAGCGGTCCGATGTCCGTTGCGTCATCCTGGGGATCTCCCACCTGCAGACGAGCCATCCCCCCGACGAAGCGACGTTCGAAGTCGTCGTACACGGAGTCATGCACAATGAACCGCTTGGACGCCACGCACGATTCCCCATTGTTGATCGTTCGCGCGCGCACGGCGACAGCCGCGACGGCAGAAGGATCCGCGCTGGACATCACGATAAACGGATCGCTGCCTCCCAGTTCGAGCACGGTCTTCTTGATGTGTTTTCCCGCCTGAGCCGCCACCTCGGCGCCGGCCCGTTCGCTGCCGGTGAGCGTCACCGCGACGATGCGCGGATCCTCGATGACGCGTCCGACCGTCTGGCTTCTGATCAGCAGCGTCTGGAATACGCCCGGTGGAAAACCGGCGCGGTGGAAAACGTCTTCGATTGCCAGCGCGCATCGGGGAACATTGGAGGCGTGCTTCAACAGAACCACATTGCCGGCAATGATGGCCGATCCCGCGAACCGAAACACCTGCCAGAACGGGAAGTTCCATGGCATGATCGCGAGAACCGCTCCCAACGGCTGGTAATGAACAAACGAGGTTTTCCGCCCGGATTCGACGGTTTCATCGGCCAGCCAGCTTTCTGCATTTTCAGCAAAATACCGGCACGACCACGCGCATTTGATCAGCTCGTCCCGGGCCGCCTGGATGGTCTTGCCCATTTCCGTTGTCGCCATGCGGGCGAGCGGATCCCTTTCGTGTTCGAGGATTTCGGCGGCGTGGGCCAGCCAGCGCGCCCGTTCAGTGATGGATGTATGACGGAACGTCCCGAACGCCAGAGTCGCCCTCGCGAGTTTCAGATCCAGTTCCTCGGGAGTCAAGGTTTCAAAGCTCTGGATGGGGACGCCGGTGGATGGGTTTACGCTGATGATACTCACAGATCTTCCCTCCGCCCGAGCGCCACACGCGCCGCTTGTTTCCCGAGCGTCGGGCTGAACGGCGACGGCGCCGCTCTCTGAGATGGACTTTGTCCCTCGCTGAAATATTGGGAGCACGCGCGCTGCCAGATTGGCGCGGCCGGCCATCCTGGATACCGCCCGTTGGTCAACTCAAAGTCGGAGCAGGACGAAGCGTGGACGCTGACAGTCCACGCTTTGGCGGGTACTTAAGGCGCTGGCTCGATCTTCAACAACGCGCCCGCTTCTTCATCAGTGAGCAGGTAGAGCAGGCCGTCCGGTCCCTGGCGGACGTCGCGGATACGCTGATGGAGATCCGTCAGCAGGGACTCGCGCCGCTGTTCGCCCTTTTCGTTGAAGACGATGCGTTCGACGTGGCCCGTACCGGAGATGCGGCCTTCGGTCATGGAGCCGACGAAGAGGTTGTTCTTCCACGCGGCAAGCTTGTCTCCCGTGTAAAACGTCATCCCGGCGGTCGTAATCGAAGGAACCCAGAACAGCGTCGGCGGAACCATGCCGGTCGGTACGGGACGTTCGTTTAACGGCGTGCCGTCGTAGTCATGCCCGTACGTCACCAGCGGCCACCCGTAGTTTTTGCCGGGCTGGATGATGTTGACTTCATCGCCGCCCTGGGGCCCATTCTCCGTTTCCCACAGAGCGCCCGTTGTCGGATGGAACGCCAGTCCCATGATCGTGCGATGCCCGATCGAATAGATCTCCGGACGATAGCCCGCCTTGCCGACGAACGGATTGTCTTTCGGAATCGTGCCGTCATCGTTGATACGCAGAATCTTCCCCACGTCGTTCATGGGATCCTGTGGTCCCTTTTCATCCCGGTGATGCGATGACGCCACAAACAGCGTTCCGTCCGGCGCAAACAGCAGCCGTGAGGCGTCGCCGCCGGAAAGCGGGGCCCATGGCTCGGCAACGAAGATCTCTTTCACATCGACCAGCGCGTTGCCGGTGAAGCGTCCGCGCGCTACTGCCGTGGAGTACACGCTTCCCGAAGTGGCGCCGGGTTTCGACGTGTTGTAGGTCATGTACACGAGATTGTTCTCGGCAAACTTCGGATGCAGCGCAATATCGAGCAAGCCGCTTGTGCCGCCCGCCTGAACTTTGGGCACACCGTCGACGGGTTGCGGAACCAGCGCGCCATTGCGGAACACACGTAAACGGCCGGCTCTTTCCGTGATGAGCATGTCGCCGTTGGGCAGCCACACCACGCTCCACGGATGCGAAAGTCCCTTCGTCACCACGGAGACGCGGATACGCGTGCCGCGCTCCGAAGTCGTATAGGTCCACGGCCCGTCCCCGAGGACGTTCGCGTTCGCGGCGCCACGCTGGGCGACGATGACGGAGCCCGACAACACCACGAGCAGAGGAAGCGCAGTTAGAAGTCGTTTCATGGCGCAGAGACTAACAAATCTGCCGCGCCAAATCGTGCGGAAAGTGAAGCCGTATGACCGCCCCTACAGGGAGCGGCCCGGAAGGGGAAATTTGCTAATCCTCTGGCATGCTCGCAAGTACAATGTCGGGCAGGAGTGACCTCAAATGAAGCTGACGCTTGCGCTGTCGCTGCTGGTCGTGCAACTGGCGAGCCGGGCGCCGTCCGGGACGCTTAGCGGTCAGCTGCGAGCAAGCAATGGCGCGCCTGCAGCGGGCGTTCGGGTTGCGGTGACGGCGGTTGAGGCCAAAACCGGGTTTAGCGCGGTCAGCAACCTGGCGCTGACGGATGAT
The DNA here is from genome assembly GCA_036274645.1 of Terriglobia bacterium. GTDB lineage: Bacteria > Acidobacteriota > Terriglobia > 20CM-2-55-15 > 20CM-2-55-15 > DASUFH01. Next base: position 12,394 of record DASUFH010000139.1, read on the forward strand.
GAAGGACGGTATCGATTGGACGACGTCCCGCCCGGACGCTATTTGATTCTCGCGGGCGCACTGACTTCTCCCGTCTACTTTCCGGGCGTGACCGCGCAAGAGAACGGACAGATCGTGACCGTGGCTGCCGGACAGACCATTAGTAATCTCGATTTCACGTTAATCCCTGCGCTGCCGCCTCCTCCCATATTAACCAGCGGTAACAGAATAGGACTTCCGTGGACCATCCGAATGGACGACGGTAGTCCTGTGCCGGGTGTGGCTCCGATGTTGTCGGTCGAATTCCTCATTAACGGCAACTCCAGGACGGTGTGTTGCCGCGGCGCCGGTCCGTCTGCCGGTCCGCTTCGACTGTTTGGCTTCGTGTCTGGGGCAAACACCGTTGTCGTGAGCAAGGTTCCGCTTGGCTATTACGTGAAGTCGATAACCTTCGAAGGCGCCGATCTGAACACCGCGCCGCTTGTTCTCCCTGAGAAGGTAGCTGGGGCGCAAATCGAAGTTGTTCTGACTAAGAACCCTCTGTTCCTGATTGGATCTCGAGGATTCAAAATCAGCGGGCGAGTCACGAACCTGGAACTTCCCAAATCATCCAATATCGGGTTGCTCCTGAAAGAAATCTCGAGCGACGGCAAAACCGTTTCCATCGGCACGGCCAACAATGAAATGTCCGTCTGGGCAGACCGCAAGACTGGAGTTTTCGAGATTGAAGGCGTGCCTCCTGGACGCTACCAGTTGCAGTTTGATAACTCCGTCGGGTCCGCGCAACCGTTGATCATTGACGTCACCATTAAAGATGTCGCGAATCTGGAGTTGAAATTCGCGCCGTTGCCCGAATTTCCGTCTCATATACGACCCCGGACTCCCGTAGTCCTGGATCCGACCGCCTTGACTGCCATCCATGGGACGGTGGCTGTGGCGGGCGGCGCCGCGCCGGAGTTTGAGATTGAATTTGTATCACCGCAGGACGCCGGGATGAATCGGACCGTGAAGGTCTCCGGCCGTGAATTTACTGTCGAGCTTCCGCCGGTGGAATATCGGGCGAGGATTGTGAACCTTCAAGGCTACGCAGTGACATCCGTGGCTGCCGGTCCGCTTGATTTGACAGAACCGTTCCGTGTCACTTCAATCGGGATCGCCGATTCGTTCAGCGGCGCGCCGGCCGACGATCGGATCATGATCCGGCTGACGCGTCCATGATGCAGGATGCCAGGATCACAGCTCATCGAACCGTTTCAATTCGCTTCGACGTCGAGCCAAAAGAAATAGGAAGCGAGCAGGAGCGCGGCGCCGATCAAAGAAGCCAGGACCACTACTGTGACGCTCTCGCCGGCGGCAGTCATGCCCAGACCCACGAGCATCGTCCACAGCAGAATGATGGCCAGAATTACGCGGACAAAGGCAATGGACGAAACGATCCCAAGACTCAGGAAGGCTAACAACGGAAACTGAAGGGACCACATGGCGAGAATGGGCCAGACTGGCGCAAACCCCTCGACCGCAAAGGGCGTCGACGCGGACTGCAGAACCCAGGCCGCCACAGCAAACGCCAGTCCGCTGCGCGCGCAGGAGGAAACCAGCTCGCTTCCGACACTCCCGATCAGATCCCGCCTTCTAATCGGCAGCATCAGCAGCCATTGAAGGCGCTTCTTCCAATCCAGGAGTGAAAGGCCTGAGAAGAGGACGAAAAGAAGAAACATGCCGAGCATGATGTAGCCAGCGTATGCGAACGGCGCCCCAAAGAATCGCAGCCCGAGCCCGAGGGCCCAACCGCCCGCGATGACGACCGCCATGGTACTCAGACTGTTTCCGGCAGCCATGGGAACCGCGGCCTTCCTGAATTCCAAACGCAACCGTGATGCCGCGTCCGGCGCGGCGAGAATTGCCGCCAGCAAATGGTCCAGGCGGTTTAAGGCTCGCTGCGGCCATGCGCGACCTGCCTGCATGTCAAGAATCCATGCCGCTCGAACGATCTCCCGCGACTCTTCATGCACGCGTCGCACGCGGTTAACAACACCAATAGCGCCCAGGCAATCTAGCAAGATCACGGAGAGCACGGCGCTCGATCTGCCGTTTATCATGATGGCTTTTCCCAAAGCGTCAATCGCTTCCCCCAGGGGCTCATAGTGGGCCGTCAGGAACGGCAGAAAGGCCAGAATCTGAATGACAAAGGCGCTGGAAATCGGGCCCCACGTGAACGTGACGCCGACCAGAACCATCGCCACTGCAATGCCGGCCTGACCCAGCCGTGCGGCAGGGTTCAGCGGCAGGTCATTTCCGATGTGGATTGCCGCGACCGCAACCGATGTTGTGAGAAATGCCACGACGATAAAGTGAGCGCGCGCCAGGCGCGGAACCAGCCTCGCGCGCGCCGGGGAAAACGCCGATGCGAGGTGATCCCCCACAAACACACCGACACCGCCTCCGATCACGAAGACCAGTAGAAAGAATCTCAGCCAGGCGAAACTCCGCTGGGGCGACACGTTCATGCCGCCCGGAACCTCAAACGTTACATACAGTCCGAGAGCCACAATGAGCCAGTGCATCGGGCGGCTGTAGGTTGCCAGAACCCTCTTCAATTGCTCAACCACGATGCATCTCCACGAAGATGTCCTCGAGTGTCAGATCTCGAACCTCCACGTCAGCCTTGTACGTCCGCTCCAATTCGTCAACGAGCGATGGCGTAACGCCCGCAAGTGTAATCACCGCGTGATTGCCCATGATTTCGTACGCCAGCACCCCGGGTATGTCTGCGCGGGAGGGCAGCGCTCGGTCCGACGTGACGACCAGGGAGCGGACCGATTCCTTCAGGTCGTCCATGGCGCCGTCATAGAAGACCGTGCCATTTTTGAGGATGACAATGTCGGTCGCGACGCGCTCGAGATCCGAAGTCAGATGCGTCGAAAGGATCACGGTCCGCCGCCAATCCGCCGCGATGTCGACAACGGCGGCAAGGAATGCCCGTCTGGCCTCGGGATCGAGACTCGCCGCCGGTTCGTCGAGAACCAGCAGTTCGGGTTCATGCCCCATGGCCACCAACAGTCCCAGCTTCTGGACCTGGCCTGCAGAGAGCGTCCCGACCCGCGCCTCCGCGTCGAGCTCCCAGCGTTCGCGCAGCAATTCCACGAGTACACCGTTCCACCTGGGGTAAAAGGATCCGAAATACGCCAGCGTCTGCCGCACCTTCAGCCAACCCTGAAACTCCAGTTTCTGCGGCACGTAGCCGATCCGCGCTTTGGCTTCCGCGCTGAGGTTCCAACTGTCTTCTCCGAAGATCGTCGCCGTCCCCGCGCTCATGCGCATCAGCCCCAACGCGCACTTGAGGAGCGTGGTCTTGCCCGCTCCATTCTTGCCCAGTAGCCCGAGGACCCGTCCCCGCGAAATTGCCAGATCAACGCCGGTCAAGACCGGTTTCGCGCCGGCGCGCCCGAACGACTTGTGAACTCCCCGCAGCTCCAATATGACTTCGCTCATACCTATCCCCTGACGTTCGGTTTCTCCATTTCCTCGAGCATCGGCCGTAGTTGTTCGATCACTTCGTTTGCCATGAACCCCAACTGATGCGCCTTCACCACCACATCCCGAAGCAACGCTTTTAACTCGTCCTTGCGTTCCCGCACATTCCCACGCACCGTCCGCGCAGACACGCGCATCCCCATCCCGCGGTCACGTGTAAGCACCCCTTCACGTTCGAGCAGCGAATAAGCTTTCGAGACCGTCATAGGATTGATCTCGAGGTCCTGGGCGGTGTCGCGCACGGAAGGCAGAATGTCTCCGGCGGCCAGACGGCCGGAAGCGACCTGGAATTTCACCTGTTCCATCAGTTGGCGATAGATCGGTGTCCCGGTGGATGGGAAGACATGAAAACGAAACCGGCTGTCCATGTGTATTATTACTATAATACACATAAACGGGTGAGGTCCATGGCGCCACTGAAATGTTGCGCTCCATGAATCTGCATGAGCCGGGTTGTTTGGCGCGCAGACCTGTTCGACTGTCAGCGGGAGATCGCGCTGCTTGCGCGAATATCGGCGCTCACCGCTCTTCCACCTGCTCGGCGTCAGCATTCAGGGTTTCTTCGATAGCCATTTCCGGATTCGCTGCGACGTCATCCAGAAAGCCTCCGGCCTGGATGCTCCATAGCTTTCGATACAGGCCCCCTTGTTGAATGAGCGACTGGTGTGTTCCTTCCGCCACGACTCGGCCATCTTCAACCACAATAATCCGGTCCATCTTCATGATCGTGGAGAGACGGTGGGCGATGACGACGACGGTTTTGCCGCGCATCAATACTTCGAGCGCGTCCTGAATCAGCGCCTCAGACTCTGAATCCAGGTTGGACGTGGCCTCATCGAGGATGAGGATTGGAGCGTCCTTCAATATGGCGCGGGCAATGGCCACGCGCTGGCGTTCGCCGCCGGAGAGTTTGATCCCGCGTTCGCCGACATAGGTGTGGTAGCCATCTGGAAGAGCGGCGATGAATTCGTGGCAATGGGCCTTGCGGGCCGCATCGAGAATGGCCTCGTCTCCGGCATCGCGCCTGCCGTAGCGGATGTTTTCCATCAGCGTGCGGTGGAACAGAATCGGCTCCTGCGGAACAAAACCCACCTTGTTCCAGAGACTGTCCTGAGTGACGTCCGCGAGGTTCTGTCCATCGATTCGGATTGCGCCGTCAGAAACATCGTAGAGACGCAGCAGAAGCTTGGTGACTGTGGATTTGCCGGACCCGGAGGGTCCGAGCAGCGCAACTTTCTCGGCGGGCTGAATCCGCAGATGGAAGTTGCGCAGCACGGGATTGCCGGGCTGGAATCGAAAGGTGATGTCATCCAGGGCAATCTCGCCGGCCGAGATCTCCAGGGGGCGGGCGCCGGCTTTGTCACGGATGTCGTGCGGCATGCGCAATATTTCGATCATCTCGCCGGCGTCTGCGAACATGTCGTAGAAGCGGCGCAGTTCTCGATTGATGTTGAGGAGACGGTCGAATGTGCCGAAAAGATAGACCTGAATCAGGACGAAGTCGCCGACCGTAAGTCGTCCCTGCCGCCAGTACTGCAGCGCTCCGTACAGGAGCCCCACATTGATCCCGATCATCAGGAGTCCCTGAACGCCCCAGACGATCTCATCGGTAATCCACGATCGTTTGGTGGCCAGCCGCCACTGCTCTACCGTGCGAAGGAATCGCTGCTGCTCGTGTGAGGCGCCGGCGAACAGCTGGATGGTGGCATGGTTTCCGATCGCGTCCGCCAGCGCCGCAGTGTTGGCGCTGTCTGCCGCGGCGCGGGCGATGCGCACCGGCTGGCGGAGGCGGGCCATCAAAAGTTGAAACATGACAAAACCCAACACCCACAGGGCCATGATCCCCGCCAGCGGTGGATTCCGGTTGTACAACACGACCAGAACGCCGACCACGAACAGGGTGGCCGGAAAGAATTGCAGCATGATCGAATCGAGGATGGCTTCAAACGCGCGCGAAAACTTCGTCACTTTGTGAGTCAGGGATCCGGCGAAATTCGAGCTGAAGAAGTGGTGCGAGTGGCGGATCAGATAACGAAACGTGGAGTCGAAGATGTCGGTCATGCCGTTCCATTCGACATACATCAACGAGAGGACCTGAATCCGCCGCATCAGCCATCCAAGAAACGACGACAGCCCGAACAGAAAGATCACGAAGAGAAGATCCGAAGGCGTGGCGCCGCCGGATGAGGGGGTGGATAGCAGATTAAAGAACTGTCTCAGAAATAAGGGCGAAATGAT
>DASUFH010000140.1:0-5794 GCA_036274645.1 Terriglobia bacterium
ACTGCCCCGACTGTCGCCGTGATCAGATCGCGGCGGATTCTCGTGAAATTGCCGAAATGAAGAAGGAGCCACTCCATGAGGCGATTGATTCTGTTGTTCCTTGTCTCGGTGTTCTCCCAGGTATCTCTGTGGGCGGCGGACACACCCTCCGCGGAAATCTTCGGTGGGTTTTCAGTGCTGACCGCAGCGTCTGGTGGATCTCGAGTCACCCCGCTCGGCTGGCAGGGAAGTATTGCCGGCAGTCTGTCGGACCACATCAGCCTCGTCGGAGATATCGGCGGTCAATATAAGAACAGCGCTCATATCTATGAATATCTGGGTGGCGTGAAGGTCGCTTCACGCCAGGATGCGCTGACAATTTTCGGTCACGCCCTTTACGGCGCCGCAACAGGCGGCGGGGGTGGAGCGACCGCTGTTACCAGCTTCATGATGGGCTATGGCGGCGGTCTCGATCTGAAAGCGTCCAACGGGATTGCGATTCGCGCAATCCAGTTTGACTGGTTGCCTTCAAGGACCAATGGGTCGTGGCTGAACAATCAGCTTCGATTCGGATTCGGTCTGGTTTTTCTTTCGGAGTAGTTTTCCCCAAAACGGGCGCAATCGGCGTTGCCCTAAGAAAGCAAAGCCGGCCCTGTATGAATAATGCCTGGCAAGCGCTCGTGATTCTTCACATTCCATAGGAGCCAAAACAACAATGAAACGATTGATCCTTGTGATAGTCGCCGTTCTGGCGTTTTCCCAGTCCTCGCTGTTTGCGGCGGACCCGGGCAAAGGCGAAGTGTTCGGCGGGTATTCGTTCCTTAACGGCGGTAGCGGTTCACGCACAACGCTGAACGGCTGGGCTGCGAGCTACACCCATAATGTGGACAGCATGGTGGGTATTACGGCGGACTTCGGCGGTCACTACAAAACGATCAGCGGCACGAAGGTGAACCTTTTCGAATACATGTTCGGACCTCAGGTTGCCCTGCGTCAGGACAAGACCAAGATCTTTGCTCGCGCCCTGTTTGGCGGTACGCGCGCGGGCGGCGGCGGTTCTTCCACCAACGGCTTCTCCATGGGTTACGGTGGCGGTCTCGATTATTCGGCCAATGACAAGGTCGAAATCCGCGTCGTGCAGTTTGACTGGGTGCCGGTTCGTTTCAACGGCTCCTGGGACAACACGAACATCCGGATGGCGTTCGGCGTTGTCTTCCACGCCGGCGAGTAATTTCTCTGTTTGAATCGGTGGGGGTGGCGAACGCCACCCCATCGGAACGGTCCTTCCTGCCTACTCTTCCCGCTGATAGTTGGGCGATTCCTTGGTGATGTACACGTCGTGAACGTGACTCTCGCGCAGTGACGCGGCCGTAATCTTGATGAATTTCGTGCGGGTGTGCAGGTCCGCGATGGTTGGCGCGCCGCAGTAGCCCATTCCCGCTCTTAACCCGCCAACCAGCTGCAGAACCATGGCCGCAACGGGGCCTTTGTAGGGAACACGTCCTTCGACTCCTTCGGGCACGAGCTTGGCCGGCGCTTCGGATTCCTGTCCGTAGCGATCGCCGCTTCCCGCCTGCATCGCGCCGATCGATCCCATGCCCCTGTACGACTTGAACGTGCGGCCCTGATACAGAATCGTCTCGCCCGGGCTCTCATCCGTCCCCGCGAACAGCGATCCGATCATGACCGTATCGGCGCCGGCCGCCAGGGCCTTCGTGATATCTCCGGAAAACTTGATGCCGCCATCGGCGATGATGGGGGTGTTCGTTTCGCGCGCGGCCGCCGCGCAATTCAGAATGGCCGTGATCTGGGGCATGCCCGCGCCGCTCACCACGCGCGTCGTGCAGATCGAACCCGGTCCCATGCCCACCTTGATCGCGTCCGCTCCGGCCGCAATCAGGTCGCGCGCCGCTTCGCGGGTCGCAATATTACCGACCACGACGTCCAACTCCGGAATGCGCGCCTTGACCTCGCGGACTGCGGACAGCACTCGCGAGGTATGGCCGTGCGCGGTATCGATGACGATCAAATCCACCTTCACGCGGGCCAGCTCGACGGCGCGCTCCAAAAAGTCGCCCGTCGCGCCAACCGCGGCCGCCACCCGGAGCCGGCCCTGGGGATCTTTCGCCGCCAGGGGGTACTTGATCTTCTTGGCGATGTCTTTGACCGTGATCAAGCCCTTCAGATTGCCGTCGCGGTCCACCACGAGAAGTTTCTCGATGCGATGCTGGTGGAGAATTCGCTGCGCTTCTTCGAGCGTGGTTCCCACCGGCGCCGTGATCAGATGGTCTTTCGTCATGACCTCGCGGATCGGCAGGTGGAAACGCGTCTCGAAGCGCAAATCGCGGTTGGTCAGGATGCCCACCAGCCGGCCGTTTTCGGTGATCGGCACGCCGGAGATCTTGTAGTGCGCCATCAACCGCACGGCGTCTTCGATCTTCTGGTCCGGGGACATCGTGATCGGATCCACGATCATGCCGCTCTCCGATCGTTTCACCTTGTCCACTTCGGCCACCTGGCGCTCGATCGAGAAGTTCTTGTGGATCACGCCAAGGCCACCCTGCTGGGCCAGGGCGATCGCCAGCCGCGATTCGGTGACGGTATCCATCGCCGCGCTGATGATCGGAATATTCAGCTCAATGCGATTGGTCAACCGCGTGTTCGTGCGCGCTTCCGTGGGCACGATGTCGGATTTGAGGGGGACGAGGAGAACGTCATCGAATGTGTAGGCGTCCTCGAGTATCCGGTTTTCGCTCATGGAATCACCCTCCTCCATGACATTTCTTGTACTTCTTGCCACTGCCGCAGGGACATGGATCGTTTCTTCCCACCTTGGCCGCTTCACGCTTGACCTGCCGGCTTGCTTCGTCGTTGGATGTGGCGAAGTTGTCCAGAAACGCCTGCTGTTTCTTGCGGCGGCGTTCGAGTTCCTCGGCCTGCTTCTGTTCCTCCACCGGCGCCATCAGGAACAGAAACCGGGTCGTATCCTCGTAGATGCGGTTCATGAGGTCTTCGAAAAGGGTGTAGGATTCCTTCTTGTATTCCACCAGGGGATCCCGCTGCCCGTAGCCGCGCAACCCGATGCCTTCCTTCAGGTGATCCATCGCGAGCAGGTGGTCCTTCCACTGCGCGTCCAGGATCTGCAGCATGATCATGCGCTCGTGATAGCGGATCGACGGGCCGATCAGCGCCTCCTGCCGCCCGTACTTTTCCTCCATCTTCTCAATGAGAGCATCTTCCAGCTGTTGCGATCCGAGCTGTCCGTGATCGACGCCTTCGGTTTCAAAGTTGAATCCGAACTGCGCGGCGACCGCGCGCGACAGGCCGTCTACGTCCCACTGCTCGGGCCGGGTTTCCTCCCCCGCATATTGCGCGACCAGTTCCGCCATGATGTCGGCCGCCCGATCCATCATGAACTGCTTCTGGTCTTCGCTTTCCAGCAGCTGGCGCCGCAGTCCGTAAACGGTTTCGCGCTGCTTGTTCATCACGTCGTCGTATTCGAGGACGTGTTTGCGCGACGAGAAGTTCTGGCCTTCGACCTTCTTCTGCGCTCCTTCGATCTGCCGGGAGACCAGTTTCGATTCGATCGGGACGCCTTCTTCCATTCCCAGCCGCTGCATCAGGCCCGAGATGCGGTCGGCGGCGAATATGCGCATCAGATCGTCTTCGAGCGAAACATAAAAACGTGACGATCCCGGATCGCCCTGGCGTCCGGCGCGCCCGCGCAGCTGGTTGTCGATGCGCCGCGCTTCATGCCGTTCCGTGCCGATGATGTGCAGTCCGCCGAGCGCCACCACCTCGTCGTGCTCCCGCTCGACCTGCGGACGCACTTCCGCGACGACCTGCCTGAACTCTTCGGGCGGAACCGTGGCCGGATCGAGCTCGCGCTTGCGGAGCAGATCGCGCGCCAGGAACTCCGGATTTCCACCCAGGAGAATGTCGGTTCCGCGGCCCGCCATGTTCGTGGCGATGGTGACCGCGCCTTTCCGCCCGGCCTGGGCCACAATCTCGGCTTCTTTTTCGTGATACTTGGCGTTCAGCACGACGTGCTTGATGCCCGTGCGCTTCAACAGTCCGCTGAGCTTCTCCGATCGGTCGATGGAGATCGTGCCGACCAGCGTCGGCTGTCCCTTCTCGTGCAGTGTCCGGATTTCCTTCACCACCGCGTCGAATTTCTCGCGTTCCGTCCGGTAGATCACATCCGGATGTTCAAGCCGTCTCATCGTCCGGTTGGTCGGAATCACCACCACTTCGAGCTTATAGATGTTGAGGAATTCCTCCGCTTCGGTCTCCGCCGTTCCGGTCATGCCGGCCAGCTTCGAGTACATGCGGAAGTAGTTCTGGAACGTGATGGTCGCCAGCGTCTGGTTTTCCTGCTGGATACGGAGTCCTTCCTTGGCCTCGACCGCCTGGTGCAGACCATCGCTCCAGCGCCGGCCGGGCATGAGACGCCCCGTGAACTCGTCGACGATGATGACCTCGCCGTCCTTGACCACGTATTCGACGTCGCGCTTGAACAGCGTGTGCGCCTTCAACGCCTGAGTGACGTGATGCAGGATCTCCATGTTGACCGGGTCGAACAGGTTGTCGACTCCCAGCAACTCCTCCGCCCGGGCCACACCCTCCTCAGTCAACGTGGCCGTGCGGTGCTTTTCGTCCACCTGATAGTCAATGTCACGGCGCAGCCGCGGCAGGATCCGGTCAATCCGGTGGTATTTGTCGGTGGATTCGTCGCTCGGTCCGGAGATGATGAGGGGCGTGCGCGCCTCGTCAATCAGGATCGAATCGACTTCGTCGACGATCGCATAATGGTGCTTGCGCTGCGTGTAGTGCTGCAGCGAGAACTTCATGTTGTCGCGCAGGTAGTCGAAGCCGAATTCGTTGTTGGTGCCGTAGGTGATGTCCGAGCCGTATGACACGCGCCGCTCGTCATCGTCCAGTCCGTGCCGGATCACCCCGACGGTCATGCCGAGGAACCCATAAAGGCGACCCATCCATTCCGCGTCGCGCCGCGCCAGGTAGTCGTTGACCGTGACCACGTGCACGCCCTCGCCCGCCAGCGCGTTGAGATAAGCCGGCAACGTGGCGACCAGCGTCTTGCCTTCGCCCGTCTTCATTTCGGCGATTCGTCCGGAGTGCAACACCTGTCCACCGATCAACTGCACGTCGAAGTGCCGCATCTCCAGAACGCGCTTGCCCGCCTCGCGCACCACCGCAAACGCCTCGGGCAGCAGGCTGTCGAGAGACTCACTATTGGCGAACCGTTGCTTGAATTCCGCTGTCTTCGCCTGCAGCTCGACGTCGGTCAGCCGGGAAATCGATGGTTCCAGATCGTTGATCGCGGCGACGAGGGGCTGGATTTTCCGGATTTCGCGGTCGTTTTTGGAGGGAATGATCTTTCGAAACCAGTCGTCAAGCATAAAAGAGTTTAACGAATAAACAGACGGGAATTCAAATTAGCCGGCGACGCAGTCTTCCGTCTGCCGGACGCGCCTTTTCGAGAGAAAAACCTGTTTACAGTCTCGCTTTCCGGAACCTTTTCGCGAGCCTGGACGAACTGCGCATTATACCCCTTCCCCACGTTCCCTATGTAGGGGCGGTCTATGAACGCCCACGTTTCGGAATGGGCAAGATCATGGGCGGCGTTTCCTGTTGTCGCACTGACCCACTGATGAAATTGACCAGTAAGTCAGTGGGTCATTGGGCAGTTTAGCCAGGTTCATTACACAGCGGACAACAGCCAGCGCACAACGGACAACGAGGGGACAGGGGGAGGGGCGGTCATAGACCGCGCCTACATAGTTTTTTCCAGTAG
>DASUFH010000141.1:0-6375 GCA_036274645.1 Terriglobia bacterium
CCTTGAAGGCCGGCGATGAAGTCGCTGTCGGTGGCTTGCTATCGAAAAGGTCCCCGTCTGCTTGTAGGGGCGGTCTATGACCGCCCGGCGTTCGGAATGGAACCCCTTGTTTTCAGAAGAATTCACTCCGAAAACTGGGCGGTCATAGACTGCCCCTACAAGCAGTTACAAGCAGTCGGGGGACACACCCTACAACAAGCCTTGAACGCACTCTTTCGGGTCGATCACGCCGAGATTCTTCACGACCTCGAACCTGCCGTCTTTCGCCTGGCCGATGTACATGTTCATGCGAACGTGATGTTGACCGGGAACCATCTCCGCCGGTCCGCCCGGCGCCTGCGCAATCTTCGCGTGATCCAGCGCCCGGATGACGGCAGCCTGATCGAGCGATCCCGCCTCTTTCACCGCCGCCTCCCAGAGCTTCAACCCGCGATACATACCGGTCGCCGCGCTGCCCGCCGTAAACCTGGAACTGCCCGGATACAGCCTGTCGTACTGGCTTAAAAGTTCCCGGCTGAACGGATCGGCAACAGTCTGGTAATAGTCGAGGCAGCTATACATGCCGTCCACCTGTTCCCGGGGAAAGAGGTTGAGCATGTTTTCCTCGAAATACGTGCAGACCAGCTGGCCGCCGCGCTTCGTGAAACCCGACTTGTGCAACTGGTCCAGAAATGGGACGAGCCCTGGCGGAACAATCGTATTGAAGACGACATCCGCGCCGCTGGAAGCAATGTTCTCGACGGTGGCGGCGTAGTCGGTGTGATCCATCGGGAAGTATTCCTCGCCCACAATCGCGGCGCCGTGCGCTGTGGCTACCTCACGCAACTTCCTGTTCAGGATGCGCGGCCAGATGTAGTCGGCCGACGGACAATAGAACTTCCGGGCGCCGGCTGTCTCGATCAGCCAGGGGATCAGCGACTCCACCTGCTGCGCCGGAACCGGGCCGGTACAGAAGATGAGCGGGTGGCATTCCTGCCCTTCGTATTGCTCCGGATAGATGTAGAGCTTCCCGGCGTCCAACACGGGTCGTTTGATCGCCTGCCGGGTGGAGCTGTAGATGCCTCCGAGTATCACGTCTACCTGATGTTCCTGAACCAGTTTCCTGGCTTTCGCCTCAGCCACGTTATCGGTGGTCGCGCTGTCTTCCAGGCAAAGCTGGACCGGCCGGCCCAGCAATCCGCCCCTGGCGTTCATGTCGTCGATCACCATCTTGGCGATGTTCGCGTTGGCAATGCCCATGACCGAGAGGGGACCGGTGATGTCGGTAATCACTCCGATCCTGATGGAAGACGTATTGGATGTGCTCACTGTATTGCTCCTTTATATGTTCGTTGAATGTTCTCAAATATGCCGGGACCAGAATTCGTCCCAGCCGTAAAGGTCAAAAAAGTGCTCGCGGGCTTCGAGGATCAAGCCATCTTCGAAGTCAAAGACCGTGCAACAGCCGACATTCAGGCGATTGCCATTTCGCTCTCCGGTATCGTGATGGATGGCGACCACCCTTCCGTCCCTGCTATGCAACAGCTTTCTCAGGTTCATCCGGAACGTCCCCCGAGTCTCCGCTGCATACGTGCGAAATCGCGCAATGACCGCGTCCCGTCCCAGGGCTTCGCCGGCAGCAGGGCTCCTCCCCGGCGTAAACCAGGAAACATCGGGATGTAGCAGACCGGCCAGGATCTCGACGTTGTTCGCGTTCAGCGCCGCATAGGCATGAGCCACGAGGCCCACATGGGCGTTTGCTGTGCTCGGCGCCGTGTCTTCGGACCAACTGCTCATTCCTTCTGCCTGCTGCATGACTCATACTAGTCACCGACAGAACTGGAAACATCGGGAGGATTCCCTATTTTGAGCGCGCCGTCTTTGCGATTGGGCGAATTTGCCGCAACTCTGGCCCTGGCGCAGGACAACGCCTTCGGCCAGCCACTGGAGTCGCAGTTCCGTTCCTGCCTTCTGGCGACGTGGTTCAGCCACGAAGCCGGCTTCGATTCCGGGCTTTGCCACGACGTGTACTGGGTTGCGCTGCTGCGTTACCTGGGCTGTACAGGGCACGCGCACGAGGTGGCGACGTTGTTCGGCGACGAGATCGCCATCCGCGCCCAGACGCTGGTCCACGACGCCGCCAATCCGGAGGAAGTGATCCGTGATGTGATCACCTTTGCGACCGCCGGACGCGGGCCCGAAGAGAGTGGACAGATCATCAAGATGATTCACGAGGGCGCTCACGCGTGGGCCGTGCACAACTTCGCTTCGGGTTGCGAAGTGACGGACATGCTTCTGAACCGGATTGATTTCGGCGCCGGCGTCCGCGAGGCGCTGCGGTTTACATTCGAGCGATGGAACGGAAATGGTTTTCCCACGCACGCGAAAGGCGAGGCGATCCCCCTGGCCATGCGTCTCGTGCATCTCACGCACGACATGGAAGCCATTTGCCGCCTGAAGTCCCCGGAAGCAGCGCTCCAGGCGGCCGCCGATCGCCGCGGCCGTACCTACGATCCCGCTCTCGTCGATATCTTCCTGAAGCACGGCGCGGACTGGTTCCATAAACTGAAACACGCCGAACCATGGAGCGCGGTCCTGGCTCTGGAACCGGAGCCGCGGCGCGTTCTCGAGGGCGATGAACTGGACAACGCGCTGTTGATCGCCGCAGACTTCATCGACATGAAGTCGCCTTACATGGCGGGTCACAGCCGCAGGTGCGCGGACCTTTGCCGCGAAGCCGCGCGGGAGTTGAAACTTCCGGAGGACGAAGTCGCCGCAATCTGGAGAGCCGCGCTGATCCATGACTTCGGCACGACAGCCATTTCCAATTCGATCTGGGACAAGCCGTCTTCGCTCACCCGGGCTGAGCGCGACCGTGTGGAATTGCACACGATGCTCACCGAACAGATGCTTCGCCGCTCCGCCGCGCTCGAAGCGCTGAATCGCTTTGCCGCATCGCATCACGAAACCGCCAATGGGCGCGGCTATCACAAGCGCCTGGCCGCGGAAACGTTCGATGCGAATGCGGGCATTCTGGCGGCAGCCGATATTTACATCGGACTCACGGCCGACCGGGCGGATCGCGCCCGTTTCTCGGATGCGGATGCGGCGACCGAAATCCGCCGCCTGGCGGCCGAAGGCGCTCTGGACAAGAGAACCGCCAACGCCGTGCTGGTTGCGGCCGGGCACGTTGAGCCCCGGGCACGCCGGGCATCGAATCCCGGAGGGCTCTCCGAACGGGAGATTGAGGTCCTGCGCCTCGCCGCCAGGGGACTCTCAACGAAAGATATTGCCGATAAGCTCTATATCTCTCCGAAGACCGCCGACCACCACATACAGCACGTGTACACCAAGATCGGTGTCTCCACTCGCGCCGCGGCGGCCCTGTGGGCGATGCAGAACTCCGTGGTCCGCTAAAGAAGTGACGGCAGGAATCGGAGCAAAGGTCAGGCAATTCACTCAGCAGAAGAAAACGCTTAAGGATCTCTCCGAAACGACCAAACGGCAGGCTCCTGTCTTGAAGCCGGAAGTCCTCGACCAGCGGCTTCGCGAACTGAACGGGATGAAGAGAGAATTTGCCGTGACTTTTGACGGAATCAAACCGTGCTGAAACCTGAGATCCTGGAACAGCTGGAACACAAACGGCAGGAACTGAAGCTGGACCTCTCAATCGTCGTGGCGGACGCCGAGTTCAGCAAGGAGTACCTTCAGGGGGGACTCCTGGTGTGCGGGGGGCCGTTGACGTTGTGCACTCGATGATGACGAATCAGAACGGCGGATCCATCGGCGGCGACGATCTGGATGCCCCGACGTTGTCACTGGCCGAAAGGGTATCGTGCTGGTTTTCAGCGCTGGTTTTCTACTTGCAGTCTTCATCGAACAGTTGCGATATTCTCGTCTCAGAATGCAGCCCAAAACACACAGGCGTTGCTGGAATCGACTCGGTTATGGGCTGGCTGCGTGGGGGATCATCCTCGGATTTGGGCTGTGGCCAACCGTCCAGGCCCAGGACAACCTTCCACCTGCTCCAGACAAGTATCTGGTCGATTCTGCCAATATCATCCCGCCCGCAAAGGCTGCCCAAATAAACGAGGAACTGGCCGCGTTCGATCGTGACACGTCCTCGCAGGTCGTCGTCGCCATCTACCCAAGCCTCCCCGCCAACGCCACGATCGAGGACTATGCCAATCGATTGTTTCATCATTGGAAGATCGGCCAGGCCAGCAAAGATAACGGCGTTCTCCTGCTGATCTTCACCATGGATCGCAAACTCCGGATCGAAGTCGGATATGGCCTGGAAGGCGCGCTGCCGGACGCCCTCGCCAATCGGATCATCGTGAACGAGATTACGCCCGCGTTCCGCTCCGGAGATTACGCGGGAGGCGTGGAGGCGGGTGTTACCGCCATGATGGCGGCCACGCGGGGTGAATATCGCAGCGCTGCGCCGGAGAGGTCAAACACGGGCGGGATCAGCGTGCTTCCGATCGCCGCATTTTTCCTCTTCTGGATACTCGTGTTCACCGGCCTGTTCTGGCTGGCGCTCCGTGGCGCCCGGCGCCGCCGCGGAAATGGCTCATTCCGCTGGCCGCAGTCCACGACCAACTGGAAATCGAGCGACTCCGGCAGTGACTGGACCAGCAGCAGCAGCAGTTGGAGCGGCAGCGACAGCAGTTCATCGAGTTCGAGCTTTTCGGGCGGCGGGGGCGACTCCGGTGGTGGAGGCGCGAGCGGGAGCTGGTAATTCCGCTCAGCTGGCAGCCTGCTGCAACATGCGGGTTCCGCCCTTTACTGTACACTTCGCGCATCCCCCAAAGTGAAACGACTTGCATGATCATGAAACGCTGGATTCGATACGGACTGCTGCTGGCGGCAACAGCGCTGACGGCTTCCACTCTGGCCCAGGCGCCCCCATCTGCTGGCGCGAGTTCCGAACAAGCGGTCCTGGAGCCCGGGCTGATCAGACAATTCGATCAGCAGAAGAAGGATATTGAGGAACTCGCGCGCAAGATCCAGACGATGTTTCCTCTCCTCAGGCTGGAGGTCCTTGAAGACTGGCAACGCAAAGTGGACAGCATGAAGAGAGAGTTCGCCACGACCATGGACGATGTCGAGAGCAACATCCGAACTCTCGAAGCAGACAAGCTGCCCACCGATGTTCTGGAACAACTACGGCGCGAACGGGACGAAATGAGGCTGGCGTTCCGTCGAACCCTGGAAGGCGCAACCATCGATTGGGACAAGCTCATTGAGAAGCCCCTTCAAATCGACGGCGCCACTCTGAAGTGCGTTCGGGCGGGATCGGCTGTTTCATGCGGACTATAATCGCGTAGTCACATGAATATCCCCGGATCCTCTTTCCCTGTCCCCCTGTCCGATGTGTAATGGACGTGAAGCACTTGCCCACTGACTCAATGACCAGTCAGCTAATGGGTCATTGGCAGTTTAGCCAGGTCCATTGAACATCGGACAACCGCCAGCGCACATCGGACAACGAGGGGAATCGAAAGGGACGTTTCCCCTGATTCCAATTCATTCTCAGCTTGTGTGGCCGCCAGATCCTCTAGTGGGCTGCCCAGGGCGCGGCGGCCGGGACGGGATCCGTTGAATCCCATCCCCGTTTCGTTTCCTTCGGCATCGTGCGGAAGAACGCGTTGACGGCATGGATCTCGTGGGCGCCCTTGCCGAACACCTTGAAGGCCTCGAAGGTGATCAGCGCCATACCCGGGCCATAGGAATTCGTGTCGCCGAAATTCATCCACAGAAGGACGATGCCTTCCTCCTCATCCACGGCGGCCACGCTCGGCACGACATCCGGATGCAGAATGATTTTCTGGGTATAGAGGCCCGGGGAAGCGTCTCCGCGCGGACCGCCGGCGCCGGCGATGAACGTCCCGTTTTCCACGCGGTACGCCTCCTTCGAGAACGGTGTCTTCGCATCCGTGAAATTGCCGATGCGCAGTCCTTCGGGGTAATACAGGGCCGTCTTGACCATATCTTCGCGGCTGATCTTCTGTCCTGCCGGAACAGGTTCGCTCATCACGGGCAGCGGCTTGCCGAGCGAGTCCGGCTTGAACCGGCCGTTGGCGGCAATGCGGTCCACCAGAGTCTCGATGCCGGTGATCTTCTGATCCTTCGTATGCAGCACCACCGAATACAACACCTGCTGGTCGCCCGCATAAACCTCGACGTGCGAAGCGGCCACCTGTTTCTTGAGATCGAGATAGTCCTGGCGGAACGTCCCCACCCGGGTGATGTCCTTCCACAGACCTTCGCCGAGTTTCAGATCCTTCGAATCTTCGGTGAAGCGCGCGTTCGCGGCCAGCGGCAGCGAGTCCGGCTTGCGCGCCACCATCGCATCGACGTATTTCGTGATCATGCCCTTCAGGCACGCCCGAT
>DASUFH010000142.1:0-10907 GCA_036274645.1 Terriglobia bacterium
CGTGACCGATCCGAACAATCTGTTCCTCGTTTTCTTCACGTCCGGAGCGCGCTAGCAGCCCGTGGCAGACGTCCAAAAGGCTGAAAACCGAGACCGAATCAGGGGCTTCAGCAATGTTTCCAGCGGTTTCGACCATTTCTGCCACGGGCAGCTTAGAGCGCCCGGGACGACGGCGTTTCCGATGGAGGGAGCCTTTATGTCCAGAATGCCGAAAGTTTTAGCCGCGAGTTTTCTAGCGGTGGCGTTGGCCGGTTTCGCCCAGACACCCGCGCGCAAGTTCACACCGGTCAGCCTGAAGATGCTGGAGAACCCCGGCCCGGATGACTGGCTGATGTTCAGCCGGACCTACGACGCGCAGCGGTTCAGCCCTCTGAAACAGATCAACAAACAGAACGTCGGTCGGTTGCGCGTGGCCTGGAAGGTGGACATGAGCGCCGGACAGACCGAAACGATACCGATCGTCCACGACGGCGTCATGTACGTGGTCATGCCCGGCGCGATCGTACGGGCGTTGGACGGGGCTACGGGGGCCACGATCTGGGAGTACAAGCGGCCCGTCTCGGCGGGCTCCGGCAGTCAGGCCCGAACCAAGGCCCTGGCCATATACGAAGATGTCATCCTCTATACGGCGCCGGACAGCCACGTTGTCGGGCTGGACGCCCGGACCGGAGCCCTGCGCTGGGAATCGAAAACGGATACGCGCTCGCATACATCCGGCCCCCTTGTCGCGGACGGCAAGGTGATTTCGGGAGGGGCTTGCAGCGGCAACCGGGCGAACTGCTACATTGCCGCCCACGACGCGTTAACCGGAAAGGAAGTCTGGCGGTTTTACACCACACCCGCGCCGGGTGAACCCGGCGATGAAAGCTGGGGCGGAGCGGCCGTCACCAACCGGCAGGCTTCGACGTGGGGATTGCCGGGCGCATACGATCCGGTGAGGAAGCTGCTCTACTGGGGCGTCGCCAATCCGATGCCGGACCAGCGATCGGCCCGTCACAATGGGGATCCGGACGCGGTCTCGCGGTCCGCGCCGGCCGATCTCTACAGCAACTCGACGGTCGCGCTGGATCCGGCGACGGGCAAACTCGCGTGGTACTACCAGCACCTGCCCGGCGACGACTGGGACTCGGACTACACGCACGAACGCACGCTGGTTCGGACGCGCGTCAGTCCCGACGCGCGTTTCGTCAAATGGATTAATCCTGCCATCACGCCGGGCGCGGAACGCGACGTCGTGGTGACGGTCGGCGAAGCCGGGGGCATCTTCGTGCTGGACCGACAGGACGGGCAGTTTTTATGGGCGTCGCCGTTTCCCTTCGATACTCCCAACTCCGTGCTCTCGGGCATCGACGTCAAAACGGGAAAGACCGCCATCAACTGGGACCTCGTCTTCAAACAGCCCGGCGACCACCACGTGATCTGCTACTGGAATACGCGCAGCTACTGGCCGACAGCTTACAGCCCGGAAACCAACTCCCTGTACGTTTCCTATACCGACAACTGCCGCGACCTGACGCTGGGCGCCGGCGGACGCGGCGGCGGCAGCTGGCATGTGACGCCGCGGCCCGGCGCCGACCCGAACGCGCTGACCGGTCTGGCGAAGATCAACCTGTCGACCGGAGAGATCCTGCGATTCGATGTCGGCCGCGTCCCGGGCAATGGAGCGATGCTGGCGACGGCGGGGGGACTGGTGTTCCATGGCGACATGGGACAGAAATTCAAGGCGTTCGACGCGGAAACCGGCAAACCGCTCTGGGAAACATCCCTGGTGGGCAACATCTCGGTCTCCACCATCAGCTACGCCGTCCAGGGAAAGCAGTACATCGCGGTAATGACGGGAGACAACCTGAAGGTGAAGGAACTGATGGACGAGTTTCCCGAACTGGCCGACCCGCGCGGCCACAACGCCATCCACGTATTCGCTCTTCCCTAAACACGAACACGGGCAGGCGCAGGCCTGTCCGTGTGTGTTTGCCCCATTTTTGAGCGCTCAGGCGCGCCTTGACGCGGGGCTCGTCAGACCTCGTTGACCTGGCAGAAGTCCCTTTCTGACTCAGGCGTATCCGGATCTTCATTCTGCCGGCTCATCCGTCTTCGCTAACCCGGCGCGCCGCCTCCGACTCAGGCGGATCAGGATCGTCAGCTTGATGATTCCCAGAAAAACATAAACCAGTATTCCGAACCGATATGAAGCCGCCACGCCAATCAGCCAGAGCGCAGGGAGCAACGCAGCCAGAGTCAGATTCCTCCTAGCGCTGGCCTCGCGCAGGAGAGTACATCGTGACGGTGTTGACGAGAGGTCTTGCCGCCGGCGGAGCCGGGATACGGCCCATGAGAATGTCCTCATGGCTGACTTTGCGTCCATAGAGCACCTCGTTGCTCTCATCAATGGGACGAAGCATGGAGCCTTTCAGGGCCACGTCCGTAAACATGCCCTGCAAACGCGAATAGGCAACGATCTCGGCGCACCGGAAGGCGCCCGTGTCGTATCCACACTGCCCGGAGGGACCGGCGGCAAGCGTTCCCGGACCACCCAGGGTGAGCGGGCTTTTTAGCAGTCGATATGCGCTTTCGTCGGTCATGACCAGAATGATGAGATCGGATTCACCGCTGATGATCTGTTTGCCGAACAGCCCACCGTCGATCTTGACGGCCGAAGGCGCGGTCCAGCCGAGGCCGTTCGGAGGACGGCACATGGCCAGGCCCAGACCGTAACGGGCTCCGTAAACCCTGCCGGCGCCCTGAACCGACGGCACGATCACGACACAGCGGGCTCGGTCGAGAAGCGCCACGTCGATGCCCTTGTCCGGAGCGTTCATGATGGTCTGAAACAGGATTGCGGATTGATCCACCAGGCTGACCGAATTGACGGCAAACGCCATCACGCAGGCGGCGCAAATCAGAACGAAAGCGAGACACGACCTTTTCATTGCATCTCCCTTCAGAACCAGACGTCCTGAAGCCGCGCCTGGCTCACCAGCCTGATTGCACTCACCTCCAAAGGCGCAATCGGTCCGCCAAAGCCGGTCCATTCTGGATTCAACAAGATGGTTTCCCGCCGGCCGGCCGCCTGAAGTTGCCGGATGGTCTCCTGTTTCAAAACAGGCCAGCAGAAAGCGGATGGGCATGGAAAGCCCGAAGACGCAAACTCTATGGGAAAAGCGGCAGGGAGGGGTTCACCCGCGTTTGTGCTTGTGTTTTAGCGGCTTGTCTCATGGATGCGAAAAGCTGTGGAGGGTTGCTGGAATGTGGCGCTCATGCGCCGGAAGGTTGCCGGTGGCGGCGCCACCGGCTTTGCATTGAGCAACCGCCGCAGGACGGCTCAAATCGACCGATTATGTCCCGGTCGGCTGCGGCGGTTCGTTCGAGAGGCCGGAGCGTAAGTCACGGTCCCCGGTCGACGACATGTCTTGAGCGCCGACGCGTTCGAGAATCTGCCTCGCCTTGCTGGTCCATTTGGCGTCGTCGCAGTGAACGGAGAGGAGGATCTCGCCGTTCTTCACGCGGACCTCATAGCCTTTTGCTTCAAGGTCCGGGATACCCATACCACTCAGCGCGCCGCCGATCCCACCGGGGGACCGGCCGGCTCGGACGCCGGCCAGCGCCGCCATGATGGGCCCGGCGGCGATGAAGGGACCGACACCGGGAATGGCCATCGACCCAATTCCCGCGAGCCAACCCAGAGATTCACCAACTCCCCCGCCGGATGTGGCGCCGATGGCCGCGTTGCCGGGAGTACGGACTGGACGATCACCCGACCTGGCAACACTGATTGGACACAGGACCGAAATGTCCGTGTGACGATATCCCTCCGCCCTGAGCGCGTTGACGGCGCGCTCCACATCCGGACGGCCCGGGAATATTGCAAACAGCGCGGTGTGCTTTCCCGCCATACCGTTTGGGCTCCTTTGTGTAGAAGTGTCGAACGGACAGCCTGCCTTGGGCTCCGGCCGATTCGAGGAACGCTCCCTCGAGTCGGTTCCCGGAGACAGTGGTCCTCATCAGGAGATCGCCAGCAGAGTCCTTTGAACCTGCTCGGCGCGCTCCAGATGTTTTCGCAACATCGGCAGCATCTGTTTGGCGAGAGCATTGGCCCGGGCCGCGACATCCTTGTTCTGGCTGTGGGCGACGCGTGCGTTGGCCTGGCGCTCGAAAAGGGTCACCGCATCACGATGCCCGCTGACCATGGCGCCCATGTATTCGCGATCGAACTGCTCGCCGGTAAGATCCGACAATCGAACCTTCAGCTTTTCGTCTTCCGCGGACAACGGCGGGACGCCCCGCTGACCGGCCCGGTATCCAGGTTGCAGTTTCTGAAATTTCTCCAGCCCGGCAATGTGATCTTTGATCATCATCTCCGCGTATTCCCTCACCTGGGGATTCTGCGTCTTCGCCAGGGCAAGCCTGCCAAGTTGAATCTCCGCTGCGTTGATCTCGATGGCCTGCCGCAGAAACGCGCCGCGTTCATCGGGCGCCGTCGCGGAGGGTGAGGTTGAATTAACTTTTACGCCCGGCGCGATCGGATTCTGAGCGAACACGGAAATGCAGCCCAGCGTGACACAGACCCAACCTCGTAAGCCGATTCGTCGTCTCATAGAGAACTCCTCCTCGGATTTGGTGTTCATCTCCTGTGTCTGCCACTCCAGACGCCTTGACCGGTTCAGGCGCTCATCCTGCCAAGATCCGTGTCGCATGTGCATCCGGAGCCATCGGCGCATCCCTCGCAGCAATAGCGTTTGTTAGCAAACTCGTAGCCGCTGCCGGTCCATTGGGATCGCTCCAAACCGCATCCCGGACACACGAGATTGGACTCGGCCGACCCGGATTGGGTTTTTGAATTCACGTTGGATTTCACCATTCCTCCCTTCCCGATAACGGATTCGCATTGAGCGGCCTGCCGCCGGCGTCAACGCCAGGGCGTTGGCGGACCGCTTCGCGCTTTTGTCGCGCGCTGGTGTTCGTGCAATCGCTGTGCCCTGCAACGGATCGGCTTCCCTCGCGCGTTCCACCTCATTCGACCGGATGCGCGCGGCCAACCGGCGCGGACATCCGCGAACCGGCGGGTCCGCGGATGTGCGTTCGTGGAACAGGACGCACACATCGATTCATCCGGGAACCAGCCGCCCGGCGAATCCGGCTCCGTCTGTGGCCGGGCTGCCGGGATAACCCGCCCGGCGGCACGGCATCCGGATTGCGACAGGTGAAAGCAGCGATTCGGCTGACAGCTGGCGAACGACTGGACCGCGCGATGGTCCCGATATGTCCAAGACGGTCAGCGCGAAAATGCGCAAGCTGGAAAAGTGCTGCACTCGCACCGAAGACAATGTCCATGAGCTGGACGGCGAATACCTGCGCGATCTCCGGCGACTGCTGGATCATCACGGCTATCGCTGCTCTCTCTATGGCCACTTCGGCCAGGGATGCATCCACGCGCGGATCGACTTTGAAGAAGTCCTGCTGTGGCCCGACACCTTCAACAACCACTTTCATCCGGAAACGGCGGAGGCCGCCGTGGAGGTCCTGGAAACGGCCGGCTACAGCGTCACCATCCCTTCCATCCCGCTGTGCTGCGGGCGTGGGCTCTACAACCAGGGGATGCGGCTCACCGCCCGGCGGATGTGGCGCCGGATATTGACCCATCTTCGGCCCGCGCTCTCCGCGGGCACGCCGATCATCGTGCTGGAACCCAGTTGCGCCGCCGTCTTTCGCGACGAGTTGGGTCCGCTTTTCCCCCAGGACGCGGACGCCCGGAGACTCAAGGAACAGACCTTCCAACTCGCCGAGTTCCTCAACCGGCGCGCCCCGCAGTTCTATCCCGGGCTATTGCGAGCGCCGGCTCTGCTGCATGGCCATTGTCATCAAAAGGCCCTGACCGGCATGGACGAAGAGATCCCGCTGCTGTCGCGCATCGGCAGCGAGGAAAGTTGACTATGGCGGAATACAGGACCGCCAGTCTTGCGGCGATGGGTATTGACCTCACGATTGCGCTCGGCAAGTTCACCGCGGCGGCAATAACCGGGAGTTCCGCCATGATCGCCGAAGGCGTCCATTCGATCGCGCATGCGGGCTACGGGAGTTTGCCCGGCCACGAGCCAGGGGGAGGGAGCCCGGCCCGCAACGGCCAACAAGCCGAAGAAGGCAAGGCGCGCAATTCCTGGACATCCATCGTAGCGGTCATGGCATTCACCGTGGGAGGAGCTATTGCGGTCTACGAGGGAATGCGCCACCTGTTGCGCCCCACGCCCCCTGAACACGTCGGCTGGAACTATGCGATTCTCTTTGGCGCCTTCGTCATCGAATCGATTTCCCTGCTTGCGAAAGCCCGGCGGCTTCGCGTAACCGGATCAAGTCCAGACAGCTTTCCCCCTGCCCGGCAGCGCGGTGTCGCAAAGGCGGCCGTGGTCTTGCAGTCGGCCGTTACGCTGCTTGGATTGTCGATTGCGACAGCCGGCGTCTACCTGGCCGCGATGGTCAATCCGGTATTCGACGGCATCGCGGCAGTGGCCATCGGGGCTCTGCTTATCACTGTCGCCGGAGCGCTCGCCCGCAATCTCCGACGGCGGCTCGCCGGTGAAGACGCCACGAGCGCCACGCTGGAGGATGTCCGGCGCATAGTCCGGGCAGAAAACGGGGTCGAGAACCCGACCCGCATGCTGACGATGCGGTTCGGCGCCGATACACTTCTGCTGGCCCTGAATCTACGGTTCGAACGAGGACTTACGCCCGCGGAGATTCAGAGTTGTATCCGTCGAATCGAAGGGGAAATCCGGAGAAAACACCGGCACGTTAAACACATATTGATCGACTCGGAAGCGATGACGCCGGGACCGAAAGATGAACGTTAAGGGACTGCTGAATGGAAGGATGAACGTAGCGGGAAACAACCAAAAAGGGTGAAGAGCCACCGGCTCCGACCAGGCGACCTTCGTCGTGCCGATCGTGTCATTGATGGCTCTTCCGTCACAGGTTGATCCAGAATCTTATTTGATTCTGAGTCTTCCTTGTGACCTGCCCTATTGGTTGCACGGCTGGGGCCATTCGCCCCACCGCCGTCTGGTACTGGATTGAGTACGTCGCCGCTGCCATTCGCCACATCCCCGTCAGGGAAACATGCGCCGCAACGGTACAGTGTGGACAGTGGTGTTGCTCCGTTCCGGAGCAGCATCGATTCAAGCAACGCGTGTGTCGAAGGTTTTGGGTTTGGCTTCTCCAACGGTGAGGATTCTGCCAACCAGACGCCGACCATTCAATTGCTCGATGACGCTCTTCGGATCGGGAGCGTTCCCGACTTCGACAAAAGCGAAACCGCGCGAATGACCGGTGACCCGATCCCGAACGATCTCCACGGAATCCACAGACAACCCCTGGTTTTCAAACCACTGTTGAATATCCAGGTCGTTGCATGAGTGCGGAATGTTACCGACAAACAGTCTCGACATTACTGATCCTCCCAGATCGCGATCAGCGATCCTGTTTCTTCTCTCGATTGATTTAGTGGCTGTCCGTTGCTGAAAGGCGCGGCCACCGCGCGCCTGTTCCTGACCTATCCCTTCCACAGCAGCAGCCGGTGGCCTGAAGCCGCTTTGGGACGGACAAGCGCAGTCCGTTCGCGCCGGGGCCGGAAGCGCCCGGGCATGTCGATCGCGCCGGCGCTGACGACGGTAACGCCGCCCGGGCTGATCGTGTATCGTTCGCTATCGCGTTGTGGAGCGCCTCCGATGGAGGTATTGGCGGGAATCTGAACCCCTTCATCCACAATGACGCGGCGCAGGCGAGCGCCTTCGCCGACCTTAACGCCGGGCATCAGCACGCTATGCTCAACTCGCGCGCCTTCTTCTACGCGCACGCCATCCGCGAGCACCGTATCCACAACCTGCGCCGACCCGCAAAGGCTGGAGAGACGGGGCGCACCGCGGCGCGAAACCCGTCTTGCTGTCGGGCCCGGCATGGCTCCAACCCCAGTCATACACGCGACGTAGTAGTCGTCCAGGGTGCGGATATTGCTCCAGAACGGCCTCGCCGCTGCCCCTCTGCCGTACTCCCAGGCCATAACGCGGGCCGATTCGACGAGCCACGGAATCACATCCCGGTCCATGTCGATCCCGAAGCCCCGTTCGCAAAACCGGGCCAGCGACTCCACCAGGACCCGCATCTTGAAAATGGTGGCCCCCGCCGCAACCAGCCGGCCTTCGGAACATTCCGGCTTCAAGCCCACTCCGTAGTCGCGAATACCAAGATCCGGTCCCACAGTCATGGCGGACAGCCCCGCAGCGGCGGCCTCCGAAAGCCGGATGGCCGAAACGGTGGCGTCGGCGCCGCTCTCGATGTGTCGAGAAATGAGACGCCGGTAGTCCATCTGATGAACACAACTCGCAGAAAGGATCAACACGTGTTGAGCCGCGTCTTCGATGAGCAGCGAGGCATTCTGATACACGGCGTCCGCAACACCGTGGTAGCGCTTCCCCGTCACCGGCGCAAGGCAGCGGTATTGACCTCCCCAGGTGTCCCGGACGTAGGCCGAGATCTGCTCATGTTTATATTGCGTCAGGAGCACGGCTTCCTTGAGGTCGGACCGAAAGCAGTTCTGGAGCGTGAAGTCGATAATCCGACTGTCGCCAAAAGGAAGCAACGGTTTGGGTCTGGATTCAGTCAACGGAGACATACGTTCTCCCCGGCCTCCCGCCAGGATCAGCGTCTTCACCAGCGAGTGGGTCTTTGGCTCGATTGCCTCGGGATAGTTACAGACAGCGGGTTCCAGCATTTCCTGCGCTCCTTTTTCAACTGGTCCGACTCGTCTTACCCCAGAAAAACAGCAACTCGTTATCCAATGCGACGAGGTACCGCAAGGCGCCTTTTCGCATCTCACATTCACCAGCGCTTCATCCGCTGAGACCCTCATTGGCCTTCGAATGCCGGTATCGTACGAATTCAATGAGGATGGGCCAACTCGTGAAAACCCTTGTTTTTGTCTTCCGGGAATGGAAACGGGGGGGGAACGTCTTATCCGAAGGACCGGCCGGACGATACCATGCTAAAGAGCCTTCCGGCTAATTAAACAACAGTACGCCGCGCCGCCGCGCACTCCGACGCAGGATAGATCGCCTTCTAAATCCACTGCTGGCGAATGGCCAGGCGGATGAGTTCGGCGCGGCTGCGCAGTCCCAGCTTGTCCATGACCTGAACCTTGTGGCGGTCGACAACTCTGGGATCCATCTCGAGCTGGGCGGCGATTTCGTGGTTGGTACGGCCCTGCGCGACCAGGCGGGCAACCTGGAGTTCCTCGTCCGTCATGGCGGGCGCCAGGCGGAGCGGCTCGGGATCCTCCGGCAACGCGTCTTCGAGGCCGGAGGGCGCGGGGTCGGCGAATCGGAATACCCGCTTGCCTCCCGCCACCAGACGCACCGCTTCCACCAGGTGCGCGGGGGCGGACCGTTTGGTCACATAGCCGCAAACGCCGACGGAGGCGGCCTCCTCCGCGTAGGTTTCATCTTCAAAGAAGGTCAGCGCAATCACCCGGGCGTCCGGTTGCTCCTGTTTTAGCAGGCGGGTCGCCTCGATCCCGTTCATGCCGGGCATGGAAAGATCCATGATGACGACGTCCGGACGCAGTTGTGCCGCCAGCGCCAGGGCGGAGCGCGCCTCTTCCGCTTCGCCGATCACGGCCATGTCGGCCTGGGCCTCGAGCAGCGTCTTCAGTCCTTCGCGGACAACCGGGTGGTCATCAACGAGAAGAATGCGAATTTTGGCTTTCTTTTTCGTCTTGCCTCCTCGGAGGAATGCGCGCAAACAGCGTTGTTCCGCGCCTGGTGGATTCGATATTCAGGGTGCCCCCGACAAGAAGCAGGCGTTCACGCATGCCGAGCAGGCCGAGGCGTCCCCTGGGCATCGAGACACGCAGAGCGGCTTCGACATCGAAGCCGCAGCCGTTGTCTTCGACAATCGCCTGGGTGCCGGCGCCGTTGTGCTCGAGAATGACGCTTACCTGACTGGCGTCCGCATGTTTGGCGACGTTGTTGAGGGCTTCCTGGACGAAGCGGTAGAGAGTGGTTTCGACCGCCTCGGAAACCGGACTGTCTTCATACCCACTCTGTTGAAAGTCCGCCGCGATACCCGTGCTTCTCGACCAGCTGCGGACGTGGCTCTGGATGGCGCTGGTCAGCCCCAGGTCGTCGAGGGCGGGCTGGCGGAGTTCCAGCGCCACACGGTGCAGATCCTGGCCGGTCTGCGAAGCCAGCTCCTGAAGAGCGGGCAGAAGGCGGGCAACCGTCTCCTGATCTCCGGCGGCCGCTTTCAGGGCGTTCAATCCAAGGCTGAGCGCAATCACGCGCTGCCCCATCTGGTCGTGCAGTTCGCGCGAAATACGGCGCCGTTCCTCCTCATGGGCGCTGGCCAGACGGCGCCGCAACTGTTCCCGGCTGGCGTCGAGTTGCAGCCGATCCATCAGGGCGGTTTGCAGCCGGTCGTTCGCCTGCGAGAGTTCGGCCGTCCTCTCCCGGACTTTTTCCTCCAGTTCGCCGGCGTGTTTGAGCAATTGGACGTGGGCAGCCTGCAGATCCGCGGTGATCTGTCGCATTTCTTCGGCGGCGCGGGATTCCTCGGCCAGGATCCAGACGCGTTCCGCCACAGTGCGCAACAGCTCCACCTCTCCCGGAGTCCAGCGCCGTGGTTCATCGCAGCTGACCCACAGACTGCCGACCCAATGCCCCTGACGCTCACACGGAGCCACCATGCAGGAACGCGCGCCAAGGGGCTCATACAGATTCTTGAACAACCGGGCAACGGCGAGATCCGCCGTCAGGTCTTCCACTACGGTGACGCGGCCGTTTGCGCCGTCCTCTGCGAAAAGCCCGGCGCCGTCCATCACCGCGATCGCGCCGCGCAGGGACGGAACGGACCGGCTGTAGTCC
>DASUFH010000143.1:0-2500 GCA_036274645.1 Terriglobia bacterium
GATCGATCATTCGGGGAGCGATCTTTTTCTCGTGACCGGTCTGCCGCCGTCCATCCGTGTTGATGGTGAGGTGCGGCCGTTGGATGAAGAGGTCCTCTCGGGACAGGACATCGTCGACGCGCTCGAGAGTTCCCTGCAGAAGCGCATGATGGAACGTTATCGCTCCGGCGAATCATCCATCGACACGTCGTTCGAATTCCCGCTGCTCGGCCGGTTCCGCGTCAATCTGCATCGCGAGCGCGGACGCCCGGCGGCCGCAATCCGGACGTTTGCCAACCGCCCGCCGCAACTCGGTGAACTGGGCTTTACGCGGAGTATCGATGCGATCACCCGGCTGCCCTACGGGCTGGTGTTGATCGGGGGACCGACCGGATCGGGCAAAACGACGACGCTGGCCGCGCTCATCAACGAGATCAACCGGAGAGAGGCGCGCCACATCATCACGATTGAAGATCCGATCGAATACGAACATCCGCACGGGAGAAGCGTCATTGAACAGGTGGAAATCGGCGTGGATGCGCCCGATTTCCCGACTGCGCTGCGGTCCGCGCTGCGGCAGGCGCCGGACGTGCTGGTGGTGGGGGAGATGCGCGATCCGGAAACAATGCGCATCGCTCTGGCGGCGGCGGAGACCGGGCACCTCGTGTTTTCCACGCTGCACACCGGAGACCTCGCTTCCACGATATCGCGAATCTCCGACTCCTTTTCGGCCGAGCGCCAGCCGACGATCCGGCAGGAACTCGCCATGGCCCTCGCCGCAGTCATGACACAGATTCTCCTGCCGAAAACCGGCGGAGGCCGCGTGCCGGCGGCCGAACTGCTGATGATGGGGTACGGGGCGCGCCAGCACGTGCGCAAGAACGCGCTGCAGCACCTGCATCAGGAACTGACCATCACGCGCGCGGACGGCTCATTCTCGATGGAGGAATCGCTGGCCGATCTCGTCCGACTGGGCCTGATCGACCAGAGTGAAGCTCGCGATCACACCCGTCATCGCGACGAACTGGAGATCCATTTCCGCGGCCCCCGGACATCCTGAAGTCGCCTGCAGAGACGGCGGCGCCTCTGTGCTACCATTGCCGCCGCTATGGCGGTGCATCCGGAATTGCTCAAGCTTTTGGTTTGTCCCCTGTGTAAGACGCCGGTTTCTCTCACCACTAACCAACAGGGATTGAAGTGCCCCACCTGCCGCCGCGTGTATCCGATACGCGACGACATCCCCATCATGAAACCCGAAGAAGCCAGGATTGAAGACTAAGGATCTCTTCAGAAGGCTCTCCCCGAATGCGCGCATTCTGCTGATACGGCTGCGCTCGATGGGGGACTGTCTGCTGTTGACGGGGCCGGTACGGGCGCTGAAAGAAGAGTTCCCGGATTTCCGCATCTCTGTTCTGGCGGAAGAACGATTCGCCCCCTGTTTTGACGGCAATCCGGACTTTCATGAAGTCCTGACCGTGAAGTCCAAATACGCGATGGCCGCGCGCCTGGCGGGCCGACGTTTTTCGCTGACGCTCAATCTCCACGGCGGGCCGACGAGCCTGTTCTACACGCTGGCCCCATGGGGCCGGCGAATCGGGGTGGAAGGATACCAGTACTCCTGGCTCTATCATGGCCTTGCGCCCCGCATTGAATATTCGGCGCATTCCGTGGAAGCGTCGATGCTGGCGTTCCGCTGGCTGGGAATGACCCGGGAAGAATGTCCTCCACTGCGATATGCGGATCATCCGGCGGAGGCTGAACGGATGCGCGCCGCGGTCAAGGAAAGACCGTACGCCGTCATCCATCCCGGCACGGCATGGACCACCAAGCGCTGGGACGCAGCCCGCTTCGCGGCGGTGGCCGCGGGACTGCGCCGGCGCGGACTCGGCATCGTTTTCACCTGTGGACCCGGGGAGGAAGGCATGGTTTCCCGCGCGGCGCAGGAGACACCAGGCGCCACGATTCTGCTGGGGCTGACGATTCCGGAACTGGCCGAGTTGATTCGCGGCGCCGCGCTGTTCGTGGGCTGCGACTCGGGCCCGATGCACCTGGCCGCGGCGGTTGGTGTTCCGGTGGTCGTTCCGTGGGGCTCCTCGAATTCGACACACTGGAGGCCATGGGGCGTGGAGTCCAGAGTGGTCCAGAATCCGTTCGAATGCAATCCCTGCGCCGGCTATGAGTGTCACGTCGCGGAGACTCCGCTGTGCATCGAATCGGTCACCACGCAGCAGGTGAATGCGGCGGTAGCGGAGATCCTGGACTCCAGGACATAGGCTTGTCGGGGCGGTCATAGACCGCCCGGCGTCCGGAATGGAACCCCTTGGTTTCACAAAACTCACTCCGAAACAATGGGCGGTCATAGACCGCCCCTACAAGCAAACCTCACCATGTCCCATATCTTTTTGCTGGACACGAGAATCGAGATTTCGTAGATTGCCGGCATGAAAGTTGGCGGCCAGCGAATCGACGAGCAGGTCATCGCACGCATACAGATAATCGCCGACGAGAATGGCGGTATGAA
>DASUFH010000144.1:0-3402 GCA_036274645.1 Terriglobia bacterium
ACGGTTCGTTGGCCGGATACGGAATGACAAATGTCTAAGTGAAGCAGTTAATAGTGAACAGCCAACAGTTAACGAATAAGTGGGGGACGGGACTCAGTTTACGGGGCTGCCCGACTTCCCTGAAGGCGCGAGAGATATCGCCGACAGGTAGCGCACGACACCGTCGGGCACAAGGTAGTAGCCGTAGCGGCCGGAGGAAGGCGACGCGGGTGTGGCCACGGCCACAAAATCATCCCCGCTGCTCTTCACAGCGATCGTGTAGCCGTTCAGAACCCCGGAGGTAAATCGTTCGTCGAGCAATTGAGCGCTGACGAGGTCAGCCAGCGTTCCGTACTGCCCGCCATTGGAAATACTGTATGTCGCCTGAGCGTTGCTCAGCGTCCGCAGATTGGCGATAGCCGCGGTTTCATTGGCGCTCTGGCGGGTTTTGAGGAGACTGGGAACCGCAATCGTGGCGATGATCAAGATGATCGCGACAACAATCAACAACTCCAGCAGGGAAAATCCTTTTGCTCTTTCGTGCATGCCATCCATGGCGTCCTCCTGAACTCTGACGGGGTGGATGTTCTCAGGGGGACGCGAAATTCTGAGAGCCACGGAGGCGCCATCGACCTTGGCGCCATGCAGCCCCCTGCAAGACAGGTCTGGACGGCAAATCTGGAAGGCAAGTCTGGAAGCCATTCAATGTCCCCTGGACCGATCGTTCTGGTATGCTTCGCGTGAAATCTGGAGTTTCCATACATGATGATTCCCGTGGATCGACGCCAATTCCTTGCCTCGCTCGGAAAATCCGGCGCGGCGCTTGCGACAGGCGCGTGGCTGGGCCGGCTCGGCTATGCACAGAGCGCCCGTGGACCCGTTCGCGTCACGATCAATCCGTCACGCTACCGCGTGGACTTTGATCGGCGGCTGTTTGGGGCTTTCCTCGAACATCTTGGCCGCGCGGTTTACACCGGCGTTTACCAGCCGGGTTCTCCGCTGGCCGACGGGAACGGATTCCGTACGGATGTCATCGGCCAGGTCCGGGACCTCGGCGTCACGATCATGCGTTATCCGGGAGGCAACTTCATCTCGGGATACAACTGGCTGGATGGCGTCGGCCCGAAAAGCCAGCGGCCGACCGTACTCGAGCGCGCCTGGAACTCACTCGAGACGAATCAGTTCGGCACCAACGAGTTCATCACGTGGTGCCGGCTGATCGGCTCCGAACCGCTGCTTGGCTTCAATTTCGGCACGGGAACGGCCGAGATGGCTGTGAACTATGTCGAATACTGCAACGTGGATCGCGGCACCAAATGGAGCGATCTGCGGCGCGCCCATGGATACGAACAGCCGCACAACGTCCGTTACTGGTGTCTCGGAAATGAGATGGATGGGCCGTGGCAAATGGGGCAGATGACCTCCCGCGATTATGGCCGCAAGGCCCGTGACACGGCGCGGCAGATCCGGGTGATCGACCGCGACGCGCAGTTGATCGCCTGCGGCTCGAGCGGAACGAACATGCCCCAGTATCTGGTGTGGGATCGCGAAGTCCTTGAGGAATGCTACGACCAGGTGGACGGGCTGTCTCTGCACGCGTACTACGGGAATACGCGCGAACTCACGGGAAACAGCACGGCCCGCTATCTCGCCATGAACCTCGACATGGACCGCCAGATTGCCGAGGCTGCGGCGGTCTGCGATTACGTGCAGGGACTGCGCCGCTCCACCAAGCGGCTCTGGCTCTCGTTCGATGAATGGAACGTCTGGTATCGCGCGCGCGGCGGGGCGTATACGGACGGCAAACGCGCATTTGCGCCAAAGCTGCTGGAAGAAGTCTATAACCTCGAAGACGCGCTGCTCGTCGGAGGGTTCCTCAACACACTCCTGCGCAACGCCGATCGTGTGCGGGTGGCGTGCCTTGCCCAGATCGTCAACGTCATCGCGCCCCTGGTGACCAACGACACCGGCGTCCTCCGGCAAAGCACGTTTTACCCGTACTCCTGGGCGCTGAAATACGCGCGCGGGCGGATTCTTGATTTGCAGATCGAATCGGAAACCTATCCCATCCGCGCCGAAGGCCTGCAGCAGGACTTTGCGCGCAATGACCAGGTACCGTTCGTCGATATCGTGGCGACATTCGATTCCCGGAACGGACAGGTGTGCGCGCTCATGCTGAATCGCGACCTGGACGCCGAACGGGAGGTCGCCGTCGAATGGCGCGGCCCGACGCCAACGCGCGTCCTCGCCTGCGAAACGCTGACGGGTTCGGACCTGAAGGCGTTCAATACCTTCGAGCAACCGCAGCGCGTCGTTCCCCGCGCTCTCGACGCCCCGAAACCGGCCGCGCGGATGACCTTCAAACTTCCCGCCCGCTCCTACACCGTCGTACACCTGGCAACAACGTGAGTTCCCTGAGCGCGCCCTCTCCCGGCGAAGCTGGCTTCCCCGTCTGCCTCCAGGGGCGGTCCATGACCGCCCGACGTTTCGGAGTGGAACCCCCTGGTTTCACAGGAATTCACTCCGAAACATCTGGGCAGTCATAGACCGCCCCTACATGCAGACGGGAACCCTTGCCGAGCCGCCTAATTCACGGGATTGCCCGACTTCCCTGCCGGCGCGAGGCTCGCGGCCGTCGAATAGCGGACCACGCCATCGGGAACGAGATAGTAACCATACCGTCCGCTATTCGGCGTGGCGGGTGTCGCAACGGCTGTGTAGTCGTACGCGCTGGCGGCCACGGCGATCGTATAGCCGTTCAAGGTTCCGGTGGCAAACCGCTGGTCGAGCAGTTGGTAGCTCACGAGGCCGCCCAGCGTCGTGTATTGACCTCCATTGGAAACGCTGTACGTCGCCTGAGCGTTACTGAGCGTGCGCAGGTTTGCAATCGCGGCGGTTTCGTTGGCGCTCTGGCGTGATTTGAGAAAGCTCGGGATCGCGATCGTGGCGATGATCAGGATGATCGCCACAACTATCAGCAATTCCAGCAGGGAGAATCCTTGCGTCCGTTCGTTGATGCCATCCATGGCAACCCCCAATTCGCCGAGGATTCATCGGTTTCAGTCCTGGCGCCCGCAGTCGCTGAGCGGCGGTCGATGACCGCCCGACGTTTTGGGGTGGATTCTTCTGCAATCCAACGGGTTACATTCTGAAACGCTGTGAATGAATTGGGGACAGCCTCCGAATTCGCCTGACAAATGCTGCGTTATCAACGCCACCTTCACCGAATTCGGAGGCTGTCCCCCATTCATTCACAGCTTCATAGACCGCCCCTGCAGCAGGCCTCACCATGTCCCATATCTTTTTGCTGGACACGAGAATCGAGATTTCGTAGATTGCCGGCATGAAAGTTGGCGGCCAGCGAATCGACGAGCAGGTCATCGCACGCATACAGATAATCGCCGACGAGAATGGCGGTATGAA
>DASUFH010000145.1:0-5027 GCA_036274645.1 Terriglobia bacterium
CCCAAAAATGGGCACGTTCAGACGGCGCGCCATTTCGAGATACAGGGTCGAGAGCGTGATCGGAATGCCCGTTCGACGCTCGATGACATCGTTCAGAAAGCTGTTTCGCGGGTCATAGTAGTTTTCGGTGTTTCCGTGGAATCCCAGCGTATCGAACAGCACGTTGTTGATCCTGTCGATTGTTTCCAGCGGCGCGTCGCCAGCCTGCAGGGTGTCCCGGATCGACTCGGCCATGTCGTCGAGAAGATCAATGTATGGACGGACTTCCAGCTGGGGATATTCCTCGTTTGCCATCAACAGGGCCGCTTCGGCGAGGGGGATTGCTCCATCCGGCAGGGTGACCAGTTGCTGGAACGTTTTTCGAGACCGAACACTCATAAGGGCATGATAGAGGATTTGCCGGGCAAAAGCGAAAGACCCGGGGGAGCATTGTGGGTGTAGGGACGGTCCAGGGCCGCCCGGTGTTTTCGTGGTGAATTCTGATGAAACCAGGGGTTCCCCTCCGAAACGTCGGGCGGTTAGACCGCCCCTACAGGCAGACGGGGACCCAGGGAGCGCGGTTGAGCGCCTCTTTCATTGTTCTGACAATCGACGACAGACAGTGGACAATGGATAACCGGGGGCGGGTGGCGCTCTTTCCGTTGAGGGGTCTTGTGAAGAAAGCATCAAATAACCGCGTGAACTTTTGCAACCGATCCTGTATATTCTCGGCCGGGAAAAACGGGTGGTGTGCCCGTGTGTGTATCCCGTGTGAGGCGGAAATAGCGGCGCGCGTGAGGCTCCAGTGAACGAACCGAAGGTTCCGAACGAGGCCGATCGGGAAGCCAAAAGCTTCATCAGTCGCGCGTCCCGGGCGTTTCGGGACAATGTGGTTCAATCGGCCCCGTTGGCGGCGGCCAGCTATGCGCTGATTGGAGCAATTATCCTGCTCGGTGGCATCGGATACGCGCTGGATCGATGGTGGGGCACGTCCCCCTGGTTTCTGCTTACCGGCTTGCTCGTTGGAATCGTCGTCGGTTTTTACGAACTGGCGAAGGCGGTCTGGCGGCAATGATGAAGACAGACCCGCTGGAGCTGGACCGGCGAACCCCCTGGACGATTGCGGGGATTGTTTTATGCTCGGCGGCCGCGATTGCGGCGGCTGGCGGGGAGATTCGCGCCGAGATCGTCTGCGGCATGCTCGGGCCGCTGCTGGCGGTAGGGGGCACGTGGATCCTGGTGGAGTCGGCCCGGAACAGACCGGAGGCCCTGCTGGGCCGGATGATCGCCGCGTTTGCGGTCAAGATGGTGTTTCTGGGCGCGTACGTGGCGGTGATGGTGAAGCTGGTGGGCGTGAAGCCCGTGCCTTTTGCGGTGAGTTTTGCGGGTTACTTTGTGGTCTTTTACTGGGTTGAAGCGCTGCATCTGAAGCGCGTATTGCAGGGCGGCAGGCCGCCGGCGTCATAGAGATCGATGGCATTTTTGTTGAACTTCATATCGCTGTGTCAGGGAGCGGTCGCAGAACACGGGGCTGAAGCGGCCGAACACGTCGCAGAACACGCGGAACAGGCCGCCGAGGGTTTTAACGCTGGAGAAACGATCATTGGTCACGTCGCCAACGGCGCCCACCCGCTGATTCAGATCCCGCCGGTTTGTGGCATCGATTTTTCGGTGACGAAGCACGTGCTGATGCTGTGGATCGTCGCCTTTATCGTCGGCGTGGTCGTGATCGGGACCATACAGCGCAATCTCAGGAAGAACCGTGGGATTCCCTCCGGCTTCATGAATCTGCTGGAGTTTGTCGTCCTCTGGGTCCGCGACGATATCGTCGAACCCAATGTCGGGAAGAAATGGGTCAAGGTCTGGGCGCCGTTGCTGCTGACGTTCTTCTTCTTCATCTTCGCGTCGAATCTGATCGGCCTGGTTCCCCTCTTCGATGTGATCGGCCTTCTGGATCACTATGTGCTGCATTCCGGTCCGGATTCGTTCATCGCCAGGGCCATCCACGGCGGCACGACGACGACTGCCAATTTCAACGTAACGGCGGCCCTGGCCACGATTACGTTCTTTGCCATCATTCTGGCGGGCGTCAAGGCGCACGGCTTCTTCAAACACTGGAAAAACATGGTTCCCCATGGCCTGAACCCGCTGGTCTACATCATCCTGATTCCGATTGAGGTGATGGGGCTCTTTGTTCGCCCGTTTGCGCTGACCATGCGACTGGCGGCCAATATGACGGGCGGGCACATTGCGATCCTGGCGCTGCTGTCGTTTGTCTTTCTGTTCACTGAAATGTTCCATCAGGCGCTGGTTGGCATCGGCGTGCAACTTCTGGTATCGATTCCGCTTGCTGTGGCGATCTCGGGACTGGAGATCATCGTCGTTATCGTTCAGGCGTACGTGTTCACACTTTTGACGGCCGTGTTCATCGGCATGGCCATTCACGTTCATCATTAGAAACTACGGAGGATTCGAGAATGGAAGTTCTGCATTATCTGGGCGCCGCAATCGGTCTGGGCCTGATTGTCATCGGCGCCGCTTCGGGGATCAGCAAGCTGGCTGTGGCCGCCGCGGAAGGCGTGGCGCGTCAGCCGAGCGCTGCCGGCAGCATCACCGGAGCTGTCAACCTTCCCCTGTTCCTGCTGGAAGGCGTGGCGATTCTGGCGGAAGTGTTTGTGCTTCTCATCGTGCTGTTGAAGTAACCAAACGGAAGAAGGATCGCGTATGAATCCACTGGTTCACGTCGAGCCCGGACTATTCATCTGGGCCATCGTCGTTTTCCTGGTACTGCTGGCTCTGCTGACGAAGTTTGGATGGAAGCCCCTTCTGGAGGCCCTGGCGGCGCGGGAAGAGACGATCCGTAAATCGCTCGATCACGCCCAAAAGACGAAGGAAGAACTGGAGCGCGTGCAGCAGGAATCCGCGCGAATTCTGCAGCAGGCGCGAATCGACGCGGAGGGAGTGTTGTCCCGCAGCCGGTCGGACGCCGAAAGGCTGGGAGCGGAACTGCGGCAGAAGGCGCGGGAGGAGTCCGACGCCATTGTTCGCAACGCGCAGCGGCAGATTCAGGTGGAAACCCGTCGCGCGCTCGATGAGATCCGCAACGAAGCCGTTGATCTTTCCGTGACCATCGCCGGAAAGCTGCTCGAACGGCACGTGAACCGGCAGGACAACGAGCGCCTGATCGATCAGACCCTGAACGCGATCGCCGCCAGCAAACAGTAGAGGTCAACGACCACAGGGCGGCGATCCCGCCGCCAGCGAGCAGTAGAGGTCAACGACCACAGGGCGGCGATCCCGCCGCCAGCAAACAGTAGCCTTCAACGACCACAGGGCGGCGATCCCGCCGCCAGCGAGCAGTAGCCCGTTTTCAAACTACCAGGGCGGCAATCCTGCCGCCTTGAATTTTCAACTCCAGTCCTCGGATTGCCCCACCACGTTTATCGAGAACGCGCGTTTCCGCGCGCCGTCGAGTTCGACCAGAAAGATCCGCTGCCACTGCCCTAACTGAAGACGCCCGTCCCAGATATTCAGGCTTTCCGATGTCCGGAGGAACATCGCTTTGCAGTGGGCGTGGCCATTCGGCCGCTCGTCCGGTCCCAGGTTCACGGTCCGGACATCGAACGCGTCGTGACGGTATTCGTCGCTCCGCGGCGCCAGGCGCTCGAGGACACGTTTCATGTCGTCGATGAGCAGCGGCTCATGTTCGTTCACGATGATCGCCGCGGTCGTGTGCGCGCTCTGTACATTGACGATTCCTCTGCGGACGCCGGAGGCCGTCACCACATCCACGACCCGATCCGTGATGTCGATGAACACGAGGCACGCCGTGGTTTCAACTTCGAACGCGGCATGATCCGCGACCGGCGAGCCGGCTGTAAATATTCCGGGGTGGGCTGACATTTCCTGGACTCCTTTTATAGAAAGTACTCTTCAGTATAAAGTAACGCTCCAAATTTTTTTACGGATCGCGCGCCGCGTCGATCAGCGCCTGCATATGGTCCAGGTAGCGTTCCAGAGCGCGGCGTCCGGTGGCGGTGAGACGGTATTCGGTCCGGGGAATCCGCCCGTCGAAAGTCTTGGCGCAGGAAATGTATTTCGCCTCTTCGAGTTTCCGGGTGTGGACGCTGATGTTGCCGTCGGTGCTTTTGAGCAGTTCCTTCAGATCGTTGAACGTGAGCGACTCGCTGGCCGCGAGCGCGCTGACGATGCCGAGGCGCATGCGTTCGTGGATCAGACGATCAAGATCCGGCGCTTTTTCCGCCGGATGGGGCGAACGTGGTCGGTCCTGCTTGATGGTGTTCGCTTTAGCCACCGTGCCTCCGGGCGATGAGCGCGCCGAAGATGACGTGCAGAACGCCGAACCCCGCGGCCATGAAAATCGTTCCCCAGGAGGCCGGACAGGCGAGCGCGACCGCTCCCAGCGCCATGAAGGCCAGTCCCATGACGGCGACGATACGAATGGAGAAGGCGCCGGCCGTAATGACGCCCGCGCCGTAGAGCAGCAGCCACGCGCCGGGCAGCAGCCCGGCCAGGCCGGCGCGGAACAGCGCCGGAGTCAACGCCGCCGCCGCGGTGAAGGAGGGCGCCAGGTTGAGCGCAAACTTTCGCCCGGGGCCCGCGAACAGGCGCATGCCGGCGGCGCGCGCCTTGCGGTGACTGGCCCACGTCCAGATGGCGCAGGAGACGGCGGCCGCGGCTATCCATGACCAGAGCCATACGCTGTCAAAGGCGCGGCTCCGAACAACAACGGCTGTAACGACGCCAATAACGCCCACCGCCACGCCGCAGCGGCCCGATACGGCCGTAAATGAGACGGCGCGCTCCATTGTTTCCCGGATGAAACGGATGTTGTCCATGGCGTGATCGTGCAGCGCCGGGACCGGTTCGAGATGTCGTTGCGCGTTCATCGCCTCGAATGATGAAGAGGGGGTGCTTTTATGTCAAGTACTTTGTGTGGAAAAGCAGATTGTCGGGGCGGTCTATGACCGCCCATTGCCACTTTGCGTCCCCCCGTTGTCCGTTGTCCGCTGGCTGTTGTGCGATGT
>DASUFH010000146.1:0-2220 GCA_036274645.1 Terriglobia bacterium
TGATCCGGCTCATGCCCGGCGTAAATATCATCAACAACGGCCGCATCGTGATCCGCGGCTCCAAGGCGAACCCGGTGGTCTTCACATCCACCAACCGTGTCGCTCCAGAAGTGCACGCCGGCGCCTGGGGCGGATTTGTCATGAGAAATTCGGGCGCGGAAATCATTGGAGAAGGCGCCATCTTTACCGGCTCGGGAGCGGCGGAAAGTTTCAGCTTCTCTCCTGGATCCAGCCATCGCTCGGAACAGGCGCTTTTCCTGGCCCAGGCTGGGACGCGGGTTTTCCTGACCAACTGTTTTGCCATCAACAATGCCGGGCAAATCGGCAACGGCTACAACGCGAACGTCACATACGATCACTGTGTCATGCAGCGCGCCATCACGTGCGGTGAGTACGTGGGAGGCACCGTCATTGTAAATCACTCGTCCATCGTGGAGTTCCCATCCATTGATGGCGTTTACAACGCCGAGATCGCCGATTCCGATTTCGACGCGATCTATTTCACCACCGGCACGCACATCCTGCTCAACAGCCTGTTCGGGTTTTGCAAGGATGACGCCATTGACTCCGGCTCGGGCGGCGCCGGGACCGTGGTCGTTTCCAACTGCTGGGTGGAATCGGCCCTTCACGAATGCATGGCTTGGTCAGGCGATGGCCGGCGGACATGGACCTATGACACCGTGACGATGAACAGCGGTCAGGGCTTCGAATGCGGGTGGAGCGAGCGAACGAACACGCCGCTTTGTTATGCCGACCGAATTCTTTCGACGGCCAACGCGGTGGGAGTTCGCTACGGCGACAATTACACGGGCACGTCGGGTTTGGGCCTGAAAGGCGGCTTTCTTTGGCTTTCCAACTCCTTCGTCCTTCATAACTATCGCGACGTGTGGGGCCGCGTCTGGGACAACACCTGGGGTTATCGCACCAACGACATGGATGTTCGATCGAATTGGCTGACTGCCGCGAGCCCATATCACCCCACCAATGCGGTTTGGAATCCAGCCACGGACGCCGCGCGACTGACACCCTTCATGAAGGTCCCGGCCGACGCTGCCGTCGGCGTTGGTCTGGCGGTCTGGTCCAGCAGCCAGCCCGTCATCAACGTCACCAATGGCATTCCCGTCCGCCTGAGCACATTCACGGCTCATCCGGTTTCGGTCGCCTACGCGATCGATGGTCCTTCCGGTTCGTTGTCGAGCGGGACGCTCGAGTTTACTCCCGGTGAAACGGTGAAACTGATTCCAGGCAACATCAGCGCGCCCCAGTCCTACTCCGCGGTGCGCGTGTCCCTCAGCAATCCCGCGGGCGGGCAGCTTTCCGGGCTGAGCGAAGCCTGGTATTTGAACCTGCCCGCATCGCCGGGCCCGACCACGACCACCCTGATCCCGCGCGGAGCCGTGTGGAAGTATCTGGATACCGGCAT
Source organism: Terriglobia bacterium (assembly GCA_036274645.1). Lineage (GTDB taxonomy): Bacteria > Acidobacteriota > Terriglobia > 20CM-2-55-15 > 20CM-2-55-15 > DASUFH01. Next base: position 1,424 of record DASUFH010000146.1, read on the forward strand.
TAACGCCGGAACCGTGTGGCGTCAGAACTCCTATGACGATTCGGCCTGGGCCTCGGGCCGTGCAGAACTCGGCTACGGCGATGGAGGGGAGGCGACCGTGGTGGGTTATGGGCCCGATGCGAACAACAAATACATCACAACCTATTTCCGTCATACGTTTAACGTCGCGGATCCCTCCTTGTTCGCGACGCTGGACATGTGGCTGCTCCGCGACGACGCCGGTGTGGTCTACGTCAATGGCACGGAAATCTTCCGCAGCTCGAATCTCCCCACGGGCACAATCAGCAGCACGACTCTTGCGACCGGCTCGTCAGCGGAAAACGCCATCGATACCGCGACAGTCGATGCGTCCGTGTTGCGAGCTGGCGCCAACGTGGCGGCGGTGGAGATTCATCAGCAAGACCTCGACAGTTCAGACCTCAGCTTTAATTTCGAACTGGTGGCCGCGCCGCCGCCTCCGCCGCCTCGCCTTGACCTCATGCCGTTCGGAGACGACCTCCTGTTTTTCTGGAGCGCGCCCAGCTATGTGCTGGAAGAATCCGGAACGGTATCCGGTCCGTGGAGCGTTGCCGCAACGACGAGTCCTTATCTCGTGACGCCGAGCGGGACAAAGTTCTACCGGCTTCGGAAATAGGATCGAAAATAGGATCGAATCTACTCCTCCACCCGATACAGGTGGGTGCGGCTTCGCAGGAACAACGCGCGGCCGCTGACGCCTGGCGAGGCCATGAAGCCATCACCGAGCTGGTTCTCGGCCAGCTTTTTGAATTCCCGTCCGGTGGACACCACAAATGTTT
>DASUFH010000147.1:0-3928 GCA_036274645.1 Terriglobia bacterium
GCTGCGAAGGGGCGGCATGGAGTTCGTGATCGGGAAGTCCGCCACGATGGGCTGCCGGGCATTGGCGGCCACTTTGTCGACGGCGGCCTCAATACTGGCTCTCGATGTTTCCGGCAGGTAGAACGTGATGGTGCCGTTGCCCGTCTGAATGTTCACGTGCAGATCGCCGCTGTAGGAGTCGGGATCCAGACGGATGAAGATATCGCCGAATCCCGAAACCGCATCGATTGACGCCGTCGCCATGTCGATTCGGATATCTCCGGATTCGGTTCGCCCCTGAAACGCTCCGCGCGCGCGCCCGACGGTGATGGCACCGCCTTCAGTCTGCGCATCGATCTTGCGCGCCGTGCCGGTCACGGAGATGTCGCCGGCCTTGGTGGTCGCCACGAAGCGATCGCCACGCGATTCCTTGATCTTGATGCTGCCCCCGCCGGTTTCGGCCTTGACGCTGCCGCCAATGCTGCCCGCGCGGATCCAGCCGCTGGCGGTCTCGAGGCTGGCGTTCCCGGCAACGTCCCCGACCTCGAGGTTTCCACCCTCGCTGTGCAGTTCGGCGTTGCCGCCGATATTGCCGGCGCGAATAAAGCCCGCCTGTGTGTAGAGGAGCGCATTACGCCGGATGTTGGCCGCGGTGACCGAACCGCCGGATGTGCGCAACTTCACTTCACCGTCGGAATCACCGATGAGCGTGATGCTGCCACCGTTCGTGGTGAGGTCCAGATTGAGGGACTTGGGAACGCGGATCTTCCAGTCCACCGACTCCGTCAGCCCACCCGGAACGGAACCCTCCACGGAAATGGTGTCGGTCCCACAGACTTCCTGAACCTGAATGACTGTGCGGCTGAGCGCGATCTCAACCATGCTGCCGCCACTGGTGTCGATAATCAGGTTTCCACCCGGCGCGCGGACCAGCAGAGTGGCCGTGTTTTTCACGACCGGGCAGTCGGCGAAAGCGGGGATGCCCGAGAACGTCCACAGCAGACAACCGAGCACGATGCCCGCTTCGCGGTTCCGCCTCCAACCCAAGATCTGGTGTCTCATCTTCCCTTTCCTACGAATCGAGTTCCAATCATGCGCACATAAGCGTTGTCATCTTCCCGGGCAACTTCCTCCATCGCCTGCGCGACAGTGTCGTCCTTGGAATATTGCATCAGCGCCTCAATCGCGCCGGCGCGGATGCCCGGAACCTCGTCAGTGCGAAGTGTCTGAACCAGCGCCGCGCGGACATCGGTATCGCTCGAAAAGGCTTTCAGGCTTTCGAGCGCCTTCATTCGCACACCCGCAACCGGATCCTGGGTGAGCGCGTGAACCAGGCCTTCCTTGACACCCTGATCGAACGGCTGTTGCGCCAGAATCTCCACGGCGTTCAGGCGCGCGCCCGGATTCGAAGTGTCCTGCAACGCGCCCAGCAACAACTGCCGGACGACCTGATCCTTCACGGTGCCCTCCCGCTTGTAGGGCTGCACCACTTCGCCAGCGACCAGCACGGTACCCGCCGGTCCGGGTCTGACAATATGGAAGTTCACGGTCGCATTGCTGGGTATCGCGGTTCCGGCCCCCAGGATGCCGGCTTCGTTCGAGTTGTTCACCGCGGTTCCGCGCTGCTGCGCAACGTAGACGCCGCACGCCAGCCCAAGCGCCACCAGCGCGGCCGATTCCAGCAATTTCATCGGCCGGAAGACCACTGAAAATTCGGGAATCCGCCACCACGAACGCCGCGCCTCGATGCGGTCCAGCGCGTCGTCCAGCGAACGGCGGGATTCTACCAGCAGATCGGCAGGAAGATCCAATTCCGGCTCTTCCGACAGAAACTGATCCAGTTGCCGCTGGTCAACCAGAGCATCCCGGCAGGCCACACACTCCTTCAGATGCGCCTCCAGATCGGCCCTATCGGTCCCCGGCAACTCGTCGTAGGAGAGAAGAACTATCTGCTGCTGCCTTTCGTGACAATTCATACTTTGCTTAGCTGGTTTCTGAGTTTTTGAGTTGCCCGGAAGAGGTAGTTCTTGGCGGTCTCTTCCGTGCTGCCCATGATTTCACCGATCATCCGGAGGCGCAGTCCCTGATAGTGCCGGAGTTCAAACACCAGACGCTCTTTCTCGGAAAGGGTCTTGAGCGCATCCTGGATTCGCGCGCCGACCTCTTTGCCGTACAGACGCCGTTCGGGATTGCTGTAATACGTCGTGGCGGCCAGCGTATCCTTCAACGCAGGCCGGTCCGGATGCATCTCCGTGTCCGACTCGTAAGAGATTTCCTCTTTCAGGTTCTGTCGTTTACGCAGACGATCGAGACCCACATTGGTCGCAATGCGGTAAATCCAGGTATAGAAGCTCGACTCAAATCGGAAGCGGTTCAGCGAGCGATAGGCTTTAAGGAACGTCTCCTGGAAAACTTCTCGCGCCTCCTCGCGATTTCCAAGCATATGAAAGGCCAACCGGAGGATATCCCGGTCGTGCCTTCGGATCAGTTCTTCGAAAGCCTCGCGGTTTCCGCTTTGCGCTTGTTCAATGAGGAGCTTTTCGTCGTCCGACTCGTGCACAAGTTGGGCAGCCCTTTTCAATATCGCTTCCATAATTTTACGGGCAGTTAGACTCCCGTAAAATAGAAACGTCAGTTGCCCACAAAAATAGTGATTCTGTCCCCTGGATGGATGACGGAAAGGTCATTCCGGCCGTTCCATGAACGGATGGCTTCAACCGTGGTGTTGTAAGCCTGGGCAATCCGGCCCAAGGTCTCACCAGCCTTGACCTTATGAACCACTTTGCGTCCGCTCTCCGCCTGGGTCGCGGCCTGCCGCGACGCGGGCGCCGGGGCCGTGGGCTCGGCCACGATCAGGCTGCGGCCGACGGACAGGACCGCCGTGGACGACAGCTTGTTCCACTTCTGCAGTTCCGCCACGCTCACGCCAAACTGGCCGGCAATCCTGGAGAGGCTGTCGCCCTTCCGCACCGTATAACTGGTCGTCCGGGAGGTCGCCTTCGGGGCTGAAGACGTGGAAGCCGGCGCTTTGGCGGCCGTCAGCGAAGCCGGCACAACGCCTCCACCGATCGGGATCAGGAGGGCCTGCCCGACCTGGATGGTCTTCCGAACATCGATGTTGTTCGCCTGAGCGAGGTCCTTGACCGTGGTCGAGTACTTCTGCGCAATGATCGAGAGCGTCTCGCCGCGCGAAACGGTGTGATGGGTCCACATCACCCTGCGGTCGGCGGGAATTGCGGCCATCGCTTCTCCAAAATTGGCCGCGTAACCCTCAGGCAGAGTCAGTTGAAAATCCGGGTCGCCGGGAGGGGTGATCCAGCGCAGCAACTGCGGGTTCAGGTCGCGCAGCTGCTCCACCGGAACCTTGATCGTTTCCGCGATAACCCGCAGATCCGTCGCGGCGTCCAGAGGCACTCGTTCGGTCCGGTAAGGCTCATCGGGCACGACGTTGAAGCCGTATTTCTCGGGTTCCCGGCCGATGATGGCCATCGCCAGAATCGTGGGAACGTAATTAATCGTTTCTTTGGGGAGCAGCTTGCGGTCCGCCAGGACCCAGAAATCGCGGTCCCCGGCGCGTTGAATAGCCCGTTCGACGTTCAGCGGACCGGCGTTGTAGGCGGCCATGGCCAGATACCAGTCGCCAAACCGGTCGTACAGGTCCCGCAGGTGGTGAGCCGCGGCGCGTGTGGACTTCTCCGGATCCGATCGTTCGTCGATCCACCATGTCTGACGCAGTCCATACTCTTCCCCTCGCGATGAGATGAACTGCCAGAGCCCCTTGGCCTGCGCCCGCGACAGAGCGCGGGGAATAAACGCGCTTTCAGCCTGGCAGAGGTAGATCAGATCGAGGGGAACCCCTTCTTCAGACAGGATCCGTTCGATCATCGGGCGATAACGCCCCATCCGGGCCAGCGCAACTTCGATCGTTCCCCGCCCTTTGCCCTTTTCG
>DASUFH010000148.1:0-27239 GCA_036274645.1 Terriglobia bacterium
GCTATCAGGTCCGCTTCGAAAACGCGACGAGCGCGGCGACCCGGATCAAGTTCGAAACCGAAGGTGTGCTGCTGCGCCAGCTGACGCAGAACACCGCGCTCGACGGCATCCAGGCGCTCATCTTCGACGAGTTTCACGAGCGTCACCTTTGGGGCGACGTCACGCTGGCCTGCGCGCTCGATATCCAGGAGAGGCGCCGGCCGGATCTGCTCATCCTGGTGATGTCCGCCACACTGGACGCGGCGGCGCTGGAGCCCTATCTCGCCCCCTGCTCCGTCGTGCGTTCGGAGGGCCGGATGTTTCCTGTCGAGGTCGAATACCTGCCACGGCGGGCGGGCCCGACCGGGCCGCCGGTCTGGGAACTCGCGGCGGACGCGTTTGCCGCGCGCGCGGACGCCGATGGAGACGCCCTCGTATTCATGCCCGGCGGCTACGAGATTAACCGCACGCTTGACGCCATCCGGCAGCGGCCGGAGTCGCGTGGCCGCCTGCTGTTTCCCCTGCACGGAGAACTTCCCGCCGATGATCAGGACGCCGCGGTGGCGCGTCATGACCGGCCGAAAGTTGTGGTGGCCACGAACGTCGCGGAAACGTCCATCACCATCGATGGCGTGCGGCTGGTCATCGACAGCGGGCTGGCGCGCATTCCCCGCTACGATCCCCATCGCGGCATCAATACGCTGCTGGTCGAGCGGATTGCGCGTTCCAGCGCCGAGCAGCGCGCCGGACGCGCCGGACGTACCGCGCCGGGACGGTGCGTCCGGCTGTGGTCAAAAGCGGAGCACGATGAGCGCGCCGCGCAGGAACTGCCCGAAATTCAACGTCTCGATATCTCTGAAGCTGTTCTGACACTGAAGGCCTGTGGACATGAAGATCTGCGGCGCTTTCGATGGTTTGAGGCGCCCCGGGCCGCGGCGCTCGACGACGCCGAAGAGTTGCTGGTCGACCTCGGAGCGCTGGAGCCGGCCTCACGCGGAGGCGCGGTGACGCCGATGGGCCGTCAGATGCTGGCCTTTCCGCTCCACCCGCGCTACGCGCGGATGCTGTTGGCAGCCAGCGAATACAACTGCGTGCGCGAAGCGTGCCTGGTGGCCGCGCTCACCCAGGGACGGGATCTGCTCGAGCGCAATCCCTCGCCAACCGCCGCCGAACGCCGTGAAGAACTGTGGTCCGGCGATGGCGCCTCCGATTTCGAACGTTTGATGAGCGCCTGGCGCTATGCGGCGGCCCAGCGTTTTCAGCGCGAACCGCTGCAGCGGGCCGGCATCCATGCCGGGGCCGCCCGGCAGACCGGCGCGCTCTACCAGCAGTTTCTCGGCATCGCCCGCTCCGAAGGCCTTCCCGTCGAAGCCGGCGAACCGGCGCCCCGCATGACTGACGCGTTGCGCCAATGCATCCTGATCGCATTCAGCGACCGGGTGGGCCGGCGCGTCGACGAAGGGACCCTGCGCTGCGAACTCGTCCATGGACGCCGCGGCGTTCTCGCGCGGGAAAGCGCGGCGAGGCAACGGCCGCTGCTGGTGTTTGCGGAAGTCCGTGAAGTGGACCGCCGAAAAGGCGACGTCAACACCGTGCTGTCGCTGGCGACAGGCATCGAACCTGGCTGGCTGCAGCACCTGTTCCCTGAAGATGTGATGGAGGAACAGAGCGTCACCTACGACTCCGCCACACGCCGTGTCGAAGCCAGCCGGATCACACGGTTCCGCGGCCTCGCCCTGTCGAGCCGGAAGATCGATCCGCCCGCCGATGCGGCGGCGCGCGCCCTGGCCGACGAGATCGCCGCGGGAAGACTCCAGCTGCCGTTGTGGGATCACGCCGTCGAACAGTGGATCCTCCGGCTCAACCTTCTCGCCGTATGGCGGCCGGAACTCGGACTGCCTCCGCTCGGCGCGGAGGATCGCCGGCACATCTTCGAACAGATCTGCCTCGGCGCCACCAGCTACAAGGACCTCAAGGATCGCCCGGTGGCATCCGCCGTCCGATCGTGGCTCTCCGGCGCCCAGCGCGAGATCCTCGACAAATACGCGCCGGAACGCGTAAAACTGTCCAACGGGAGGACGCCCAAAGTCACCTACGTCGACGGCGGCCCGCCCTTCATCGCCCTGCGCATCCAGGAACTGTTCGGCGTTACCGCGTGCCCGCGAATCGCGCTCGGCTCGGTGGCGATCAGCGTGCATATTCTTGCGCCGAGCATGAGACCCGTTCAGGTGACTGAAGATCTCGAGAGTTTCTGGCGCGAGAGCTATCCGCAGATCAAACCCGCTCTGCAGCGGAAGTATCCCAAACACGAGTGGCGATAAACGCAGGAGAAACCCATGAAGTCCTACCGCGAAGAACTGACATTCGAAACGAAAACCCGGCGCGCTTACATCAACATTACGCCCCAGGTGGAAGCCGCGCTGCGCAAGAGCGGCGTCAAAGAAGGGCTCTGCCTGGTCAATCCGATGCACATCAGCGCCAGCGTTTATATCAACGACGACGAGCCGGGCCTGCTGAAAGACTACGACGCGTTTCTCGAGCGGCTTGCGCCGCATGAGCCCGTCGATCAATACCGTCACAACGACACCGGTGAAGACAACGCCGACGCGCACATCAAGCGTCAAATCATGGGCCGTGAGGTCGTGGTGGCCATTACCAACGGGCGGCTGGATTTCGGCACGTGGGAACAGATCTTTTATGGAGAGTTCGACGGACGCCGCAGGAAACGCGTATTGGTAAAGATCATCGGGGAGTAGCCGTATTGACGAAACACGTCATGGCTGCTCGACTAATGTAACTTCGGCGCCAAGCTCCAGACGGAAACGTCCGCGGCCCGATTGCGCGATGCGAATCTCCGGGCATCGCTCCTCTAATCGGCGACGAAGGAGGATGAGGCGGCTTTCGAGGTTGTCCTTGAATTCCGGCAGATTCAGGGATTTGTCCAGACGCAGCCGACGGTTGGTGAACTCCATGACTCCACCGGTCTGATGGTCCCGCAGAAGCTTCCACAGGATCCGCGCCGGCACGCTCCGCACAACGTATTCCCCGTCGATCAGGATGCACTCCTCAGCCCTGTAGTATTCCACGTGGATTCGAGATCCACGGCACAACTCGAGAATCGGGGCAGCCGCTGCGGACGCCGCTGCCGGTCGCTCTTCCGGATCTTCAATCCGCTCGCGGAGAAGCGCGTTCTGGATCGCGATGGCCAGGTAGCCTCCGAGAACTTCAATGTATGCGCGATCCTCCTCATGGAAGCGGTACGACCGGTCCGTCTCGATACAGAGCACACCGATGAGTTCGTCGCGTACAATCAAGGGAACCCCCAACTGACTTGCCGGATCCGCCAGGCCCGGGAGCGGAATGCGCCGGTCGGACATGCTGAGCCCATGTTCGGCGACTCGCCTGGCGACCGCATTTGCATAGAGCATCTGGCGCAACATCCCTGAGATCCGGATGGGCTTCCTCGCTTCCGCGACTAATCCGATGATCCCTTCTCCGAACCGTACTTCGGAACCAACCCCGCCCTCGGGATAGCCACGACTGGCGATCATTTCCAGGCGATCGGGACGCTCCGACGCCAGCAGGAGCATGCTGTGGCGGAAACCGAAAATCCTTTCGAGAGTTTCCAGAATGGCGTCGAGCAGACCGTCCAGTGTGGACGCCTGTTGAATGCGCTCGGCAATCTCCTGCAGCGCCCTCATCGTAAACGGCAACCGGGCGGCCGGGGAATCGTCCGTTCTCGCCGGCGCGGCCGGGAGCCCGTTTTCGTATTCGATCCGCTGGACGGCTAACACTTCATAGATGTCCGCGCCCAGAAGTTTGAATATGCCCTTGAGCCCGCTATAGGACGCAATGGCCTCGATACGGAGTCGCATCGATTCAAACGTTGGCCCTTCGGTCTCCGTTCGGACGAATTGCAGACGCAACGTATAGGCGCACATGGTGTCCGGATCACAGAGACGCACGACGGCATTCGGATTCTCCGCGATGTTGCGCTTGCTCTTGTTGAAAAACTGGAACGAGAGCGCCACGTGCCGCGAATCGACATAATCCACATGGCTCAGAATCGCCACATTGGGAACGCCGGCGCGCGAGCACGTACACAGCCACGCGGGGATCAGTCCCTGGAAACAGGAGGCCAGGCTCTCCAGTGTGATCACGAAATCCGCTCCCCCGCGCCAGGTCCCGGAGTCTGCTCGAACATCTCGGTGACGCGGAATTCAATCGCCGCGCACGGCCAGACGGACCACCCCAGAACCATGGAACGCGCAAACCCGATGGCCTCCAGATCCTTGTTGAATGCGGCCACCTGCCGTTCAATCTCCGCCCGCTCGCCGGTTCGGGCCGAACGCGTGGAGACGAAAGCGCCTTTTATCTGGCATGCGCGATGACTGGTCGGGAGGTCAAATGCCACCGCAATCTCGGGGTGAGTCCGGAGATTTCGCAGGATCGTCCTGGCGGCCTCCTTGTGCAGGAAGATGGTCAGCTGATCGCGATCGGTGTTGACGCGCGCAGCCCATGCGACGACAACCTCCGGGCGAAGATCGCCGTCCCGGGCGCCGACAGTGATCGAGAGACCAGACTCCAGAAAACCTGCCAGTTCATCGAAAATGAGTCTTCTGTCGGCCACGGCCCAACATCTTAGGAAAAGTTTAGGAAATGTCTAGGAATCATTAAGGAAACCGCTTCTTCGGAACTTGCTAGCTTGGACAGGTCGCGATCACAACGGCGTGATCGCCAGAAAACCAAAGGAGGTTCGATGAAACGCAATTCCCTTTTTTCGCTCAGCGCCGCCGCCGCCCTCGGACTGGTCGGCGTCGTCCTCGCCATCCAGCCGGCCAGTTCCGCCGCCCTTCAGGACGCCGATTCTCAAACGATTCGTGAGGTGGCGCGTGGCGGGTATCTGGTCAAGATCATGGGCTGCAACGACTGCCATACGCCCTGGAAAGTCAGCCCGGACGGTCATGCTGAACCGGACATGACGCGCATGTTATCGGGTCACCCCCAGGACCTGGTCATGCCTCCGCTCAAACCGGCCGAAGCCCCGTGGGCATGGACCGGAGCCGGCACCAATACCGCCTTCTCCGGCCCCTGGGGTGTCAGTTTCACCGCCAATCTGACGCCCGACATCGAAACCGGCCTCGGCAAATGGAACGCGGACACGTTCGTCCGGGCGCTGCGGACAGGGAGACACGAGGGACAGGGGAGACCGATCCTTCCACCAATGCCGTATCCCATGTATCGAAACGCCACCGACGAAGATCTCCACGCGATCTTTACGTTCCTTCAATCCATTCCGCCGATCCGCAACCGCGTCCCGCAACCGATCGATCCGCCGGAGAGTGAGTGATGCGTCATCGAAGTCGGATCGCGCCGATTGCGGGGGCGGTGTTAAGCGCGGTCACAACCATAACCATTCTCGGAGGGGCGTTCGCCGGCGAACCCCCCTCCGAAGCGCCCGCGCGAAACGACGGCCCGGTTGTCCCGCTGCGACTCTCGGATACCGGGCTCTACGGCGCCGGGGGCGCGATCGACCCGCGCAATCGTCCATTCGTTCCACAGTACCCGCTATGGTCGGACGGCGCGGAAAAGCAACGCTGGATACGCCTGCCGGAAAACACCCCTATCGACATTTCGGATATTGACGCGTGGCGCTTTCCGGTGGGCGCCCGATTCTGGAAGCAATTCTCCTGGAACGGCCGGAAGATTGAGACTCGGATGATCTGGAAGGCCGGCGAAAACGACTGGATTTTCGCGACGTATGTCTGGGCTGAGGATCAACGGGACGCCGTGCTGGCGCCCGAAACGGGCGTGCCGAACGTCGTTGAGGTCGGGCGGGGAAAGCGTCACTCGATTCCGGCGATCGAGGACTGCCATACCTGCCATCTGTCTTCACCCGCCGTTGTGCTGGGCTTCAATGCGCTCCAGTTGTCCGACGATCGCGACCCCATGGCGCCGCACGCGGAGCCCCTTTCGCCATCGGCGGTCACGCTGCGGACACTGCTGGATCAGAATCGCCTTCATCCAGCGCGCCCGGACCTGGCCGCGCATCCCCCCCGCATCCGCGAAACCGATCCTGTTGGCCGCGCCGCGCTCGGCTATCTTTCCGCCAACTGCGGAGGCTGCCACAACGATCGGGGTCCCCTCGCTCGCCTCGGCCTTGTGCTGCTCCACGACACGGATCCTGATGGCAAGTCCGGCGCCGACATGCCTGAACCGGCGCGCGCCACGGCAGTCAATGCCGCCGGCCGCTACGTGATGCCCGGAATTGCCCCGGAACGCTCCCGCACCGTGGCGCCGGGGGCGCCTGAACGAAGCGCGCTGCTCCATCGCATGCGATCGCGCCGGCCATCGTCTCAGATGCCACCACTCGGCACAGCGATACCCGACGAAGAGGCGGTGGAACTCGTCCGCCGCTGGATCGAACAACTCGAACGGCGATGAAACGGGCCGAAGGGCGCCATCCGCGTCGTTAAACCTGCCCCCGGAACTGCGCGTCCCGAAGGCGGCACGCGCGCCGATCGCCCACAACGAAGGCCCTCGAAGCGGTCACGAGAACGGACGTGGAGACCACCAGTCGCGTGGCAGTTTCCGGCAAAGCCGGATATATTGAACCCGATGCGTTATCTCGTCACCGCGCGGATCAAGGAAGGGCATGAACAGGCTCTCGATCGCGCCATTGAAAACGGCTCGCTGGGCCGCGGCTCGATTGCGGGAGATGAATACCAGCGCAACATGAATGACGCGCGGCAGCTCTCGGACGGCCGGCTCCAATGGGTCGAGATCTGCTATTGCCCCACGCCGCTGGAAGAAGAGCGGCCGTATTGGGAACAATACCTCGACCTGCTCAAGGTTCAGGACGCGCACGCGCGCAGCAAATGCCGCGACTGGAACGGTGAAGAAAGCTGGGCCTGCGAAAACTGCGATTGCACCGCGCGGCTGGAAGAACGGCTCGCGCAAAAGGAAAAGCGATTTCGAGAAAGCCCGTGACCGGTTGCGCCTCTATTTCGCGGCTCGAGCCGCATCTTTCATCCGGCGTCCGTCGGACTCGTTGAACCAGCCTTCTTTCACCAGTCGATCCACAGACTGCTCCACCCGGGAAATGTAGCTTTCGCGACTCCCGTAGCGCGCGGCCATCCCGGCCGCGTCGAAAGGCGTTTCATGTCCCATTTCCCGGCACGTGCCCGGCCCGGGACTGGAGGTCCGGAATGTCGCCGCCGGCACATCCACGTAGGGACTACGGACGCCTCCTTTGCCGTTCCCGGCGTCATCCAGGGCGACGGCCGCGTTGGCCGTCCCTGCCTGCTCAATCATCACCGGCGCCGCGCGCGGCGGCGTCGCGTCTCCTCGAGCCCACGCGTCCAGATGCCGAAACGCGGCATTGAACGCATAACTCATCACTGGAAGCTCGGTGAGTGGAATTTCCGGATTGCACTTCTGCGCGAACGGCCATGCCGCCGTTCCCTGCGCGTTACCGGCGCGGCCCTGCTCTTCCATCGAAGGAAGTCCCCGATACGGGAATCTGTCGATATGGCTGGCCCCGGCAACTTCATAGGAACGGAACCGGTCACCGGCGGCATCGCCATCCGCACGCCTCAGCGGATAGGCTTCGACAACTTCTCCCTGCGCAAGGACCGTGATCACGGGAACATTGACGTTGCGGATCTTCTGGCGCGCGTCGTCGCGATCGATTGCCGGCGCGCAGCGATTGATGCGCGCCACACCCAGGGGGCTCTTCACGAGAAACCCATCGTAAACCGGTTTACCGCTCTCCAGGACTGCGCGGGGATGGATGGCGTTGATGTACGTCATGACGTCCGCGCTCTGCATCGTCATGAAGACCCGACCGATGCGCAGCCTGGCCATGGGCCGCGATGACATATTGCTCTTGATCAAGGCGCCAATCTGGCTGATGGCATCCCAGCGCAGTCCTTCTTCCAACACCGATAACGCATTGGCGCCACCGCCCGGACACGGAACATCCGGCGCAGGATTGGCGAAAGACAACGCCGCGTAGCGCGCCGGATCGAATCGCTTCAGTCCATCGATGGCGCCCGGCAACGTGACGCCGACCCAGGCGTCCCCATGTTCGACGAAGTAGTCCCGGCTGTAGCCCCACATCATGGCCCAGTCGTAGCGCCGCCCGGCGTGCAGGAGCTCGACAACCACCGTGCCGCTGAATCGCGCCGGATCGGCCGGGTAGCGCGCCAGGATCCGCGTGGCATAGGGGGCATTCGAGGCCCGGATCGCCAATGCGCCGTCCGCAGCCCAATCGTAGACGTTGGCGGTCCCGTTCACAATCCGCTCTTCCTCGAGATAGCCGTAGCGGGCAAGGTCGAAGGGCTCCAGGTTGCGACTCGCCGCAAGGAACGGAAACGAGTCGGCGGTGACGGGAATGGGCTCGGAGACCTTCGGAAGTGGAACAGGCCCGGGGCGCGTCGCCTGGATGGCAGCCAGCGCCAGAACGAATGAGAAGACCGCGCGAAGGCTGAGCGTCATGGCGGGCAGCTTAGCGGGAAAGGGTGTGGAGGAGCAACAAGGAGCGCAATTGCATTGAAGCCATCAGCCGGAGCCGGTGATTACCGTCTCCCATCTGCCGCTTTCTGCCTGTAGGGGATACGAAGTTTGTAGATGAGAATCCGAGAGAGCGCACGCCGGAGGCGTGCGCGAGCCACCCCGGGTCGACCAGGCTGCCAGACTCCACTTGTCAGGCCTTCTTTTTTGTATCGGCCTTGACGTTCTTTTCAATCCAGCCGCGAATGGCGTCGCAGGACTGCCGGCGGTTGGCCTCGAGCATCATGAAGTGGCTGTTGCCGAGCACTCCGTGGTCCTTGAGCTGGAAGTCGGTAACGGCGCATCCCCCGTCCTTGAGACTCTGGACCGCCGCCGGTGTCTGGGACGCCAGGCCGGAAAGCTCTGCGGTTACGAATGCGATGGGAAACTTCTTCAGGCTCTCCATTTTCACGTTCAGGCCGCTCACACCGCCGCCTTCCACGCAGATCACCGCCTTGATGAGATCGGGCCGTTCACTGGCGATCAGCCAGCCGAAAGCTCCACCCATGGAATGGGTCAGAAGGATCGACGGTCCGATCTTCTCGAGGAGTTCGACGCCGCCCCGGGTCACCAGACGGCGAGCCAGCGCGTTGTCGGTGGGAATGGAATTCTGTCCCGCCTGAAACTGGTTGATCAGCGGATCGCCTGCGTCCCCGCTGCCAACCCGGATCCTGGGATCGGCGCGCATGAACTCTCCCGTCACACTGGCAAAGTTGAAGACCGGACTGATGGGGCCGAGGGCGTCGGGATGGTACGGCGATCGACCGTGACCGACGCGGTCCATCAGATAGACCTTGTAGCCGGCCATGGCGAAATAATGGGCCCAGCCGGCCTGCCCGTCGCCGATGCCGAAGTAATGAGTCATCTGCCCGCCGCCGCCGTGGATCAACACGATGGGATGTGGAAATTTCACCTGGGCCGGAATCAGATACTGGATATACATCTGTCCCGCCAGAATCGTTCCATAGTCCTTTTTCACGGGCTCTGCGCCGACCCAGAAAAAGCCCTGATCGGCCAGCTTCAGCGGACCCGCGTCAACGACCCGTTTGGCGGCAGCCGGCGCGGCCGCCGTATGATCATCCGAATCCGGCTTGACGTTTTTGGTGATCCACTTGGTGACGACCTTGAGGACGTCGGCGTTGTTCTTCTCGACCATCATCATGTGGCCATTGCCGTGGACGCCGCTCTCGGCCAGGCGCAGGTCTTCAGCCTTGACGCCCGCCTGCTTGAGATACGCGACGGCGCCAGGGGCGCCCGGGGACGCAAACGAGGCTTCGGCGGTCACAAACGCCACGGGAATGTCCATCAGATTGGGCAGCGACCGGGCCGGTTCGTCCTGAATCTGATAGGGCGCCACACCCGGCTCACTGGGCGTGACGGTCTTCTTCCTGATGTCCTCGAGTCTGGACACCGGGGGATCGTAAGTGGGCTCCAGAGTCGTGAGTCCCCAGGGCGTCTGGTCGGAAAACGGGTTTGCATTGGCGCCCTCGATGATCACCAGTCCCTTGACGTGCCGCGGACGCGCCTGGGCAACGAGCAATCCGAACGGGCCTCCCGCCGAGTGCGTCATGATAACGGCAGGGCCGATCTTGTCGAGCAACTGCGCCCCGTTCTTGCGCCAGGCGAGATGCGCGTCCGCAAGTGGAGAGATGAACGATCCCCCCTCCGCGGCAACCAGCTGGGTCAACTCCGGAGAGCCGACTTCGCCCGTACCGGGCCATTGTGTGTGCAGTTTGACAAACTGGTTGGCGTTGGGTTGTTTGGCCGCCTGCGGAGTGAATCTCGCCGAAATCGTTTCCAGCTGCGGCGCGCGCGCGGGAAACGGGCCATGGAGGTCCGGATGGAACGGGGAACGGCCATGGCCGGGCCGATCCACAATGTAAACGGCAAATCCCATCTCGACAAGAAGGCTCGACCAGCCGCGGCGTCCATCGGGAGTGCCCATCCAGTCGGTTCCCTGTCCACCGCCACCGTGGACGAGCACAATCGGATACGCATAGCGCTGGCGAGCCGGAATGAGGTACTCCACGTACATCTGTTTGCCGTTCACGATCGATTCCGCGTTGCCGCCGGTGCGGCGATCCGCTCGCTCAACGCCCACCCAGAAGAAGCTCCATTCGGCCAGTTCGAGGGGCTTGCCCGCTTCCGCCGCCAGCGCCGGAGCGCCGCCGGCTTCAAGCGTTCCAATCAATCGGGAGGCCGAAATACCGGTGAATCCAAGGGCCGCTGCCCGGCCGAGGAACGCTCGCCGGCTGACGCGTCCGTCGGTGTAACGCCGATACAATTCTTCAAGCCGGTGGGCGGCAGATTCTTGCTTCAAACTCATTCCATGCCTCCGCTATGGGATTTGGCGAAAGTATAGTCAGTTCAACGGCCGCCGCCAACACCTGATCCTGCTGAGGGCATTTGAGTTGTCAGAATCCTGTTTACTCCGGAGTGTCCCCGCCCTAGATTCCCGTTCGGTAAAAAACCGGCCCGGAGGCCGGAATTTTCAGGAACCCAGGAAGGGTTCCTGCCAGGGGAGCGACGATGTCAGGAAGACACCTGCGCCAAGCGCGCGCCGACCACGGATTCTCTTTGATTGAACTCTCGGTCGTAGTCCTCATCGGCCTGGTAGTCACTACCATGGCGATGCCGAACATGCTGACGGTGATCGCCAACACCCGTCTTCGCGGAAATATCAGCACGCTGTCGGGGATTTACCAGAACTGCCGGATGATGGCGATCAAGAACAACCGGACCATGACCACCCGGTTCAACAACTCGACCAACGGAATCATGGCCTATGTGAAGGCGGCGACGGACAACAGCGCCGTCACACGAACCGATACCCAGGTCGAACTGCAAAAGCCCATCGTCCGCTATACGGCGGCGGCGCTCGCGCTGAACAGCGGCCCGGCGGGGGTTTCGTCAAGCGCCCTGGGGTTCACGCCCGCGTCGGGCGACCCCTCCTTCAACTCGCGAGGATTACCCTGCGCCTACTCGGGAGGCACATGCACAAATCAAGGTTTTATTGCGTACTTCAAGGACACGCGCCGCGCGGGAATGACCGGCTGGGCGGCCGTGTCGATTTCGCCGGCGGGACGCATCAAGAAGTGGTTCTGGAACGGATCGGCATGGGCGGACTAACGATGTCCGGCGAAACAATGCCCCGCGCGTCCGAGCGCGGCATTTCCATGGTGGAGACGTTGATTGCGGCCTCCGTCATGGCGGTTTGCGCGCTGGGCCTGATGGCGTTCATCGGAACCGCCATCGCCACCAACACGCGCAACCGGTTTGACAGCACGACCACCATGCTGGCGCAGTCGGTGGCCGAGCAGATCAACGCGACGGTGATCGGGTCGGGAACCGCCAACCTGAGCGACTGCGCGGGCACGACGTTCAGCATCAACACCGCGCCCGGCGGCGCGGCATTGACGACGGCGGGCAACGCCATCAATTTCGCGGAAGCGACTCCGCCGACCGCTTATCACATGGATTATGTCGTCAAGTCGCCCTGCAACCCGTCGGGCATCGAACAGGCGATCTACGACGTCCGCTGGAACGTGGCCCTGATCGGCGCCGGCGTCGCGCCGACCAACACGTACCGCATCACCATCGGCGCGCAATTGAAAAACCGCGGCTACGGAAACAAGACTTTCGCGGCGCCGTTCACACTCCGGGTTCTGTTGGGGAATTAGCATGCATACTCGAACTCACCGTTCCGGTCGCGCCGCCGGTTTTTCGGCGCTGGAACTCATCATCACCCTGGCGGTCCTGGGCATTCTTCTGGCCGCCACCCTGCGACTGGTCAGCCTGGCGACCGCGCGATCGTCGACCGAGCAATCGAAGCTCGACATGTTTCAGGAAACCCGCGAATTCATGGACCAGATGTCGCGCGATCTGCGGCAGTCGGGAGCGCCGTCGTTTCGAAACTTCACGTCCGGCGCGCTGCCCTACAGCCCGCCCCAGAACAATTCCCGGGTTGCCGCCGGACTCATCAAGGTGGCCGCGAATGAATTGTGGTTCGAAGGCGACGTGAACGGAGACGGCACGGTCTCCGTGGTTCACTACTGGCTGGACACCAGCACCACGAACAACTGCCCCTGTCTGAAGCGCAGCCAACTGCCGAAGGTCGATAACGCCGACGTGTACACGGGCCAGACGACCCCGAGCTACCAGACGGAAGTTCAGGGCGTACGGAACACGGGCATCTTTTCGGCCTTCATCAAGGGAAGCACGGGCACACCGGTCACGCTTCCGGTGAACTTCAACAGCAACGGCGCCACGATCGCGGACATCGATACGGTTCAGGCCGTCCTGACCGTGCAGGCGCCGCTGCAGGACCCGGAAACGAAAATCAAGCCGCTTTCGACGCTGGTCATCACCGTCAGACTGAACAACTGCTCACTGGCGGCCAAAGAAAAGTCCATGAGCTGCCTGTAATCGAAGGAAATCGAAGGAGCGACACCCATGATGTCTCACGCCCACTCCAGAACAGACCGCGGTATTGCGCTGTTCGTCGTGATGTTCGCGCTGCTTTTTCTCTCCGTCGTCGCGCTGGGCATGATGTACGCCACCAATACTGAAACGGCCATCAACGCCAACTACAAGGATGCGCAGCTGGCGGCCTACGGGGCGATGTCGGGACTGCAGGAAATGCGCGACCGGATCCAGCCGGCGATCCTGAACATCACTCCGCCGGTCATTCTGCCTTCCACGACGGCTTCCGGTGTGATTTATCTCATCAATCCCCGTACCGGAGAGACGGTTGCGCCGTGGGACATCAACAACCGCTATGCGGACACCGAGTTGTGCCAGGAAAACCTCATGGGTTTGACCGGAACGATCGGCGTCCCATGCACATCGCTGCCTTCCGGAACCGCCTGGTACACGGTTTACGATGACAGCCAGAGTTCCGCCGGGGTGTGGCAGCAGACGAGGCCGCTCGACTTCAAATGGGTTCGGCTGACCCTGAAAAAGAACAACAACACGGCGGCCCCGGCCAATGGCGATTCCACCTCAACGAATCAGGTCTGCTGGGACGGGGAACGTCAGATCATGCTGCCCAATGGATACGGCCCGGAGTGCAACCGCATCGGCTCCATCGTGGCGGTCAACGTGACCAATGGGGGAACCAACTATACGTCCGCTCCCACAGTCACGCTGGACGCGCCGCCCAGCGGCGGGCTCCAGGCCACGGCGCACGCCAACATGGTTCCGATCACGGACCAGCAGGTTTCTTCAGTCACGGTGAACAGCGCGGGCTCGGGATACGTTGATGTCCCGATCGTCACGCTGAGCGGTGGAACAGGAACCGGGGCCACGGCGCATGTCTGCATCCTGGCCTCGGAATGCGCGCAGCCCTTCGCGCCGTTGAGCGGCGCGTCGGTCGCCAGCGTCACCCTGACCAGCGCCGGAACACAATGTTACGCCACCGCGCCGGCGGTCTCATTCACGGGCGGCGGCGGTATCGGCGCGGCAGCCGCCGCCACGCTGGAATCCACCAGCTCGTGCATTCAAAGCGTGACCTATAGCGGCACCTGTAACGCCCACAAAGGCGAAACGATCAGCGGCGTCGGATTCAGCGGCGGGCCCACCGGCAGTTCAGGATTCAGCGCAACGCTCACGTTCGGCGGAACCCACGGTGAAGTCACCGCCATGACCATTCAGAATTCCGGAACCGGCTTTTCATCCTTGCCGACCACGATCACCGGCTTCTCCGGTTGTACCGGCATGACCTTTATCGCAAACCTGGGCAAGCGCGTATCGAGCCTGTCGCTCGTGTCCGGCGGAAGCGGATACACCTCCACGCCGACGGTAGGGTTCACGACGGGTACGGGAACCAGCCAGACGCTTCCGGCCGCCACCACGACGCTCGGCGCAATTGCCGCATGGGCGGGAACCGTGACCAGCATCATTGTCGACAATCCCGGCAGCGGCTACACCGTGGGAGGCGGGGAGCCGGCGGTTGTGCTGACCGCGGCCACCGGCAGCGGCGCCGCCGCCACAGCCAATCTGGGGCCCGTCGGCGGAACCAATTACTACAAGGTGGGAAGCATCACGATCGACCAGGAAGGATATGGCTACACGGTCGATCCCGGCGTAACCATCTCCGGAGGCGGCGGCAGCGGCGCCGTCGGGGACGCCACACTGGGCCGCGGAGCGAAATACGGCAAGGTCTACCTCCTGACCGCCCTGGCTCAGACCCGGAGCGGCGCGCGCTCGTTCGTCCAGATGGAAACCGCGACCCCTCTTACAGGCTTCAACGCCACCGGCGCGCTGACTGTGGACGGTCCGAATCCGGTGGTCGGCAACATGCCCGGCGCAAACAATTTTTATGTCCATGGGGAAGACGCCAACAGCTGCGGACAAACGGCCGAACCCACGCATCCGGCCGTCGGCGCGTACGACGATCCCAACGCGGATCCCCCGACCACTTCGACAACAACGCTGGTCAACGTGGCCAATAACAGCCCTGGTCCGGACCACTACACCGGCGAAGGCGGCACCTCCACAACCCCGTCCGTCAAGAACGTCTACAACACGCTCGGGGAGACGATGGGAACGACCGTCGGCCTGAAGGCGCTCATTGACGGGGTCAACGCCAAGAAGACCAACGTGGGCAACACCGTTTCGCTGGGAACCGAGGGCGCGCCGGCGATCAATTATATCGACGGCGATCTGACGCTGAACGGCAGCAACACCGGCTACGGCATCCTGGTCGTGACCGGGACACTGACGATGAGCGGTAATTTCAACTGGAAAGGCACGATTCTCGTAGTGGGTGATGGCATCTTCGGATTCAGCGGCGGCGGCAGCGGACAGATTACCGGCATGCTCTTCGTCGCCAAGATCTGGGACAGCTACACCACCAAGAACCTGCTGGCGGAACTCGGATCGCCCGAACTGCACTGGAACGGCGGCGGCAACAACGGCATCACCTATGATCACTGCTGGACGACGAACCTGATGTCGAAGGTGCCCTTCGAAGCGCCTCCGAGCACAAAGCCGCTCAAGATCCTGAGTACGCGGACGCTGCCGTAAGAGGGGGAGAGAAAGAGCGAAGAAAGTCAGGCGGAGCCGGCGGCGAGTTTCTTCACCATCGTCAGCCGGGTCCCGCCGCCCGGGCGGCGGGACAGATTCACCTCATCCATGAACGAGCGGATAATGAGAATGCCTCGTCCGCTCGGCTTCAAAAGATTACGGACATCGGTCGGATCGGCCACTTCGTCGAGACGGAACCCCGCGCCCTGATCTTCAACCACAATCTCGATGGACCGACCGCTCCGGGAGATCTTCAGGGTTGCTTCCTTGGTGGGATCACACTGATTGCCGTGCCGGATGGCGTTGATCATCGATTCGGTGATCGTCAGCTCCATCCAGTACGTCATGTCCTCGCTGAGGTCGTAAGCTTGTGACGCGCGACCGACCAGAGTGCGAACAGCATCCAGTTCTTCGATTCGGCTGGAAATCTTCAGCCGGAAGATGGGCCCCTTCGAATGCATTGATTTCTAGGTAACATGAGGTGTTTTCGATGTCAATCGCGGGATGCGCTCCAGGACTGGAAAGCGGGCAGGAAGGCCCCCCGGCGCATGCTACTCTAACCGGGTGCACAGCGTAACCGTCATCCCTGTCAAGAACGTCCAGGGACACATCCGGATCCCGGGCGACAAGTCCATCAGCCACCGGCTGGCCATGATCGGAGCCATTGCCGAAGGGCCAACCATCATTCGGGGCTTCGCCGAGAGCGCCGACTGCCAGAGCACGCTCGGCTGCCTCCGGCGCCTGGGAATTCCCATCAATCGTTCGGGGTCCGATGGCTCGACCGTTCAGATCGATGGCAAGGGACTCGATGGCCTCACCCCCCCTCGAGAGGCCCTGGACGCCGGAAACTCCGGCAGCACCGTACGCATGCTCTCCGGAATCCTCGCCGGGCGGCCCTTTGCCAGCACGTTTATCGGGGATCATTCCCTTTCGCGACGGCCCATGAAGCGCATCATCGAGCCGCTGGAGCGCTTCGGCTGCTCCTTCCGTGCCCGCGAGGGCAACTATCTGCCCCTGATGGTCAGCGGAGGGTCGTTGAAAGCCATTGACTACACGCTTCCCATCGCCAGCGCGCAGGTGAAATCGGCCATCCTGCTGGCCGGACTTCAGGCGCAGGGAACAACCCGCGTTACGGAGCCGGCGCCGAGCCGCAACCACACGGAACTCGCGCTGGCCGCGTTCGGCGCGACCCTGCGGCGGGACGGACCGGCCATCGAGATCGAAGGGGGACAACGCCTGCGCGGGGGCGAGTTTGATACTCCGGGAGACCTGTCTTCCGCGGCATTCCCCATTGCCGCTGCAGCCGGAGTCCCCGGCTCGCATCTGGAACTCCCCGGTGTCGGCGTGAACGTCACGCGTTCGGGCTTCCTGACGCTCATTGAACAGATGGGCGCCCGGGTACGGATGGAAAACGTCCGCAGAAGCGGTGAGGAGCCTGTGGCCGATCTGATCATCGAGGGAACGGAACTGGACGGCGCCGAAGTCGCGGGAGCCATGGTACCGAACGTCATTGACGAGATCCCCGTGCTGGCGGCTCTGGCTCTCCGCACCCGACGGGGCATTCGCTTCCGGGACGCCGCCGAACTCCGCGCCAAGGAAAGCGACCGCATCCGCTCCGTGGTCACCAATCTGACCGCGCTGGGCCTTTCAGCGGAGGAATTCCCGGACGGATTCTACGTGCCCGGCGGGCAGACGCCGCGCGCTGGCGCGGTCGATTCGTTTGGCGACCACCGGATCGCCATGGCGTTCGCGGTGGCGGGACTGTTCGCTGAAGGGCCGGTCACCATCCAGAACGCCGACTGTGTCGGAATCTCTTTCCCCGGATTCTTCGGAACGCTCGAAGACATCGTGGTTCGATAAGAGTCGCCTGATTGTCTGCCCTCACCTGTCGCTCGCTGCGCTCGCTCCTCCCTCTCCCGGCGAAGCGGGGAGAGGGCTTGCACGCCGGAGACGTGCCAGGAAAAGCGCCAGGTGACGCTCAGGCGTGCTGTCGGGATTCGCGGCCCGAACGGGGAGAGCTTCCCGGCTTCAGCAGACGGACGCGATGGATTCTCCGGCCCACCATGTGCTCGACCCGGAAAACCCGGTCCTGAAACCCGATCTCGTCACCTTCGTGAGGAAGCCGTCCCGACTGCGCCATCAGAAACCCGGCCAGAGTCACATACTGGTTGGTTTCCGGAAGGCTGAGGGACAGGCGCTCGTTCAGTTCCCGCACGGGGACGCTGCCGTCGATCATCGCGCTGCCGTCGTAATGGGGAATGACCGAGTCCACTTCGACGTCGTGTTCGTCCTGGATTTCACCGACGATCTGCTCGATCAGGTCTTCCAGCGTCACAATGCCTTCCACTCCGCCGTGTTCATCGACAACCACGCCCAGGTGCGTCTGCGCGTTCTGCAACATCTCGACGGAGTTATCGAGCGGCACGGTGTCGGGAATGAAAACCGGCTTCCGGAGCGACTGGGTCAGCCGGAACGTTTTCGGATAGCGTAAGAACGGCATCAGGTCCTTCGCATGGAGGATGCCGATGACGTTGTCCAGAACGTTCTGGTACACCGGAAACCGGGAGTACCGGGTGTTCTCGACCACCATCAGGATTTCCTCAAAGCTGGCCGATGCCTCCAGAGCGGTCACTTCCAGACGGGGCACCATGACGTCTTTGACCTGGCGTTCGGAGAACTCCAGAACGCGCTCCACAATTTTGATCCGTTCGTGGGAAACGCCGCTGACCAACGCGCGCAATTCATCGGTTGTCACCCCGGCGGTCAACGCCGCAGGGGCCGTCTTCGACGCGCGGAAGAAGAATCCCGAAATGCTCAGTCCGAGCCGCGTAATCGGATAGGTCAAACGGATACAGAATTCCACCGGCGCAACCACCCGCAGGGCCACCCGCTCGGGATAACGTGCGGCAAAAGCCTTCGGCCCCAGTTCGCAAAACAGCAGGAGAAAGGCGGTCAACGCCACCGCTTCGATCGCCAGGGCGATATCGAGCCGCCGGGGACTGTCGACGATCCGGCTGACCAGCGCTGCCCCCAGCGTCGCCGCCCCCACATTCCCGAAGTTGTTCCACAACAGAATGGTCGCCAGCAACGTGTCCGGCGCGTCGAGCCACGAAGCAAGCTTCGCCGCGTGGCGATTACCTTGCAGCGCCAGATGACGGATTTTGTATCGATTGCTGGAGAGGATGGCGGTTTCGGACAGGGAGAAAAAGGCGGACAACCCAAAAAACAACAGCAGCGGAGGAATGAGGACGAGACTGGACATTGGAAAGACGCGGAATCAGGCCACGGGCGCTTTCGCGCAGGCCTTCATAACCGCTTTGTCGATCCGGGTTTCGACTTCCACTTCGCCGGTATTCATTACCGTGGAAAGCTCTGAAATCAACAGAAACCGCGCCCGGTCCAGCATCCGCTTCTCCCGAAACGAGAGTGGCTTGACCAGGCTGATGTGGACGAGGTTTTTGAAGACTTCAGCGACGTGAAATATCGATCCGGATCGCATCCGCTCGGAGTTTTCCTTGAAACGGTCCTTCCAGTCGCGCTGGCTGAAGAACTTGTTGCTGCCGAGATAGGTCAGGAGCTGATCGACGTCTTTGCGTTCGATGATTCTCCGTAAACCGACGTCACCAGCGTTGGCCGTTGGCACCATCACGAGGATGTCGTTGGAGCAGATCCTCAGAAGATAAAATCGTTCAAACTTGCCTTGAACTAATCGATTCGAGATCTTCTCGATGATCCCAACCCCGTGGTTGGGGTAAACGACCTTTTCACCAATTTCAAACTGTTCCATATCCCACCGAGGGTTTAAGCATTTTACGTGGCCTTAAACCGAGCGTCAAGCCGGGTTATCGGAACATTGGCGCCACGCCGGGTTCCGGAGCCGGTCGCGGGTATAATGGCGCCCGCAACCAAGCAATGGATGATGGGCCTTCAGGTCTCGGGAAAAAGTGAAGGGACAGACACCAAAATGATGAAAAGAAAGCTGCGATGGACCGCCCTGCCCTGTTTACTGGTCGCGTTTCTGGCCTTCGTGGCGCGCGCCGCGCAATCGCCGGAGACGGCCGCGGCGCCCCGCCTGGCGGCCGAACCGTGGCCGTCATTCCGAGGGACGGCAGCAGCGGGAACCGCCGATGGTCAGGGCGCCGTTGCGGAATGGGATGTCCCGTCCGGACGAAACATCCGCTGGACGGTTCCCCTTGCGGGGTTCGCGAACTCCAGTCCGATCATCTGGGGCAATCGGGTCATCCTCACGTCGGCGGTATCGGGCGCCGGCGACGCGACATTCAGCGCCAATACGATCAGCAATGTGCGGTCGGCCAACGACATGTCCGAACAGACGCTGCAACTGATGGGGCTCGATACGGCCACCGGCAACGTCGTCTGGGAGCGGGACGTCTACAAAGGCGCTCCACGGACCAAACGGCATCCAAAGTCGAGCCACGCCGCCGGAACACCGGCAACCGACGGCCGGCATATCGTCGCGATGTACGGAACCTCGGGCATTCTGGCCGGCTACGACATGTCCGGCAACCCGCTCTGGAAGAATGATCTCGGCGTCATCGACAGCGGATACGTCCCCGATCCAACGGCCCAGTGGGGGCACAGCAGTTCGCCCATCATCTATCAGAACACCGTCATCGCGCAGGTCGACCAGCAGAAGAATTCCTTCATCGCCGCCTACGATCTCGACACGGGCAAAGAGGTCTGGAAGACCGCGCGCGACGGAGAGGTTTCCACATGGGGAACGCCCACTGTTTTCAGGGGCAAAACCGGCGACGAACTGATCACCAACGGAACCACCATCCGGAGTTACGATCCCAAAACCGGCCGGCTCCGCTGGAGCCTCGGGCCCAACTCGCAGATCACGATTCCGACGCCGATTGCCGGCCCGGACATCATTTACGTGATGGGTGGCTATACGCCGGTTCGCCCGATCTACGCGGTGCGGCCGGGCTTTACAGGCGACATCTCCCTGAAGGCGGGCGCGACCTCCAGCGACGCCATCGCCTGGAGCAACGACCGGGACGGCGTGTACATCCCGACCCCGATTCTCTATCGCGGACTGCTGTACGCCGTGAATAACACCGGAATTCTCACGGCTTATGACGCGCTGACCGGAGAACGCGCCTTCCGTTCCCGGGTCGGGACCGGAAGCGCCGTCTCCGCCTCTCCGATTGCGGCGGACGGACGGCTCTACTTCGCCAACGAGGACGGAGAAGTGTTCGTCATTCGCGCCGGAAGGACCTATGAAGAGATCACGCGGAATGCCATGCCGGATCCCATTACGGCAACCCCCGCGATTTCCGACGGGCTTCTGGTGATTCGCACGATCCGCTCGGTATACGGCATCGGCTCTAAGTAGACAAATCCGTTTGACTTGCGCGTGACTTCCGGAGGGGGTCCGGCGCCCGGATCAACCGCCGGAACTAAAGTTCTAACCGTCCCGGCGCCCTCGATCTATTGTTGCTGGTGTGGCGCCGCGCGAAAGTGCCCATTGTCGCGAAGAGATCGTTGCTAAGCGATCGTTGCAAAGCGATTGTTGCAAAGCGCAAGATGCGCGGCTGATCCGAAGGTCGTTGTTGGAGGATCGGCATGAGGCAGGGAAGCCTGAATGGATACATACTCGCCAGTCAGCATGAATTGCAGCGTTCCGCTGCGAGCCCTTCCCAACCTCAAGCCGTCACGCTAAACCATTAACTTCCGCCCGACAGAATCGGGCGCAACAGAACGCAGGAAGCGAAACAATGAATTCGAATTCGAACTCGACCATATCCGTTCTCATCGCCACCGATGTGACTCTTCACTCCGACGGCGTCGCCGCCGTGCTCGCCGACGTGAAGGGCGTGAGTGTGGTGGCCAAGGGCAACTCCCGCAGCGAAGCCCTGGACCTTGCCCGGCAGAATCATCCGGACGTGGCGGTGCTCGATCTCGATCTGGAGTGGCCGGATCTGTGTCAGCTCGTCCGCGACCTTCACGCTGGAGGAACCGCGCCACTGCTGATGAGCGATACGATCGACGGCCCGAGAGTCCTTGAACTGCTCCAGTGCGGCGCCAGTGGAATCATTTCCAAGGACACGAACGCCGACCTGTTTCGCCGGTGCGTACACGCGGTAGGATCCGGCGAAATCTGGGTCCGCCGGCAGGCAATCAACTATCTGGTCCACCAGATGCGGAATTCCGCCCCGGAAATGGTCAAGGTTTCCGCCAACGTCAACGGCAGCGTTCCTGCTTCCAAGAGTATTTCGGCCGAGAGCAACGGCGGCTCCTCGCGCCGGCCGTTCGACCTGACAACCCGGGAACAGGAAATCGTCCGCGCCATCGGCGAAGCCATGACGAATCGCGACATCGCCACACAGTTCGGCATCACCGAATGCACGGTCAAGCACCACCTGACCAAGATCTTCGACAAGGTCGGGGTCGACAGCCGTCTTGAACTGGCCGTGTTCGCCAGCCATCATGGGCTGATCGAACGCAACAATCACGTCAGCAACTGACCCGGCGGGCTCGAGACCAACCGGGAACCAATTGACGGCCGGCGGCGCGCGTCGTACCATTCGCGGCATTCAGGAGGAGATACCACGCTCAATTCCCGCCGCGACTTCCTAAAGACCCTGGCGCTGGCCGGTGGAGGCGCCGCCATCAGCCCCCTTTCGGGCCTGGCGGCCGATCCGACACTCGGACTGATTTTTCCGCCTGAAAACTATCCGATCCCGCCGGACGCGAAAACCCTGTTTCCGAAATCCGTCAACTTCGTCGGCAATGGAGTCGGATTGCCGGGTGGCATGACGATTGAAGGCTACGAGGAAGCAATCCCGCGCGTTCTGCCGCGGGCGGCCGACCTGGCCAAACAGGGCGCGAACGTCATTTCGGTCTTCGGGTCTTCGTTAACCTTCTATAAGGGCGCCAAATTCCACGAGGACCTGATGCGGCAGGTCGCCATGGCAACAGGAAAACCCGCCACCACGCAAAGCAACGGCTTGCTCGACGGCCTGCGCACCGCAAACGCGAAACGAGTTGCGGTGGCGGCGGCCTACACGGACGTCGTTACCGAACGCCTGAAGATCTTTCTGCAGGAATATGGCTTCAATGTCACCATCGCAAAAGGCCTCGGCTTCGAGCGCATCCCGAAAGGCGCGGCCACGCATGACATTCTCTTCAAGCTGGGCACGGACGCGTACGCCGGCTCCCAGAAAGCAGACGCGCTGGTCGTTTCCTGTGGCGCCCTTCGCACGCTCGATCTCATTGTGCCGCTGGAAGAGGCGATCAAAGTACCGGTGGTGTCCTCGACCCCGCACGGTTTGTGGCATGGCGTCAAAATGCTCGGCGTCAGCGCCCGCGTCAAAGGCTACGGCATGGTGATGGAAAAGGGATAACGGCTGTCAAATGTGAAAGGTTGTGCTGTCCAATGTCAAATGTACCTGGCCCGCTGACCCGCTGGCCCATTGAGTCAGTAGGTCAATGGGTCAGGTACTGGACATTCGATATTGGACATTCGACATTCTCAGGGGATGCCCTGCAGGAGCGGTCTATGACCGCCCACGATTTTTTTGGCATGGCCTGCGGGTGATCCAGGACCCTGCCCTCTCTTCCCGTCGTTTTGAAGCCTTTGTGAGCAAACACCCGATCGACTAGCAGATGAACTGTCGGCCCGGACAAGATCGTGGGCGGACACAGACCGCCCCCCAGCTACACTTAAAAAAGGTCCGCATAAGAGCAGGAAAAAGATACGGGCGGGAACCGATGGACTTTTGTAGGTCAACCCAGACCCAGCAATCCATTGCCGAACGGCATCCCTGCGGTCGCAAGGGGTACATCAGTTCCACACCCGCGGTCTCGAACAGCGCTACCCCACCGGTTCTGGAGGTGGACCGGAACCGGCATCGGGCTTTCGGGCGGGAACTGACAGGCTCTGTAGGTCAGATTAGAACCCAGCAATCCATTGCCGATGCGCATCCTGCTATCGCAAAACACTCATCAGTTCCCGCCCGCTGTTTCGAACAGCGCTGTCCTGGCCCGCTCTGGAGGTGGACCAGAGCTGACAACCCGCGATTGATCGGGCGGGATCTGATGGACTTTGAAGGTCAAACCGACCTTGCAATCCGTTGCCGATGGCGCATCCTGCTATCGCAAAGCGTCATCAGTCCCCCGCCCGCTGCTTTCGAACAGCGCTACCCTGTCCGTTCCGGGAGGCCGCCGGACGGACAAACTGAAATGAAGAACCCAATAGGCGGAAACTGATGGACTTCGTAGGTCAAACCGACCCTGCAATCCGTTGCCGATGGCGCATCCTGCTATCGCAAAGCGTCATCAGTCCCCCGCCCGCTACCTCAACAGGTACGTAATACACTCCGTTTTCGGAAGCGCTCCCAGAACGCGAACCGAAAGCCTGAGACCAGCCGGTGGGAGTCCGTGAGCTTTGCAGATTCAAAACCCAGCCTCTTCATGAGCCGATGAAGCATCCTGCCCTCGGAAAGCCTCCACCAACTCCGCAACCACTGCCCTCAAACAGGTCGTATTAGAAACGAAAACCGGACTTCTGTGAATAGTCGCAGGGTCACTTTTTCACTAGGACTGGGATCCTATGCGGCGCCGCCCGGAGCTAGCGAGGAGGCTTGGCCAGACCATGCCGAAACGCGTAGAAAACGAGGTCGAATCGATCCGTCAGTTGGAGCTTGGAAAGAATCGAGGTGAGGTGATTGCGCACGGTGGTCTCTGAAATGAACAGCTTGTCGGCAATCTGGCTGCGTTTCATTCCCTGGGCCACGAGCACAATGATTTCGCGTTCACGCCTGGTCAACGCCTCGATCTTCCCGACTTCCGAATCGGCCGGCCCGGTGGAGACCCGCGACAGGATGGACGACGTCATCGACCGGGTCAGCCAGATCTCCCCGGAGTGGACGCGTTCGATGGCCGTGATCAACGCTTCCGACGCCTGCTCCTTGAGGACGATGCCCATGGCGCCGGTGGCGATCGCGCGCTGATGGGCGTTGGTGTCGGTGGAACCGGTGACGACCAGCACACGGGCCGGCGCGAATGTCGTGATCAGGTCTTCGAGGAAATCCAGGCCGTTCTCATGTTTCAGGTCCAGATCGAGGATGAAGATGTCGGGCCGGCTCCGGCTGGCGGCCTCAAACGCTTCAGCGCGGTTGGCGGCCTCTCCGACGACGCACATTCTTTCGTTGGTGTTTTCGATGAGCATGCGCAGCCCGGACCGCACCAGCGCGTGGTCTTCAACGATACAGATTCGAATGGGCTCAGCCATCACATCACTTCCGGAGTCGTCATCGACACTAGAGAGGAACCTCCACCAGAACCGTTGTCTGGCCTTCCGCGGAACGTACGTGCGTGCGCCCCCCGAGCGCTTCCGCGCGATCGGCAATGGATCGCGGACGGAACGGCCGGTTTGATGAGTCGCTGGAATCGTCGTTGACGCACCGGATATACAGCGTGTTGTCGACCCGTTCCAGGCGAATGGTAACGGAATTGGCGCGCGTGTGGCGGCGAACATTGCTGAGAGCCTCCGTCACCATCTGAAACACTTCGGCGGCCAGGCGGTCGTGCAGGATCGTGTCATCGATGTGGGCGTCGATTCTGACGTCGATGCCGGTGACATCGGAAAACTGGCTGGCAAAGCGCCGCATCGAATCCACCAGCCGCGCCCGCCGCGCGTCCGGCCGGCGCAGATCGTTGACATAATCCCGCAGTTCCTCGACTCCCTCGCGGGTCATGACCGAAAGCCGTTCCAGCAGCTCGACACTCTTCATGCCCTGGGTCACCGCGCCCGCTGCGGCCGCCTGGCCCAACTCCACCCGGAGGGACTGCCGGGCGGCGTCCAGGCCCATTTGCAGACCCAGATAGGGCTGAATCACCCGGTCGTGAATACTGCGCGCAATCCGGCCTCGCTCCTGGCCGGCGGCTTCCGTGGCCAACCGGTCCACCAGGCGCACGTTTTCCAGCACCGGAATCATCTGATCAACAATCTGCTGCAGAAAGATGGCGTCCTCGGGCTCGAACATGGTCAACGAACTGGTCAGGCAGATCTGGCCGAGAGCCTTGTTGCGGAGGCGCATGGGCGCCGTGATGAAAGACCGCGCGTCCAGCCACTCGGCGGTCTGGCCGCTGGCCCGCCGCATCTCCTGCCACTCCGGGTCTCCCGGCAGGAAATAGTCTTCCGCCTGCACGCTGATCCGAAACCCCTCACGCCATCGATAGACGCCGGCGCTGTACCGGGTCTGGGCCAGCAGCGGACATTCGCTTTCGTTTCGAATATCGACGGACTCGCTTACGATTTTTGTCCCCTGACGGTAAACGCGGTACAACCGGTAACCTTCCCCTTCAGGGTTGGCCAGCGCCAGAACACATGCGCGGGCTTCATAAAACTGCAGCAGGCGCTCGACGAAGTCGCCGATGATCCGATCGGCGTTGAGCCGGGGATTGGTCGTCAGTGAAAGTTCCCGAAGCAGCGCCAGTTTCCTCTTGAGCAGGATCTCCGCTCCCGCCCACAACGAGATCACGTAGCCGAGACCGATCAGATAGAGAGGCCGGATCAGGAAACGGCCCAGTTCAAAGTTGTCATCCGCCGCCCCGCGAGTCGCCAGCGTCGTGAACAGGAACGCCGCTACCGTCGTCACTCCGAAACCGAACGCGCTGCCGCCCCGCATCCCACCGACAATGATGGGAAAGTAATAGAAGAAGAAGAATCCGCTGTCGACCGCAGGGTCAATGGCAATCAGCAGAGTGGCGACGGCGATATCCACGGCCAGTGTGGCGACAAAGGCTTTCCAGGACAGTTTGTACCGGCGGGTAATTCCGTAGATGACCGCGCTGTAGACCGAATACAGCGTCAATGCCAGCAGCGTGCGGCCCTGCGGATCGGGCTCGGCGCCGACAGCGACAATCAACAGCGAAGATATTGCCAGCCCGATGCGGAACAGCGAAATCTTTCGATCATCCAGCGCCGTAAGGACGTCCGCGTCTCTGGGCTTCCAGCCGTATGCAGCCATCTCTTTCAGTCGACCTTCCGGTCGAGCATTGTATGCAAAGGGCATGCGAATCGGAACTCAAAGTCACGGAAACATCTGGCCTTACCGGACCCTGTGTCGGAACTCCGGATCGGGAGACAAACCCGCGCAAACACTGCGTCTGAATCGGCATTGCAACCGGCGCCCGCTTTAACGGAGAATGAGCGCCAATTACGCCGTCTTCTTGCTAGCCAAAGGAGGTCCGCTATGAAACGAATCCTTCATGTCGCGCTGCTGTGCGGCCTGACGCTGACCGGCGCCGGAATTCCGGCGTGGGCGCACCACTCATTTGCCGCCGCATACGACATGTCGAAACAGATCACCATTCAGGGAACCATCGTCGAAGTTCGTCTGACCAATCCGCATTCCCATTTCTTCCTCGACGTGAAGAACCCCGAAACCGGTAAAACCGAGCGGTGGTCGTTCGAAGCCGGAACGCCCAGCGGAATGATTCGGAACGGATATAACAAGAACGAAATCAAGGCGGGAACCGTGGTGACCATCAAGGGCTATCACGCCCGGGATCTCACTCAGAACGCGGGAATGCTGCAGCAGCTCATCATGCCGGATGGAAAGACGTATGGCATGTTCGGCCCTCAGGAAGGGGCGGCCGGCCGCTAGCGCGCTACCGGTATCAAGGGAGAAATTCACAATGAAACGGGT
>DASUFH010000149.1:0-4996 GCA_036274645.1 Terriglobia bacterium
GGCAAAGCCGACACAGAAATCATCGACCTGGGGTCGCTCGAGGAGCGCGGGGCCGCCGAACGTGGACGGACGCCCAGGCTCTTCGAAGAGATGTCGGCGAAAGTTCTTCCCGAGGATCTCGCCACGATCATCTACACATCAGGGACGACGGGAGAACCCAAGGGGGTGATGCTGACGCATCGCAATATCGTCTCCAACGTGTACAGCTCCGGCCAGGTATTCGAACTGCAGCCGGAAGATACGGCGCTCAGCTTCCTGCCACTCTCCCACGTTTTCGAGCGGACGGTGCTGTACATCTACATGAGCTACGGCGTCGAGATCAATTTCGCGCGGGGCGTTGAAACCGTGGCGGAAGACATCAAGGAAGTCCGTCCGACCGTGTGCACGGCCGTGCCCCGCCTGTTTGAAAAAATCTACGCGACAATCCACCGGCGCGTGGCGGAAGCCAGACCGCTGCAGCAGAAAATATTTCATCGCGCGCTCCATGTCGGACGCCGGGTTGCTCGACTGCGCGACGCCGGACAGAGCGTTCCGCTCGGTCTCGCGCTGGAATTGAAAGTTCACGACCGGCTGGTCTTCGCGAAATGGCGCGACGCGGTCGGTGGCCAGCTGCGCTTCTTCGTGTCCGGGGGCGCGGCGCTGCCATCGGAACTGGCCTTTGTGTTCGCCGGGGCGGCCATCCCCATCCTGCAGGGATATGGCCTGACGGAAACTTCGCCGGTGGTTTCCTTCAACCGTCCCTCCGCAAATCGCATCGGCACGATCGGCCAGGTGATTCCGAACGTGAGAACGCGACTGGCCGAAGACGGCGAACTGCTGGTCCAGGGCGAAAATGTGATGCAGGGGTATTACAACATGCCGGAGGAATCCGACGCCGTGCTGCGACGGTATGACGACGGCGTCTGGCTTCACACCGGCGACATCGCCACGATCGATTCCGAGGGTTATATCCGCATCACCGACCGCAAGAAGGATCTGATCAAGACCAATCTGGGCAAATACATCGCGCCCCAACCCATCGAAAACATGATCCGGTCCATTCCGATGGTCGAGCAGGTCATCGTGATCGGCAATGCGAGAAAATTCCCTTCCGCGCTGATCGTTCCCTCTTTTGACGCGTTGCGCGCCTACGCAAAGTCTGCGGGCATTGAAGCCGGATCGAACGGGGAGCTCACACACCACCCGAAGATCATCGAACACTTCAAGAAACAGATCGACGCGGTAACCAGGGACCTGGCCGCTCACGAACGCATCAAGAAGATTGCCCTGCTCGACCGGGAATTTTCCGTCGAAGGCGGGGAACTCACGCCAACTCTCAAAGTGCGCCGCAAGTTCGTCGAAGAGAAATACCGGGAAGTCATTGACGCCCTGTATCCGAAGTTCGACCCCGACGCGAACTGATCCCCCGGTTGTCCGTTGTCCATTGCCTGTTGTCGATCGTTACTTGAACTTCTTTCATTGTTCGCTCCGGCAAGCCAGAACCAACGAACAATGAAAGAGGTACATTTCATAGTCGATAACAGGCAATGGACAAGGGACAACCGGGGGACGGCAGTACGGAAACCTCCTCTGACATGGAAAGGAAGCGCCGAATCGCGTAATCGATGTATGCTCGATGCCGCGCATGATTAAGTTCCTCGGTCTGATTCTGGGCCTGCTGTTGACCCTCTCCGCGCAGACATCGGCGCCTGTCCACACCGCAACGCTGATTGGAGAGATTGCGCCATCCGCAAGCGTGAAGGTGACGAGACCGGTCAAAGTCGTGATGCTCAGCGAGACGTACACAAACATGTACGACCGGGAGGCCCTGCAGCGCATCGACGAATATTGGGAACAGTTCAAGCCGGCGTTCCTGGAATCGAAGGAACTCTTCTATCAGGTGTCGCAGGTCGCGCAAAGCGAGGCCATCGAGTTCGTCGTCAGCAGGATGCGGCAGGACGGCGTGGATCTCAGCCGCATGCAGCGTGACACCAGCGCCGACGGCCGGTTCGAATTCCGCAACGTGCCTCCGGGCGAATACAAGATCGTGGCCTACGGCTCAATGGGCTCCAGCGATTTTGTCTGGCAGGGCTGGACCGATCTGGAGAGCTCCGAGCCGGTCCGCATTCAACTCAAGACCACTCTTCCGTGACCAGTTCACAGCGATTTCTGATCGTCGCGGGCGAAGCGTCAGGCGACATGTACGGGGCCGACGTCGCGCGCTCGCTGTTCCGGCGGTTTCCTGGCTGCGAGGTATTTGGCCTGGGCGGGGAAAAAATGCGCAAGGCGGGCGTCGCGCTGGAATCCGATATCCGCCACACGGCGGTTGTCGGCCCGTTCGAAGTCGTGAGCCAGTTGGGCGCGCTCTACCGCGTCTTCCGCCGGCTGGCGGAACGCGTGGCCGAAGCGCCTCCCGCAGCGGCCATCCTGATCGACTTTCCCGACTTCAATCTGCGGCTGGCAAAGCGGATCCGCAAGACCGGATGCCCGGTTGTCTACTACATCAGTCCGCAGGTCTGGGCGTGGCGTCCGGGCCGCGTTCAGGAGATTCGGCAACTCGTCGACAAGATGCTGGTCATTTTTCCCTTCGAGGAAGAGATCTATCAGCGGGCCGGTGTCGACGCGGAGTTCGTCGGACATCCTCTGGTCGACGTCGTGCGCGCGACCAAGACGAAACAGGAGTTCTGCCGGGACTATGGCCTCGATCCGGCGCGGCCCATCGTTGCGATGCTTCCGGGAAGCCGTCCCAAAGAGGTGCGCTACATCCTTCCCACGCTCTGCGAGTCCGCCGAACGGATTACCTCCGAACGTCAGGCTTCCGGAAGTCCTCTTCCACAGTTTGTGATACCGGCGGCGCCGAATCTCGACAAGCGCCTGATCGCCGGCATCGTCGGGGACCGGGCAATCACCGTGGTGACCGGTGAAACCTACAACGTGGTCCGGCACGCCCGCGCCGCAATCGTAGCCAGCGGCACGGCCACGCTGGAGACCGCGCTGCTGGGGACGCCGGAGGTCATTGTGTATCGCATATCCGGCGCGACCTGGTTCCTCGGGAAGTTCCTTCTGAAGGTACGCCTGTTCGGCATCGTGAACATCATCCTGGGAGAAGAAGTCGTTCCGGAGTTGTTCCAGGACAAATTCACGCCGGAACTGGTCGCCAGAACCACGATCCGGTTGATGGACGACGTCTGGGTTCAGTCGAAGATTCGCGGGTCTTACGAAACGCTGCGGCGCGAGCTACGCGGAGGGAAAGTGGCGGACCGGGTGGTGGATGCGGTAGCGCGGCTGCTGCCTGCCGAATGAGGCACAACGGAAGCATTTGCATCCCCGTCCCCTTATAGGGGCGGTCATAGACCGCCCCTATAAGCAGAATCCGGACGGACGATTACATCGCCTGTTTTGCGGTAAACGACAGGGTAATGCTGGATTTGATTGGCACACCGAACGACGTTGCCGGCAGAAACTGCGCGTAGTAAAGCCGATCCCAGACCCACCGATTGACTTCCGGCGTCGGCGACCCTTCGAGGATCTGATAGTCATAAGCTCGTCCGAGATCATCGACGTAGGCCTCGATCAGCAGATACTCCGGAGGTCCATCGAATTCGGTTCCGGCCAGCCAGAGCGTGGCCGATTCCGGGGCCCGAACGGGTTGATGCACCGCCACGAGCGGGCCTGGGCTGGCGGCATTGGCAACGAGGGTCTGATTGGAAATCAGACCGATCAGCAGAACACCGAACATCACCGTTGTCACCGAGGCGCCGAACGCGGCGCGAAGCGCCATGGGCTTCAGGAAATCGGAAAACAGGTACGACAGCCGCCATCCGTAGTCTGCATAACGGACGCGGGAAAGCCGGACGCGCGCCTCCAGCGCAAGATTTTCCGGCGCCGCAACTCGTCGGGAAGACGCCAGGAGATTGCGGACCGCCGTCATCGACTCCAATTCTTTACGGCAGGCCGCGCAGAGGGCGAGATGCTCTTCCAGCTGCGCGCTATCTTGCAGCATCGAGTCCATGTATAAGCTGATTCGCTCCTGAACTCCGCTGCAATTGAGCGAATCCGGGGGGATTCTGGATGACAGCTTCATATGATTTCCTCTTCGATCTCCATCGACCGCGCAAAGCCGACGCTGGGCGCCATCGCCGGCCGCATCAGCACTCGCTTCATATCCGCGCGAGCCCGGGCCAGACGCGATTTCACCGTGCCGGCGGACAGCCCCAGGACATCGCCGATTTCGGTATAGGAAAACCCTTCGATATCGCGCAGGACGAGGATCGATCGATGATCCCTGGACATCTGTTTCAGCGCCGCCTGCACGACCGTTTCGCGCTCCTTGGTTTCCAGCGCCTGATGCGGTGAAGGTCCGGAATGCCGCAGATAAAAGCGCGGGCTGGCCCCGTCGGGCCCATCGTCCAGGGAGATGGTCGCGAACCGGAATCGGCGCTTCCACCACCGCAGCCGGTTGAGAATCTCCGAAAAAGCGATCCGATAGATCCAGGTCTTGAGGCTCGAATCGCCGCGGAACGACCGGATGTTTCTGAATACCTTCAGGAAAATCTCCTGCACGACGTCGGAGGCTTCGGCGGAATCTCCAAGCATGCGATATGCCACGTGATAGATGGCCGACGTATAAGTCCGCGTCAGCTCATCGTAGGCTGCGTCTTCGTTGGCTTGAAGACGATGGACGAACGAAGCCTCTTCGCCGGAAGGGGAACCCGCGCGCTCCAGGTCGTCAGAGTTGAACTCTTTCTGCATCACGCCTCGCTACGCCACGTTCGCTACATTTTCGGAGGGCGTCGCCCATTATAGGGGATCGGCGCTAATTTCTGTTCGGGTTCATTGGACACCGGCGTTCGAAAATTGTTCCACGAATTTTAAGCCGTCTTCGATGATTCGGGTCAGGAGGGCGCGGGAAGGCGCTTCCGCATACACGCGGAGCAGGGGTTCGGTGCCCGACTGGCGGAACAGGATCCAGCTGTCGCCATCGAGGAAAACCTTTGATCCATCAAGGGTTCCGACC
>DASUFH010000150.1:0-19356 GCA_036274645.1 Terriglobia bacterium
TCGTATCCGGCGGTCTCTCGATCCATTTCACCGAGTCGGCCCGAATCCTTGCTGAAGAGCCGGATGCTGGGAAATCCGCTTGTCCGGTTCTGGGAGGGGCAGGGCGGCAATCAGTACGAAAGCACCCTGCCTACTCGACCATTTGGAAGGCTCTAGCGCTGGCGTATTCCCCGCCTTGGATGAAGGCGGGGTGGCCGCGCCATGAAAAAAGTGGTCCCGTTCCTTTAATGGGCGCGGACGGGG
This sequence comes from Terriglobia bacterium, assembly GCA_036274645.1. Taxonomy (GTDB): domain Bacteria; phylum Acidobacteriota; class Terriglobia; order 20CM-2-55-15; family 20CM-2-55-15; genus DASUFH01. The sequence continues at coordinate 244 of DASUFH010000150.1, forward strand.
CGGTTCGATAAACATCCGAATGAGACTTCCGCAAATACGACAGAATCTATAAGGTCGTTCCACGAACCGCCCCGTCTGCGGCCGTTATGGAGGCAGGCATTTTCTTTATGGCCGCAGCCTTCCCCGCCTTTACCAAGGCGGGGAATCCGCGCTTCAATAACGTTACTCACACTTCGTGTACGTCAATCCACTGAGACGAAGCGGCAGATTCGAGACGTAAACCTGAAATTCATTGGCCCAAGCTGTCGGCAAAAGTCCAAACTCCAGTGGGCGGTCATAGACCGCCCCTACAAAGAGGGGGGCGAATGCGGCCAATTGTTCGTCTGAAGAAGAGGCCTATTCGCTGACGATCGGCTTGTAATCGGTCTGGTCGGCCTTCTCGAAAACTGCGCTGGCCGGATTGAAGAAATAATTAAGGAGCACTCCCACGAAGAGCAGCGCGGCGAATAACGTGGCGAGACCGAAGCCGTAAATCGGACCACCCATGGCGTCGCTGACCGCTCCCATGGCCAGTGGCGCGAGCACGGCAGAAACGCAGGTATAGAACAGAATCGCGCCGGAGGCGGCGCCGTGTTCCGATTTCGGGACGCAGCTGATTCCCTTTGAATTGAGCGTGGGATAGATCACCGACATGAACAGGCCGGACAGGGGCAGGGCAAACACGGCCCATCCAATGCCACCGGCCACGGTCGCCAAAAAACAGGCCAGGATTCCGCCGCTGCACAGGACCAGAAAGCTGGTCCACGAGAGCCGGCCCAGCAGCCAGGCGCCGAGAAACCGTCCGGCGGCGCGAAGCACAAAGAACACGGCGACGCTGTTGACCGCGATCCACTTCCCGGATCCGGCGTATCCCTCCAGAAGCGTAGGCGCCCACACATAGACGCCGGCTTCAACGGCGACATAGAGAAACACGCCCAGCGAGAACAGCAGGACGAAACGATTCTTCATCACCGCGGCGACGGCGTGGAAGTCCATCTGCTCCGCCGCCGCCGCCTTTCCGGGATAACGAATCGCGAGCGCGGTTACCAGCAGCAGCACGCAAATGCTTCCCGCGATCACGTACAGCCATTGCCAGGGCACACCGCTCGTCAACAGCTGCGTCAGAAGCAGCGGGCCCACGACGGAGCCGACGCCGAAAAATCCTTCCACCGTATTCATGACCGTCGTATGTTCCGCCGTCGAACGCGTGATGTCGCCAATCAGCGCGAGCGCGCCCGTCTTGAACACCCCGATCGCAATGCCGGAGAGCGCCATCAGCGCGCAGAACAACGCAAACGAAGAGGTCGCGAGGAAGAGGTACGACGTGGCGGCGAAAAGCGCAAGTCCGCCGACAATCGTGGATTTTCGTCCATACAGGTCCGCGAGATGTCCCAGCAGGAAGCCGGCCAGCGCAATGCCCGCCATCGTCGCATAGTGGAATGACCCCGCCGCGGTCAGGCTCAACTGAAAGGTCTTGATGAGCTCCGGAATGATGAGGCCGACCGAGTCCGTCGTCATCGCAAACATCGCGAACATGACGTACGTGAGGCCCTTGATGGCGGCGATGTTCGAACGGCTGCTGCGGGCCATAGCGGGTTGCGTCATTGGACATTCTCCCCGGCGGTGTCGAGCGTTATCCGCCTCGTCCCGCCATCCATCGTGATTTCAACCGCGCCGGCCGGCGCCGTCAGATCGACATCCAGCCGGGCCCGATGACTCCCGTTGCGCCACTCCATCGCAATGGTGTGATTGGTCGCGGCGCCGGAGTCGCCTGGAAGATGAAATTCGCCCGCGAACGCAGGGTGCGTGTTGCGCAGGCGGATCAACTCGAAAAGGCGGGCCACGATCGGACGCTTGATGTCGAGGCCGATTTCCTCTCCGGTGTAATAGTGACGGTTGATGTCGCGCCCGACGCTCGTCCGCCCAAGCAACTCCATGTCGTTGCGGCCGGCCAGGAGCCCGACGTAGTAGACCTGCGGCACACCCGGCGCAAAGAACTGCAGCGCGCGCGCGATGAGGTAGTCCCTGTCGCGCCGGCCCAGCGCGTCATAGAACGTGCAGTTCACCTGCGACACATCCAGATTCTGCGCGGCGGCGCCGCTGGCCTGGCGGCTTTCGCCGTTGCTCCGCTCGTGGATCGTTTCGACGAGGCGGGCTATTTCATCCGATGTCATCAGGCCGGGCCGCACGCCATCGTCTTTGCGTGCCGGACCGGCATCGGCGGCGCCGATGCCGTCGTGCGTATCGAGTACCGTAACGGCGTTGCGCGGACTGATCGCGAGCCAACGCTTCAGGGGACCGGCGTCCTGGGTGTACAGCGCGTGCAGCACCAGCGGCGGGAGCGCGAAGTCGTAAACCCAGTCCACCTGACGCGCGAGCTGGATCTGGTCGTCATGGTGGCCGTGCATCTCCACGAGCGCTTCGATTCCCCGCGCGTGGGCCTGGGCGGTCAGGTCGGCAATGAACTCGAACGTTTCGGGGATCATGAAGCAGGTCGTACCGGCCTTTTTGATCGCGAATCCTGCGGCGTCGAGCCGGATCACGCGGACGCCCGCTTCGGCGAACTGATTCAGGATCTGCTCCAGATAGGTTTTACCCGCGGTTGACCGCACATCGATGTCGATCTGCTCCGATGTGAAGCTGGTCCACAGCAGACGTTCACTCCCGTCTTCCAGCGGCACGGACGTGAACGGAAGGCTTGGCCGGATGCGATAGATCTGGAGCAGATCGGCCTCCGTCGCGCCGTTCGGGAACACCCGGTCATAGGTGAGAAAGAGGTCCGCGTAAGCTGAGGCGGCCCCCTTTTTGCGGAAATCTTCGAATCGCGGCGACCGGCTGGAAACGTGATTGACGATCAAGTCGGCCATCAGGTCTTTACCCGCGGCCAAAGCGCGCACGTCTTCCCAGGAGCCCAATCGCGGGTCAGGCCGCGTATGGTCGATCGGATCGAATCCCGCGTCGGCGCCGTCGATCGGCCAGAAGAAGGGAAGCAGGTGCATGCCGCCAAACAGTCCGTCGAAGGGGCCATCAAACAGGGTCTTCAACTGACGAAAACCGCCTCCGGACAGGCGGTCGACGTAGGTGATGAGCTGGACTTCGTTTTTCATGAGAGCTGTACCAGTTCGTCCATCGTCCAGTCGGGGATCGCGCCGTCCCGGCTCGCTACCAGCGCGCCGACACGATTGGCGAACGCGGCAATTTCGCTGGCGGGCCACTTCGAACTGAGACCGTGCATGAACGCGGCGCCAAACGCGTCGCCGGCCCCTACGGGATCGACCGCGTCGATGGCAAAACCCTCCGCCTCGATGTATTGGCCGTGCGCCAGCAGCGCGCATCCACGGGAGCCGCGGGTCACCGCTACCGCATGCCAGCCGTAGCGACGGACTCCCTCGCGACAAAACGCCTCGAGCGATGAGGGCAGCCCTGTGAATCCATGGACTCGTTCGAGTTCTTCCTCATTGAGCTTCACGACGTTGGCGCGCTCAAGCAGCGCGTTTACCAGATCGGGGGAGTCAAAGCCCGGACGGAGATTCAGATCGTAGAACCGAACGGTCGTGGCCAGCGCGTCCAGAAGCCGTTCGAGGACCGCCCTACCCTGGGGCGTCGCGGCAAAGAGCGTTCCGTAGTAAAGCCATGCCGGCATGCCGGCCCGGAGTTGCGCGATGTCGCCCTCGGCCAGGCCGATCGCGTCATAGGCCGCCGGTCGATGGATCTTGAAGGTTGCCCGTTCTCCGATGAGTTCGACAGAGGCGGTTCCAGTCGGGAGCGCGCTCGACGTCTGAAGGAATCTGGTGTCCAGCTGAAGAGCGGCAATCTGCTCCAGCGCCTTCCGGCCAGGGTCGTCCGAGCCAACGGCGCTGAGCAGGCAGACCGGATGGCCAAGCCTCCGGGCGTGAACGCCGAAGTTCAGCGGAGCGCCTCCGAGGCGCATCGCGTGCGGAAAGATGTCCCACAACACCTCGCCAAGCACGACGACATGTAAAGACAACTCTTCCCCGGATGGACGATCAGGTTTCACGGGAACGCTACTATCAGCGTTCAGGAAACAGCTGTCAATCTGGAAATGCAGGGGCGGTCTATGACCGTCCGCCGTTTCAGGGATCCACTCCGAAACGTCGGGCGGTCATAGACCGCCCCTACAGCAGATCGGGGCTCAAAATGTTCCGTTGGGGCGCGAAGAGCCGGGCGTCACTTTTGGGATGAACCACGCGCCCATCTTTTCTGCTTCGCCCGGGGCAATAACGCCGAGCATCCTTCTTGACATCTCTCCGGAGCGCGGGTAGATTGCCCCGGCGCCACGAAAACACGACAGCTTTTCGTAATCTGTCAATACAGGTTAAATGAGGATCGTCGCTACCTTTGACCCGGGTGAATCACATCCATCCCAACGACGCGGGCAATCAGGCGATGGCCGACGCGTTCGATCCGGGGTTGTTCAGGACGTAGAAGATTTATGGAGGCCTCATGAAGCTCATGCCCGATCCTTCCAACATCACCCTGATGCCCCGCGCGGCCGGCGCCGCGTCGGTTTCGAGCTTCGTCGAAGTTCCCGGAGACCGAGCGGAAGAGCCAACCGGGAATAAGGAGGACCGCAGGAAATGAAAACATTCTTGATCGCCGCGCTGGCGGTATTCACGGTGGGACTTCCCGAGCAGGCGCTGGCCCAGAGCGCGCTTCGCGCCGGCGCCGCCAAAGTCGATGTGACGCCGGCGGAGAACGAGCTGCCGCGCAACTACGAGGGCATACTCGATCATCTTTATTCCCGCGCGATCGTGGTCGATAACGGAACGACGACGGCCGCGCTCATTTCGGTGGATGCCGGCGCCATCCCGGAGCAGATCTGGCAGAACGTGTCGCGCCAGGTCGAAACCGAACTCGGGATTCCCGCGAAAAACGTATTGATCACGGCCACGCACACGCACAGCGCGCCGCAGCAACAGGCTGGACGCTACGTCCCGAAGATCGTGGAGTCCGTCCGTCTGGCGAAACAGAAACTCGTTCCCGCGCGTGTGGGTTACGGCTCCGGTGTTTCGTACATCAACGTCAATCGGAACATCATCGATCCGGTCACGAAGAAATGGTGGGAAGGTCCCAACTACGAAGGTCCGTCGGACAAGACCGTTGCCGTCATTAAATTCGAAACGCTGCAGGGCGAGCCCATCGCTGTCTACTACAACTACGCAATGCACGCCGTCGCGGTCGGCCAGCTGGATCTCGTGAGCGCGGACGCGCCTGGAACGACGTCGAAGTACATTGAAGATTCCTTCGACGGCAAGATCGTTGCCCTGTGGTCTTCCGGCGCCGCGGGTGACCAGAATCCGCTCTACTACCAGCAGACCTATGACCTGCGTGAGATCCGCATCAAGGAGTACGCGTCGCGCGGCATCGACATCAGCAACTCGATGCCGCCGGGTGGGCAGGGTCTCGACAAGAAGGATCCCGAAGTCATCAAGCTCATGAACCAGCAGAAGCAGATGATCGTGTCGATGGGACAGTTTCTCGGCGAAGAAGTCATGCATGTCATGCGCGGCATGGAACGCATGGATTCGACGCTGCAGATCGACGCCAGGCAGAAGACCGTGCAGTGCCCGGGCCGGGAGCGTACGGATTCCGGCCGCGCCGGGTCTCCCGGAACCTATCGGGAAGCGGGTCCGGTCGATATCCGGCTCGGACTCGTGCGCATCGGGGATATCGCGATCGGCGCGGTCAACGCCGAGGTGTTCAACCTGATTGCGCAGCGCTTGAAGAAGGAGTCGCCGTACGCGAGAACGATGATGGCGACGCTGACCAACGGATCCGCGCCGTCCGGGTACATCCCGAATGACGCGGCGTACGGCATGTACACGTTCGAGGTCGTTTCGTCACGACTGCAGCCGGGATGCGCCGAGTCTGCGATCGTGAACGGCATCCTGGATCTGATGGCGGAATCACGCAAGTGAAGGGCTCCCCGTCCCCGGGTTGTCCATTGTCCATTTACTGTTGTCGATTGTTACTTGTACCTCTTTCATTGTTCGTTCCGGAGCCGGCCAGCGAAAAACGAAACTTCGGGGACGGACCGGGCAGACCCCTAATAATTCGCGAGGACATGTCGTAAATCTCTGAAGCGTTTCACGCGCGAATTATGGGGGGTCTGTCCCCGAATTTCGGGCAAGCAGGCAACAGGAGAAAAACATGAAACTGCTCATCGCTTCGGTTGTGTTCCTGGCGCTGCAGGCCACCGGCCTGGCCCAGTCGAATTCCAGATGCGCCGACCTGGCGAAGTTTCAAGCGCCTGGCGTCACGCTTGAAATCACCCGCGCCGCAATCGTGCCGGCGGGCAGTGGAGGAGGCCGGGGCGGCCGTCCGTTGCCGGCGCACTGCCGCGTCGACGGCATGATGGATCGACGAACCGGATCCGACGGCAAGACCTACGGCATCCGTTTCGCCATTGCTCTTCCCGAAAACTGGACCGGACAGTACCTGCAGCAGGGCGGCGGCGGATTGAACGGAACTGTGGCCGAGCCCACGGGAGCCCAGGCCGCCGGTACCCAGCCGGCGCTGGCGCGGGGTTTTGCCGTGGCCACCACCGACACGGGTCATCAAAGTTCCGGCGGCGGATTCGACAGCTCTTTCATGCAGGATCAGCAGGCTGCGCTCGACTTTGAATACGTGGCCAACGGCCGGGTGGCGGTGCTCGCGAAGCGGATCATCGAGGCCTATTACGGCAAGGCGCCGTCACACAGCTACTTTGTCGGCTGTTCGACGGGAGGCCGCGAAGCCATGCTGATGGCGCAACGTTACCCGTTGTATTTCGACGGCATCGTTGCCGGGGCGCCAGCCATGCGGACCGGTCACTCGAATCTCGCCACGCGGACCGTCACGGTTTCGCTCAATCGCGTGGCGCCGAAAGGTCCGGATGGACGTCCGATTCCCGGCGGCGCGCTCTCCGACGACGATCGCAAAGCGATCATTGCCAGACTTCTCGACAAGTGCGACGCGCTCGACGGAATCCGGGACGGCATGATCTTCGACGTTACCGGTTGTACGTTCCAGCCCGCGGACATGCTGTGTCCACAGGGCAAAGCGGACGGTTGTCTCTCGAAAGAACAGGTCGACGCCATCCAGACAGCTTTTGACGGACCCAAAGATTCGCGCGGCAATCCGGTGTATTCCGGATGGTTCTTCGATACGGGAATCACGGCCACCGGCGGCGGCATCCCCGGACTGCTCGCATCCGGCAACAGTCCGCTCGGGCCGCCAACAACCGCCGTCCAGCAGGACGTCGACGCCGAGGCCGCGCGGGCCAATTCGAATCCCACGTCGATCATCGGCGACTCGTGGTCATGGACGAACCTCAGCACGTTTTCATCGAACGGCGGGAAGCTGATTTTCTATCACGGCGTCAGCGACCCGTGGTTCTCGGCCAAAGACACCATCGATTACTACCAGCGCGTGCGGGCGGCCAGCGGCGGCGAGGCGAAGGTGAAGGAGTGGAGCCGCCTCTACCTTTCTCCGGGCATGGGGCACTGCAGCGGCGGCAGCTCCGCTCTCGATCAGTTCGATTTTCTTTCTGCGGCGGTGGACTGGGTGGAGAAGGACACAGCGCCGGACTCGGTCACCGCGACCGGCCGCGCATTTCCCGGCCGGAGCCGTCCACTGTGCGCGTATCCTGAGCATGCGCAATACAACGGTTCCGGAAATTCGGAAGACGCCGCGAATTACACGTGTCGTCCGTAACAGGTTGAGGAGGCATTCATGAATCGTCGCATCGGTTTCCTATTTCTGGCGGCAACGGCGGCGTTACCGGCCGTGTTCGTTCGCGGCGCGGCGCCTGGGCCTCAGGCGCCTGCTACGGCCGCTGCAAAGATGATCTCGGCGGAAGACTGCACGGCGGCCAAACTCGGCTCTTCGATTCCGGTTTCAGCGATCGGCGAACCGGTCGCGGGTGTGACACTCTCCGAGCCGCGCTGGGTCGCCGGTAACGGCAACGCCCCGGCCTATTGCTCGGTGGACGGCGCAATGGCGCCGGTCGACACGAGTTCACACGGACGCCCGATCAATTTCCGCGTCGTGCTGCCGGCTTCCTGGACGCGTCACGCCGCGCAAATCGGTGGCGGCGGATTTAACGGGACCATTCCCAATGTGACCGGCGGCGAGGCCGCTACCGTGCTTCAGCGCGGCTTCGCAACCTATGGCAGCGATTCCGGTCACCAGCAGGGCGGCGGTTTTGGCGGAGGCGGCTTCGGCGGTCCCGGAGGTCGTGGCCGTGGCGGCTTCGGCGCCGGCGGTCCCGGCGCGGCCGGTCCTCGCGCGGGTGGTCCTGGAGCGGGCGGTCCTGCCCCCGCTGCGCAAACCGGCGACGACTGGACGCTCAGCGATGAAGCGCTCAAAAACATCGGCTACATGCAGTTAAAGAAGACGCACGACGCGGCGATGGTCCTCATGGAACGTCTCTACGGCGAACGTCCGCGTTACAACTACTTCATCGGCACGTCGCAGGGCGGACGCGAAGGCCTTACCGTGGCGCAACGCTATCCCGCCGACTACGACGGCGTCGCAGCCAATGTGCCGATCGTGAATTTCTCTTCGCTCATGCTCGCGCCGGAACTGATCCGGATTCAGGAGAAGCCGCTCGCCAACTGGGTGACCGCAGCGAAGGTGGAGGCCATTCGCGCCGAGTTCGTCCGGCAGTGCGACAAACTCGACGGCCTGGCTGACGGCGTCATGAACAACTACATGGCTTGCCGCGCCATCTTCGACATGAGCCAGGGCGATCCGAACCGCAATCCGTGGACGGCGAAGCGCTGCCCGAATGACGTCGATCCGAATCCTGAGGACCGGACCGCCGCGGCGTGTCTGACCGACGGCCAGATTTCGACACTGAAGGTTGTCTACAGCCGCTACAAGTTCGCCACGCCGCTGGCGTACGGCGTGAAGTCATTCGGAATGTGGGTTCCCAACACAGATCCTTCCGGGAGCGGACTCATCGCGAATACGCGCTACAAGGGACAGGAAGGCGCCGCGCCCAGCGCGGCGAACCATTCGCATCTGGGCGTACTCGGCGTGACCGGTTTTCTGATGAAGGACATCAGCGCGAATCCCCTCGACTATGTCGAAGGTGGGCCGCTCAACAAACGCCGTGAGGAGATCTCTCCCTGGCTCGACTCCACGAATCCCGATCTTTCGGCATTCCAGAAGCGCGGTGGGAAGATGGTTGTGGCTATCGGGACCAGCGATACGCTCGCTTCTCCAGGAGCGCAACTCGACTATTACCAGTCCGTGCTCGATAAGATGGGCCGGGCGACGGTCGATGAATTCGCTCGGCTCTACGTCATACCGCAGACGACGCACAGTCTGACGGGCAATACGTACACAATGGACGGCGACGGCAAGGCGATTCGCGCCACGCAGATCCCCAGTCGCTTCGATCGCCTCACCATGTTGTTCGACTGGGTCGAGAAGGGCGTGGCGCCGGCGAAGTCCGCCACCGTTACCGGCAATACCGGAAGCATGCCGCTGTGCTCCTATCCGACCTACCCGAAATACACCAGCGGCCCGGCCACCGAAGCCGCGTCATACACCTGTACCGCGCCGTGAGAGGAATTAGGGACAGAGAGGAATTTCGCGAAGGCGAAATTCCTCTCTGTCCCTAATTTCCCCCAATTAGCGGGTGACGCCGATACGCGGGCACCACTCGGCGATGACGCAGCCGCCGCACCGCGGACGAATCGGCCGGCAGACGTTCTGTCCCCAGGTGACGAGATAGAGGTTGATCGACGCCCAGTGCCGTGACGGTGTGGCCCGATAAAGCGCCTCTTCCGTTTCCTCGGGCAACTTTGTCTTCACCCAGCCCAGGCGGTTGGATATCCGATGAACATGCGTATCGACGCAGATGTTCCGCCGGCTCTTGAACGCCAGGATCAACACGAGATTGGCCGTCTTGCGCCCGACGCCCGGCAGCGTGAGCAGTTCCTCCATCGTTGCCGGAACACGGCCGCCATACTGCTTTTCGATCATGGCGCATGCGTCTTTCACATGTTGCGCCTTGTTGCGAAAGAAGCTCACCGGATAGATGAGTCGTTCGATTCGCTTCACGCTCAGCCGCGCCATGGACTTCGCGTCGGGCGCCGCGGTGAAGAGCCGGGCGGACGCGACCGCCGTAGTGGCGTCCTGCGTTCGGGCGGACAGCAGCGTCCCGATCAGCACCTGAAACGGATCGTCCGCGCTCGCTTCGGAAATCTTTTCGACAGCCGGAAGTTCGTGCGCCGCGATCGCGCGGGCCAGCGCGCGCATCACAGGCTCGACATTCGTGGGACGGTGAGGTCTGGTGATGGGCATTCAGCCCGTAATCATAATGTACTTGTAGGGGCGGTCTGTGACCGCCCATGGTTTCGGAGTGGACATCTCTTGATTGGATAGAGATTCACTGGGCGGTCATAGACCGCCCCCTGCAAGCAGACATTGTGCTTTCCCTAAACCGTGAAGGCTGACTATCCTCTTGTAATGATGAGGCTCGGTCTGGTGTTGGTTCTCGTCGCGCAGGTTCTTTCGCAGTCTCGCGGCGGACCGCTCGGAACGATTACAGGAAAGCTCACGCGGGATGGCACGCCGCTTGCCGGCGCGCGTGTCGTTGCCGTGGCAACGTCCAAGTCTTCCGGCAGCGTGGCCATAGCGGCCCTGTCCGAGACCGATCCGGATGGGGGCTATCGTCTCGAAGATTTGCCGCCCGGGCGGTACCACGTTTTAGCCGGAGCGCTGAGTCTGCCCACGTACTACCCCGGTGTGGCTTATCCGGACGAAGCCGCGGTGGTCACCGTTGCGACCGGGGAGACTCGGGCGCTGACCCAATTCTCTCCAATCGATTTTTCGAGAGTTCAGGTTCGGGCGCGGGGGCGTTTGACGCGTGTGGTCACACCACTCCAGTCGCAAATCCAGGTATCGGCAGTCGCGCAGGCCAGCGATGGGAGCGCGATTTCTCGCGTGGTCACCGCGCAACCGGACGGTTCGTTCGAGTTCACGAATCTTCCGCCCGGTTCGTATGTCTTCGAGCCGTTGCGTTCCCGCGATTTCGCCGGAGTGTTCGCAAAGACGCCCGTCGAAGTGCGGAATCGCGACGTGGATGGAATCGAGCTGGCAATGTCCGCCGAGATCGTCGGGAGAGTTCGTTGGTCCGATGACGGCAACGGAGGGCCCGCCGACAGGGCTCTGAGAGACACGTTGATCGTCGCCAGGAGGGAGAGCTCCGCCGCCTATTCCGTCATGCCAGGGCCGAATGGTTTTTTCGGATACGCTCTGGAGCCCGACGCGTATTGGTTCTCGGTGGACGCTCTTCCGTTTGGTTATGCGCTGCAATCGATATCGGCGGGATCCGTCGACCTCCGGAATGCGCCCCTCGTCGTCGACGGCTCAGGGAACGCGACGGAAATCGACGTCGTGTTCGCAGCGACTCCCGCGGCAGCCACGGAATTCCATGTGCGGGGCCGCGTCACCAATGGGGTGACCGGGGACGCCTCTTCCGGCACAGTCCGGCTCCAGACGGAGAAGCCGGGCCGGGACCGGCCATCCGCCGGCGAAACCGGTCCCATGCGTTGGGGCGCCGCGCGGATTGGGCCTGATGGCCGCTACGAGATCGGGCGCGTACCCCCGGGAACATACGAACTGATCCACGAACTGGCGGGCGTTTCGCTGGTACAAACGGAGGTGACGGTCGCCGATCACGACGCCAATGTCAGTTTCAGAACATCGAAAGTCATCGGGAGGGTTGTGACACTTGCGGATCAACCGATGCCGGAACGTGTCCGATTGAGATCCATGTTTCAAGCGCCGGATGGCGACGTGGAAGCTGCGATCAAACCGGACGGGACGTTCGTATTCCCGGATGTTCCGGCGACGGAATATGACCTTAACGTGGCCGGCCGGCAGGAGGTCGTGAACTTCGTCATTGGCCGTGCCCCGCCCGATCTGGAGATCCGGTTGAAGTCTTCGGTTGCAGTTCGCATCGTGATGGGGGACGGCTCCGCCGTTCCGTCGTCGTTCCGCATTCTCAACACGTTCACAGTCGGCAGCGACAGGGATCAGCAGCTACTCCGCCGGTCCGAGCGCGCGGTCCCTCAGGCGGATGGCCGCCACCGGATGCCGGTCGTCGCCGGAGAGCAGACACTATCCGTTCATGATTCGTCCAGGGACGTCTATCCCGTGCGATCGGTGGCCGTGGGCAGCGATGTGTCGCGCGGCGACACGCTGAAACTGACCGGTTCGCTTCCAGCGGAAATCGTTGTCGTGGTGGAAAACCTTCCGAACTGACCTGTCCAAAGGACGGGCGCCGGATTCCCTCCTGTCGCTCCCCGTCTGTTTGTAGGGGCGGTCTAGGACCGCCCAGTGTTCGGAGTGAATTTTTGTGAAACCAGGAGGTTCCATTCCGGAACGTCGGGCGGTCATAGACCGCCCCCACAAGCAGACGGGGGCTCAACATGCTTCCGGTGTGCAAAGCCCCGCTGGAAGGGGGCTCGCTCGTTTCGGTCCTCATTTCCCAGCCGGCGTCAGCCGGACCGGTCCAAGCAGCGTCATGTCCAGGGTTGCCGAAGTTGCGGGCTGGTTGTCCTGACGCGTGGCGATATGCATTTCGTTCATTGAAATCGTGGCTGTGGCCTGATTGTTGAACGGGCCGTTCTGGATCCCGATGCCCCAGTCCTCGTGCACGATGTTGAACCGGAAGACTTCGCCGTCGATGACGCCATTCGACAGCACCCCGAAGGTGAACGGATTGTCGCAGGGACCGCAGACCATCCCACGAATTCCCCCGGCGACCTCGCGAAACATGAAGTACTGCTTGCCGGGACCGGTTCCCCACAACCACAGGCCCACCACCCTGGCGGGTGTCAGCGTTTCGTTCGGTCCGGGAGGAACATAGGCTCCGCGCCCACCACGCGCGCCGGCGGGCAGACCGCCGGGGACGGGAACCGGCGCGGGCGTATTTGTTCCACCTCCGCCCGGGACGGCCACGCCGCCTGCGCCACCCCGGCCGCCGCCGCGCGCAGGGGCAACGGGGGCCGGCGCCGGAGCCGGCGGCGCTGCCACGCCCGCCGGCATTGGCGCGATCGCGCCGGGCAGGACAAGGCCACTGGACGGGCGGCGCGGTTCGCGCATCATCGTCATCTGTTTCGCCGATGGGTTGGATCCCTGCCGCTGAACGCTCAACACCAGACGTCCGTCGACGATCCTGCCCTTGACGCTCTCCCGGTACGGCGCTCCGGCGCCTGCATCGTGCAGGAGCGTCAGAGAGAAGGCATCCTCTGCCAGCTTCCCCTCGACCACGAACGCGAGATTTTCGGGATTGGCGCAATCCCGGCAGTAGATTCCATCGATGCCGCTTCCACGCACATTCAAGAGAAGAATATGCCGCTCGCCGTCGAGATCCGCGATCCAGCCCCCGCGGACCTCGTCCGGCGTCAATGCGGCCACGCCAGGCTGCGCCGAAACCAGAGCGGCAGCAATGGCCAGAATCCCACTCCATACGCGTGTTTTCATGCCATCTCCTTATCGCGATTGCGGAGGAGTAAGTGTAGGACACCCGGGTACCAAGGGTCCCTGGAACTTTTTAAGGCCAATCGGGCTAAAATATTTGCCGTTATGCTGCCTCGCTACCTGCTCCAATTGGATAGGCGCTGGAAGGTTTCGTCATGACGAGACCCTGGGGCGCCGGCACGCCGGGAACTCTATCCATGAAACACGATCTTCGTGGAGACGTGCAAACACTGCGAAGTGAACTTTCCGAGTGGGATTCCGACGCGGAAGTATGGAAGCAACCCCTGCGTGTGACTCATCAGCAGTTTCGCGCTGACGGACAGGTCCGTGAAACCGTCGATCAAGTGGCCGAGTCTGTTTCGAGAACGACCTATTCTTACGATGACGCCGGCCGCCTGTCCGAGATTCAGTCCCGGGCGAATGACTGGTCAACGAGGACCATAATCGAATACGACGACCGGGGACGGCCTGTAAGGATGGCCTCGCCCGATGCCGCTGAAGGCGGGTCCACCGTATGGCGCTACGACGCGGATGGCCGAAAGACGAAAGTCGAGTCCGTTCCGGCGCATGACCCGGGAGGTTCGGTGGTGTTTCCCGTGGAAGGCGCGGAGCAAGCCTACGGGGCGCCGGGCGCCGCCACGATCACGACTCTGTTTGATGAACAGGATCGGCCGTCCGAGGCGCTGTTTCACGATCGTGAGGGGCAGCTCATCCTGAGGCTGGCCCTCATCTGGGACGAGGCGGGCCGGCTGGTGAGCGAAGAATCCTGCATGGCCGGCTCGCTTCCTTTTGCGTCCGATGGCCAATTGGAGCACGTCCCGGAGGGGGTTCGCGCGGCGCTGGACGACGCGTTTCGGCGGTTGTTTCTTGAGACAGCGATCATGTCGCGCGCGACATACCGCTATGACTCCCTCGGCCGGCGAATCGAGCGGATTTCATCGACACTTGGAATGACGGAAGATCGGACGCTTTGGGAGTACGCCGATCATCAGGAGCCCGTTCGAGAAATGCACTACATCTCGTTGCGCTCTGTGAACATCGACAGTTCGGGCACTCATCCGTCCGTTGAGAAGTCCTCGCAATACGAATGCCGCTTCGACTACAAATTCGATGCGGTGGGGAACTGGATCGAACGCGTTGTGTCCATGCGATCCGGGGCGGAGGCCCAGGTTCACAATTCCAATATCGAGCGGAGAGAGATTCGGTACGCCCCGCCACGCTGAGGACAGATCTTCCGGCAAGACCGAGTAGCGCAACGCCAGCCTCCGTTAGCAACGCATACCAATGATCACCTGAGCCGGTTCGCATTGAGGCCATCATTTCTCCGTCAGCCCATTGCGAGTTGAACGAGTAGTACCTGTACCCCATTCCGGCGAAAGAATGGCGTCCAGCATGGCGAGCGCTCGGGTCAGTCGTCGGAATGTTCGTATGTCTGGAAGCTCACTCAGATCGCGCGTAGAGATCATCGTCCCCGCCCGGCTGACGTTTTACCGTTCAGCCGAGATGGAGCGTGAGCCAGCTTCCCACAGCGCAACCCCGACGCGTCGCTCGGCCGCTGCATTGTCGGGCGGCAAGGTTGAGAGCTACAGATTGTCGTTGAACAACCCGGCGTTTGTCTGGGTGACATCATGCCTTCTTTCGCGGAAGAAGCCATTCACACTGCGCTTCCATGGATCCAACGGTCTTACGTTCACCGGAGAGTTGCGCGGGTGCGTCTACCGGAACAGCGATCAGAAAAGTCCAAAGCGACGCCTCGCTTCCTCGATCTCGTTGTCAGCTGCCTTCCACTCCCAGCCGCGAATTTCGATCAGCTTCACAAGCCCACGGACCTCGATAGGATCGTCGGCGACATAGGCTTCCTGTTCCCGAGTCGCTCGTACGAACTGGCGATCGTCCGATCGCTCGACGGAGACGTCAAACCCAAGGCGCTCGAGGGTCAGGAGCGCCGGCACGACGGTATTTCCACGGAAGAGATCGTCTTCATTCAAACCTCGTGTGTTCAACGGTTCAACATCCAGTCGCCGGCAGCGCGTGAGCCAATTCGCGAATTGCCGAAACCAGAGCGCCACTCGTCCATTGCGGTTGGCCAAGCCATGCTTTCACGTGATGCGCTGAATGATTCGGAGTTTACCCATCCTTGTTCGCCAGGCCTCCACCCACGGCTCAGAGCCACGGATCGTGAGCGCCATCAACTGCCATCGATCAATTCGTGCCAGTCATCGTCTGCCCACGGGTAATGCCAGCCGCAACGATGCCCGGTGGACTGAATCTCCTCGTCGTCAACGTTCGTGCCAGATGGCAGCAACGGGTCCGCTACGCTGTGGCCGAAGGAATGCGCAAGGGCGCTGTAATTTGCGACCTTCATCAATCAGTTGCTCCAATGTCATGGCGTATGCCGAAGTGGCCTAATGGTTGCCGATGACCGCACAAAGCGTATCTTGCGTCGGGTTCGTTCGTGTCAAGTTGCTTGTGACCGCAACCGTCGTTTCCACTTTTCAAAAGCTTCCACCATGCGTTCGGCCGCCAACTCCGGCGGAACCCGCCCGACCCCAGTGGCCAGTCCGGGGCAGTATACCGAACGACATTCATTGGGATGTCGCTCGGCGGTTTTAAGGACGGCGCTCATCGCCCAGTACACGTTTGAGTCGGGCACGGAACCCGGGAGGACCATCGTCGGGGCAGAAAGAAGGTACGGGATTCGTTCATGATTCGTGGGAACGATGACCCCGGCGCCGACGGGAACCTGCCCGTCAGAGTGGCGACCGAACGCGTTGAGGACGGCATTCTGGAGTTCAGTCCCGAAGTAGTCGATATAGACCGCATCAATACCGCCATCCATGAAGCCGTAGCTGTTACCTGGCGAAACTATCGTATTCACTGCAACCTTCAGTATGTCCGCATGAATGACCTCGACCTCCGGCCAGTTGTGGAACGCTTTTCGCCATTCCCTGACAACGGTACTGTCTGTATCCACGAGGTGCAGTGAAAACATGAATCCAGTTACGTCAACTTAACGGCTCGACGTTCAACCACGACGGAGTGAACCGGTTTTCGGAATTCCTCAATGTAAAGCGGTCCATGGTATTGCGAACGCCATGACCAACACGACCAACTCTGCCAAGCCCACAACAAGTTCCTCGAGAGTCTGGAGGATGGAGACGCGCGCAAGGGAATAATTCTTCCTCAGTCACGACGAATGCCGTCTGCCCAAATGACGTGCGGCTCACCCGCCTGTTATGCTGTCTTCCGGTTGCTGTGTTTTCGGCGTTGCTGAAGCATTTTGGACACGGCCCGCAGGGTTTCGTTCACCTCTTTGGCGGTTGGAAAATCACGCGCCACGTCCGGCTCGAGAACGACGACATTGGAGCCTTTCGCGTATTCCGCAGCATGCTTTCCCATGACACCTTTGCTGAAATCGTATTCCGGTCGGAGCGTGGCGCTTTCGCTGACCTGTTTTGGCCTAGGTTGTTTCTTCATAATGTGGCCGAAGTACCCGATCTCCGACCACGCCGATGAAGCCGAAGACGACGGACAGGATGACTATTCATCGAGGCTCCCCAGTTTGTACTTCAGGACAACCGCCCGTACTTGTTTAACTTGATACGGTTTGGCGTGGTTGCCGTCTCGCTGCAGATTGATTCTCTCTTCAACATCCGCTCTTCGGAAAATATTGTTGCTCCCACGCGTTCTTTTCGAGAACCCGAAACCTTCTAGCAAAATACACAGATCGTCGAAACGGATTAAAGCGTCTGCGGCGCCGCTGAGAACTGCCGAAGCGTCTCTTTTCTGCTCACGCCGCAATTTTAGGCCGGGAGCGCAATCGTGTCGAATCCGCCGAAGGACTCAACGCTCAGCCGCGAGCGGCGCGTGAGCCACTTTTCCACTTGCCCAACCTTGACGCGCCGTTCGGCGGCTGCAGCGTTTTGTTAGGCGTCAGGTGCGGGACGCATTCGCATCCGCTTCTCAAAAGCTGACATATAAAACCCAGCCATCGCGCCCGCCAGAATCGCAACACCCAGTTGCCTGAACAACGCCATCAGCCCGAAGCCAAGAATCATGGCCAAATAAGCCACGCACCCGTTGACGAGGTTCAAATTCGGCTGCGCGCTCACCGAACCCAGCCAGATAAACGGCAACGATGCCAAGAACCACCACGATTGTTGCGCGGCGACAACAAACGCGACAACGGACAGAATCACCGGGGAAATAATCGCCGGTCGAACGATGTAAACACGCTGCAACATGACGCTTAAACGCGGAGCATCTGGCTCAACCGATTGGCCATGTCCTCAGTCGCCAAGTTGAGCCCGGGCCTAAGTGCGCCGATGTTCTCAAGACGGGACGTCTCTTGTCCGACGGGAAAGACGACACGATTCAATCGTAAGAATGAGGCCGCTGGCCCACCACCGTAACCCAACCGTTCGGCTTCCTCGCGTATACCGGGGCAATCGATATCAGTCCAAAGCAAGTTGGTGCCGTATAGAGTGCGTGGCGCCGCAAGGAGAATGCCCGCCCCAAGGAGGCGAAGGCCGCCGTCTGCCTGACTGCCCCAAACAAGCCACATGGGTTCTCCTGGTTGTGGAGTAGCCGGCCATGGCCTCAGACCTGGCGGGCTGCACCACACGGC
Organism: Terriglobia bacterium; assembly: GCA_036274645.1. Lineage (GTDB taxonomy): Bacteria > Acidobacteriota > Terriglobia > 20CM-2-55-15 > 20CM-2-55-15 > DASUFH01. Next base: position 18,353 of record DASUFH010000150.1, read on the forward strand.
TGAATGACTTCGCAGAAGGCTTTGTGTTGCTTCAGCATCAACTGCTGAGCCTGAACCGCAGTAAATCCAACTGTTCATTCAAAGACCTCGCAGGACCGCGTGAACGCCCAACGACACAACGCTCAGCCGCGAGCGACGCGTGAGCCATGTTTCAAAATGCCGAGGCCGCCACGCGCCGCTCGACGGCTGCAGCGTTTGGTTGGGCCGCCAGTCATGAGCCTTGCCTTACTATCGTCGAAACATGTTCCGCGAGCAACCCCTCGAAAGCCTGTTGCTCAGCAACACTGCGAAAGACGCGCCTCGGAATCACTGTGAACTGATTCGAGCCGTAGTAGAGCACGTAGGAATGGTCGTCGACGAGTGCTCGCGAATACATGCTCCATTGAAGCTGAGAGTCGATGTGCGCCGTGCGAAAGTGGATGCCATCTGTCGAAAACGTCAACGAATAGTCATCTCGAAACTTCGGCTCGCGTCGGAATGCCAAACGCGGCATCACAGCAAAAGCAGCGACAAGCACTAGAAGAAAGAAGACGGAGACAAACACGGACACGACGCCCCAAAATGAAGGCCATAGATAGACGCCGATGGCCGCAACTGCGACAACGACAACAATGTCGAGGCGCTGACGGAGGCGCGAACTGTAATGCGCTCGCATAGCGCGAACGTAGTCACCCTCCGTGTATCGGAACGAAAGACTCACAGTCGAATTCACGCGATTTCTCTCCGTCGTCGGCCCAACGACTTGCCGCTCAGCCGCGAGCGGCGCGCGAGACCCGTTTCGATGAGCGCACTCGCTGTGCGCCGCTCGCCGGCTGCAGCGGCTTGTTATGCCGCCCCTTCATCACGATCGTGCTCTCTTTGGTAATCAACCTGGTTATTGCCGGAACAAGAGGTGTCGGGACCACCATGACGGTTTGACCACGCTTGCGAAAGGCCGCTTCATCTTCTGCTACCGCTTCATCTTCGGTTTGATTCTCATAGTGTTCGAGCACGGCGCGCACGCG
>DASUFH010000151.1:0-10555 GCA_036274645.1 Terriglobia bacterium
TTGATCGCAGCGACAACGGCCGCCGCCACATCCCGCGCGTCCACCGGGCGCATCGGCGCGGATCCCGAACCGACAATGGGAAATATCGGGCTGGTCCGGATCATGAGCGTCAGATGCGACAACATGTCATCGCCGTCTCCGTAGATCACCGCCGGACGAAGAATCGTCCAGTCGAGTCCACTCGCACGGACAACCTCTTCACCTTTCCACTTCGTGTCGTGATACGGCAGGTCCGGAGCCGGCCGCGCCACCACAACGCTGATATGGACCAGCCGGCGCACACCCGCCTGACCCATCGCCGCAATCAGCCGCTCCGGCAAGGTCACATGGACCGCCTGGAAGGTTTGCGCTCCCTCCTCCCGCTTGATGCCGGCCAGATTGACGACCGCGGCGCAGCCCCGCAACGCCTCCGGGTCCGGATTCATGGCGTCGAAACCCGAACGGCGGGAAAGGGACCGCGCCGGATAGCCGGCCTGTTCGAGCGCCGCAACCACATGCCGCCCGAGGAATCCTGTACCGCCCACCACTGCGATCTTTTCAGTGAACATGTTTACATATATTAAGCGGAAGGCGGGGAAAGAACAATCACGATTCCGCGATGGTAGGCTATTCGCGATGAATTGGTTTCCCGGAAAAGCGTTTCTTTTGATCGGGCTGGTGGCAGTCGTCGCGCTGGCCGGATCCAGCCGGAGTTTCAGGGACATCCCGCTCAATACCTGGACCATCGTCACGATGGACGCCGCGACCGGAGACGTGGGGATCGCCGGAGCCTCCTGCGTGTCGATGACCCACATCGACGGCATCGCGGCGCTGGCGCCGGGCAAGGGGATCGCGGTCGCGCAAGGGTTGTGGTCCCTCGAGAACCGGAATCGCGTGTTTCAAATTCTCAAGGACGGCGCGGACGCCGGCGACCTGGTGGGAAGCGCCCGCAACTTCCGCGACCCGAACTCCGGCCAGCGGCAATATGCCGCTGTCACACGGCGTGGCGGGAAAATTCAGATTTCGGCGTTTACGGGCGAGGACACGCAGTCGTGGTCCGGATCACGGCAGGACTCCGGCATGGCGGTCAGCGTTCAGGGAAATCTGCTTGAAGGCGAAGCCGTGGTGGCGCGCGCCCTGGAAGCGTTCAGGGCCGACGGCCCGAAGGAACGAAACACGATTCCCGACCGGTTGATGCGCGCGCTGGAAGCCGGTTCGGCGGCCGGCGGAGATAAACGGTGCAACAACGCCGAAGTCCGTCAGACCGCGGCCAGCGCGTTCATCCTGTTTGCGCGGGCCAAAGAGCCGGCGTACGCGGCGCGCGATCTGGGTGTGACGGATATGGGAAAGGAAGAAGCGCCGAGTCTCGACCTGTCGGTGATCATGCCGCGGTATGGAGCCAATCCGGTGTTGGAGTTGCGGAAGGAATATGACGCGTGGAGGAAGAAACAGTAAGGCCGGTCACGGCAGCGCGCATTCCCGCCTTGATCAGTGAGGCCCCGCCTGCCTGTAGGGGCGGTCCATGCCCCCCCGACGTTTCGGAGTGGAAGTCGGTGATTGAAGAGAGCGTCACCCTGAAACGCTGGGCGGTCATAGACCGCCCCTACAAGCAGGCGGGGACCTCAAATACCACCTTCATCCCAGCTTCCAGATCTACCGTACCGCGACCTTCAGAAACCGTCTCTTGCCCACCTTGAAAATGTGCTCCCGCGCTTCGGAGCAATCCAGTTCCGCTTTCACGCTGGTCACCCGTTCATCATCAATCGAAACCGCGCCGGACTCGATCAACCGCTGCCCCTCCGTCACGGACGGGGCCAGGCCCAGAGACGCGATCAACTTCGCAATCCGGATCGGCGCGCCCCGCGGAATCTCGCGGACCTCGATATCTTCAGGAACTTCCTTCTTCCGGAAAACGCGACTGAATTCCTCGCGCGCCGAGCGCGCGGCCTCCGCGCCATGGAACCCTGCCGCGATCATCTGCCCCAGGTCCGCCTTCACGTCCATGGGGTGTCGCTTCCCCGACTCCACATCCGCCCGCAGGGCATGGACCGCGCTGACCGGCATGTCGGTGGCCAGTTCGTAATAACGCCACATGAGCGCGTCTGAAATCGACATGACCTTCCCGAACTGCGCGTTGGCCGGCTCTTCGATCCCGATGTAGTTCCCGAGGGACTTGCTCATCTTCTGAACGCCGTCGGTCCCCTCGAGCAGCGGCATCGTCAGCACCACCTGCGACTCCTGACCGTACTCCCGCTGCAGTTCGCGGCCCACCAGCAGATTGAACTTCTGGTCCGTGCCGCCAAGCTCCACATCCGCTTCGAGCGCCACCGAGTCATACCCCTGGACCAGCGGATACAGCAGTTCGTGAATGGAGATCGGCGCCTGATTCTTCATCCGGTTGGTGAAGTCCTCGCGCTCGAGAATGCGCGCCACCGTATAGCGTCCGGCCAACCGGATAAAGCCCTCCGCGCCGAGCGCCGACATCCAGCGGCTGTTGAAATCGACAACCGTTTTTTCAGGATCGAGAATCTTGAAGATCTGCCGCTTGTAGGTCTCCGCGTTGGCGAGCACGTCTTCTTTCGTCAACTGCTTGCGGGTGATCGATCGCCCGGAGGGATCACCGATCATGCCGGTGAAATCGCCGATCAGGAAAATCGCCGTATGCCCGAGATCCTGAAAGTGTTTCAGTTTCCGCGCCAGCACCGTATGTCCGAGATGGATGTCCGGCGCCGACGGGTCGAAGCCGGCCTTCACGCGCAGCGGTTTCCCGGTCTTCTGCGCGCGCTTGAGCTTCTCGGCGAGTTCCTCCTCGCGGATGATCTCCACCGCGCCTTTGCGCAGATACTCCAGCTGCTCGGCAACAGGAATGGTTTTGAAGTCGCTCATAGATCCATCCGCCGGACCCGCCGGCCCTCGAGGTCAAATCGTCCGTCCAGCACGAGACCGATGGCCTCGGAATAGATGCGATGTTCTTCGTTGAGAATACGCTCGGCGAGCGTGTCGGGGGTGTCGTCTTCCAGAACGGGAACGGCCGCCTGGAGCAGGATCGGCCCGCCGTCCAGCGTATCGGTCACCAGATGAACCGTGCAGCCGCTGAACTTCACTCCGTATTCAAGGGCCTGTCGCTGCACGTCCACGCCGGGAAACGACGGCAGCAGAGACGGGTGAATGTTGACCATCAGATTCGGAAACGCCGCGGTCATGCGTGGACTGAACACGCGCATGAAGCCCGCCAGCACAACCAGACCAACGTTGCGCTCGTTCAAGGCCTCGATAACCTGAGCGTCAAACGATTCCCGGGTGATGCCGCGCGACGGGATGACCACGGTATCGAACGCCCGTTCCCGCGCAATCGCCAGGCCACGCGCGGATTCGACGTTGGAAATGACGACGGCGATTTCCGCGTCGAGAGCGCCCCGGGCAATGTTGTCGGCAATGGCTTCGAAGTTCGAACCTCGCCCGGAGAGCATGACGCCCAGGCGGCGGTTCTTCGGTTGAACCTTCATGTCTCGAGCCGCGTCAGACCGTTTCCTTCAGCGCAACCTCCCAGAGGTCGAGCTGGCGGCCCTCGTCTTCTTCCTTCATGTTCGGAAGCGCGTCCGCAAGGTTCAGTGGATAGCGTCCGGTGTAGCACGCCGTGCAGAACTCTCCCGGACCGGACTGCACCGCGTTGAGAAGGCCTTCGAGACTGAGATACGCGAGAGAATCGGCCTGAATGTATCTGCAGATCTCATCGATCGTGTGGCTGGACGCGATCAGTTCCTTCTTGGTCGGCGTGTCGACACCGTAAAAGCACGGCGAGATCGTCGGGGGACAGCTCACCCGCATGTGCACCTCGGCAGCGCCCGCGTTGCGAACCATCTTGACCAGCTTCCGGGTTGTCGTGCCCCGCACGATCGAATCGTCCACCAGCACGACGCGCTTGCCTGCCAGCAGTTCCCGCACCGGGTTGTATTTCACTTTCGCGCCGAAATTGCGGATCCGCGATTCCGGCTCGATGAACGTACGACCGACGTAATGATTGCGCATGAGCCCGAACGCCAGGGGAATGCCGGACTGCTGGGAATAGCCAACCGCGGCGGCCACCGCCGAATCGGGAATGGGCACCACGATATCCGCATCGGCCGGACTCTCCTCGGCGAGCGCGCGGCCCATGCGATCACGGCTGCTCTGCACGGTGCGGCCAAAGACCATGCTGTCGCGGCGCGCGAAATACACGTGTTCGAAAATGCACTTGGACAAGCGCGGTTCGGCGTGCAGCGCCTTGACCGACTGCAGCTGGCTGCCGCGGATCACCACCACTTCTCCCGGCTCGACTTCGCGAAGGTACTTCGCGCCGATCAGGTCAAAGGCGCAGCTTTCCGACGCGAGGACATAGGAATCGCCCAGTTGGCCAAGGCAGAGCGGGCGGAAGCCGTTGGCGTCGCGGACGCCGATCAACGCATCTTCCGTCAGCAGCAACAGGGAAAATGCCCCCTGAATCTGGGGCAGCATCTCGCCCAGCGCGCTAAGCAGGTCGTCGCTCTGGGAGCGCGCCAGCAGGTGCAGGACGATTTCACTGTCGCTGGTGGACTGAAACACCGCCCCCTGCCGCGCCAGTTCCATGCGCAACGACCCGGCATTGATGAGGTTACCGTTGTGGCAGAGCGCCACCGCGCCCCGGGCGCAGGCGACATACTTCACGACGATCGGCTGGGCATTGCCTTCGAGGTTGCCGCCGGCAGTCGAATAACGCGTGTGACCGACGGCATTGGACCCCTTCAACCGGTCCAGCGTCTCTTCCTTGAAGATATCGGCCACAAGCCCGCGCGCCTTGTGGGTGTAGACCTGCTCACCGTCAGAAGAGGAGATACCCGCGCTCTCCTGACCGCGATGCTGCAGCGCATACAGGCCCAGATAGGTCATGCGCGCCGCTTCGGGATGGTTCGCGATACCAAAGATGCCACACATAAGGTCTACCCTCGAAACTGGAGAACGTTCTGGAAAACCCTGACACGGGAACTCTTCATGATAGCAGCTTCGCCAGGCCGGAGGCCCACGTCGCCTCCAGATCCTCAATGGCGACATCGACTGCGCGCCGGCCTTCATATTCGAAAATCAGCCGGTCTCCGCCGACCGTTCCCAGTTCGACCGGCTCAAGACCGGCCTGCCGCGCGCGTTCAATCACCTCCGCGGCATTTCGCGTGGTGACAAGAATCCGCGAGGAGTATTCGCCGAACAGATCTTTCAGCGCCTCCAGCCGGGAAGGGATCTTCACCGTCGCCCCGATGGCCGACCGGTGAATATTCGAATAACAGCATTCGGCGACCGCCACCGCGAGGCCGCCTTCGCTCGTATCGTGGGCCGACTTCACCAGGCCGGCGCGGATGGCCTCCCGCACGACGCGTTGCAGGGCGAGTTCATCGTCGAGCGACACGCGGCCGACCTGCAGCAAGCCGGGCTCAATCAGGATGATCGTATCGCCTGCTTCGCGGAACCACGACGCGGTCACATGCTGAACGTTTTCCACGACGCCCACCACGCCGATGACCGGAGTGGGATAGATATCCTCGCCAAACGTCTCGTTATAGAAACTGACGTTTCCACCGGTGATCGGCGTGCCGAAGGCGTCACACGCCTCGCTCATGCCGTCGACCACTTCGCTGAACTGCCACATCACTTCCGGATGCTCCGGATTGCCGAAGTTCAGGCAGTTGGTCGCCGCCACCGGCTCGGCGCCGGAGCACGCCAGGTTCCGGCAGGCTTCAGCCACCATCAGTTTCGCGCCCTCGCGCGGGTTGCGGGCCACCCGGTAACCCGGTCCATCGAGCGTCATCGCAAGCGCCCTGGACGATCCCTTGATACGAATCACCGACGCGTCGGAGCCGGGACCGATCATCGTGTTCGACTGGACCATGTGGTCATACTGCTCCCAGATCCAGCGGCGACTGGCCAGATTCGGCGACGATACCGCGGCTTTCAACAGCTCCGCATAATCCTGGTTACCCGGATTCTGATCCGCGTCCAGAAAACGATGGATAAGCGATTCGTCACACCCATCGAGAAAACTGTAGTAATCCAGACGCGCCGAAAGCGCGCTTTGTGGAGGGAGCAACGGCCGGTTGTAGACCGGCGCGTCATCCGTCAGCGACGCGTTCGGTATTTCCGCCATCAGCGCTCCGCCCTGCCGCACGCGCAGCATGCCTTCCGGCAGGACGCGTCCCACGGTGACCGCGTCGAGTCCCCACTTGCGGAACACGGCCACCACATCCTTTTCCTTCGCCTTCTCCGCAACCAGCAGCATACGCTCCTGCGACTCGCTGAGCATGATCTCGTAGGCGTTCATCGCGGCTTCCCGCTGCGGCACATCGTCGAGTTCCAGTTCCACCCCGGTGCCGGCGCGACTCCCCATTTCGGAGCTCGAGCACGTCAGGCCCGCCGCTCCCATGTCCTGGATGCCGACGATGAGGCCCTTCTGCATGACTTCGAGACAGGCCTCGAGCAACAGCTTCTCCATGAACGGATCGCCGATCTGAACGTTCGGGCGCTTGGCGCCGGCGTCTTCGCCGAAGCCGGCGGAGGCCATGGTCGCGCCGTGAATTCCGTCGCGGCCGGTCTTGGCCCCGACATAGATCACGGGATTACCCGGACCGCGGGCGCGGCCGTAGAAGACGTCGTTTTCAAAGATGCCCAGCGCGAACGCGTTCACCAGCGGGTTCATCGCGTAGCAGCGCGCAAACAGGGTTTCGCCCCCGATGGTCGGCACGCCGAAGCAATTGCCGTATCCGGCGATGCCGCTGACCACGCCGTCGACGATCCGACGCGTTTTGGCGTCGTCGAGCGTTCCGAAACGCAGGCTGTTCATCGCCGCAATGGGCCGCGCGCCCATCGTGAAGATGTCGCGGAGAATGCCGCCCACGCCGGTGGCGGCGCCCTGATAGGGCTCGATGTACGAGGGATGGTTGTGCGACTCGATCTTGAACGCGATCACGATGCCGTCGCCGATATCGATGATGCCGGCGTTTTCGCCCGGGCCCTGCACCACGCGCGCGCCGCGCGTCGGCAGCCGTTTCAAATGGACGCGGGAACTCTTGTAGCTGCAGTGCTCGCTCCACATCACGCTGTAGATGCCGAGTTCGGTGCGGGTGGGTTCGCGCCCGAGGGCGCTCACGATTTTTTCGTATTCCGGCCGGGTGAGGTTGTGTTCGGAAAGCAGTTCGTCAGTAATCATTCGTCCGTTACGCTCGCGCGCCCGACAGCGCGTTCACCATCGATTCGAAAATCATCTTCCCGTCGACACTGCCCAGCAGCTCTTCGCTGGAGCGGTCCGGATGGGGCATCATCCCGAGCACGTTTCCGGCGGCGTTGACAATGCCGGCAATGTTGCCGATCGAACCGTTCGGGTTCGCTTCCGGCGTCACCTGGCCCGCCGCGTCCGAATAGCGGAACGCCACCTGGCCGTTGCCCTCCAGCCGCTTCAACGTTTCCGCATCGGCGAAGAAGTTGCCGTCGCCGTGCCCGATCGGGATGTGCAATGTCTGTCCCACACGAAGCCGGTTGGTGAACGGCGTGGCCGCATTTTCCACACGGATGTGCAGGAATTTGCAGATGTACTTCCGGCTCACGTTGCGCAACAGCGCGCCGGGCAGCAGTCCGGACTCGGTCAGGATCTGGAAGCCATTGCAGATGCCGATGACCAGGCCGCCTTTTGCCGCGAATTCCCCGAGCGCCTGCATGACGGGAGAGAACTTCGCCAGCGCGCCCGTTCGCAGGTAGTCGCCGTAGGAAAAGCCGCCGGGAAGAATGACCGCGTCGAAGCCTTCAAGCGAACGGTCCTCGTGCCAGATGAACGAGACCGGCTTTCCGATCACGGCTTCAATCGCGTAGTAGCAGTCGCGGTCGCAATTGGATCCGGGAAAGATGACAACGCCAAATTTCATGAACGATCCCAGACGATCCGGTATTCCTCGATCACCGGATTCGTGAGCACTTCCTTCGCCAGCCGCTCCACCAGCGCCTGGCGCCGCTCCGGAGAAGTCTCGGCATCGAGTTCAACCTGGAAGTACTTGCCCTGGCGGATGTCGCGTACTTCGGAATAGCCCATGGGTTGTACGCCCCGCGTGATGGTCATGCCCTGGGGGTCGAGCACGGTCGGTTTCAACGTGACGATGACAGTCGCCTTCATATGTTCCTTAAGTATAAACGGGCCTCGTTGGGGGAATCAGGGACAGAGAGGAATTTCGCCTTCGCGAAATTCCTCTCTGTCCCTAATTCCCTCCAAACACCCTCTCAAAAATCCGGTCCACATTGGCCAGCAAGCGTTCCGAATCAAACACTTTCGCAATTTCCGCCGGCGTCAGGGCGCGCGCGATATCGGCATCGGCCGAGATCTTCTCGCGCAGCGAGCCGCCGTTGTCCCATACGCTCATCGCGTTGCGTTGCACCCAGCGGTACGCCTCTTCGCGCGTAATCCCTTTGGCCACCAGCGCGAGCAGCAGTTCACCGGAATAGATCAACCCTCCGGTGAGTTCCACGTTCTTCAGCATCCGTTCCGGATACACCACCAGTTTCTCCACCAGCGTGGCCGTGCGGTCCAGCAGGTAATCCGCCAGGATGGTCGAATCGGGGAAGATCACGCGTTCGACGGACGAATGGGAAATATCGCGCTCGTGCCAGAGCGCCACGTTCTCCATCGCCGCCAGCGCATTCGAGCGCAGGACCCGGGCAAGGCCGGAGATCTGTTCGGCCGTGACCGGATTCCGCTTATGCGGCATGGCGGACGACCCCTTCTGCTTGGGCGAAAAATACTCTTCCGCCTCCCGGACTTCCGTGCGCTGCAGGCTGCGCACTTCGACCGCGATCTTTTCGAGCGTCGCGCCGATCAGCGCCAGCGTCGTGATGTAGTGCGCGTGCCGGTCCCGCTGGACCACCTGCGTTGCCACTCGAGCGGGCTCGAGGTTCAACCGCGCGAGCGCGCGGGCTTCGATTTCCGGCGACAGGTGGGCAAATGTGCCGACGGCTCCGGAGAGCTTGCCCACGCGCATCGTTTCCGCGGCCTCGCGAAAGCGATCGTGGCCGCGGCGCGCCTCCTCGTACCAGAGGGCGAGTTTGAGTCCGAACGTCGTCGGTTCGGCGTGGACGCCGTGAGTGCGGCCGACCGCCACGGTCGTCTTGAACTCCATGGCGCGCCGCTTGAGCACGTCGATGAGCCGATCGAGACCTTTAAAGATGATCGCAGAGGCTTCGGCCACCTGCAGCGCCATGGCGGTATCGACCACATCCGACGAGGTCAGACCGTAATGAAAATACCGGGAGGCCGGCCCGACATGCTCCGCGACGGACGTGGTGAAGGCGATCACGTCATGTTTGACTTCCGCCTCGATCTCGTCGATCCGCTCGACCGAAAAGTCCGCCTTGGCTTTGATCTCCGCCGCCGCGTCGGCGGGCACCACCCCGTCTTCGGCGAGCGTCGCGGTGACCGCCAGTTCCACGTCGAGCCAGCGTTGATATCGGTTTCGATCCTGCCAGATCCGGCCCATCTCCGGGCGTGTGTAGCGCTTGATCATCGTTTATGAAGTCTATCCCAGATAAATCGGCTGGCCGGGCACATCCTGACCGGTCACCGCCAGGCGGATCCCCTCCAGACCGCGCCGCCGCAACGCCCGTAACGATTCCTGCCGCGCCAGTTCCGGATGATTGTTGCGTGAACTCAAATGCGCCAGCAGCAGATGCGCGGCGCGCCCGTCGAACTGATCGCAAATGAACCGCCCCACGGCGGTGTTTGAAAGATGGCCAAAGCGCCCGAGCAGCCGCTGCTTCAGGTTCCAGGGATACGGGCCGGCGCGCAGCATGTCGAGATCATGATTGGATTCCAGAATCAGGACATCGGCGCCGCGCAGGTTTTCGGCCGCCGCGTCCGAGAAATGCCCGATGTCGGTGAGTTGCGAAATCTGGACACCGTTTGCGCGCAGCCGAAAAGCCACCGGCTCCGCGGCGTCATGCGGTATCGAAAACGGCATTGCTTCGACGTCGCCAACCGTAAAGGGAACGCCCGGCTGGATGGGAACAATCCGCGAACCGTTCAGTTCGAACGCCTCGGCGCCAAGAGCGCGAATCGTCCCCCAGGTCATGTAGGCCTCGATTCGAAGCTCCTTCAACAACCCGCGGATCGCGGAAACATGGTCCGTGTGCTCGTGCGTGATGAGTACGGCGTCAATGCCCTCCGGATCTTCACCGATGGCCTCAAGCCGCGCCGAAAGCTCCTTCCGGCTGAATCCCGCTTCGATCAGCAGCCGGACGCGATCGGTCTTGATGAAGGTCGCATTGCCCCGGCTTCCGCTGCCCAGGATAGAAACGGTCACAGCCATGGACCGAGATTATCCGCAATCGATGGACAGATGAGGACCAAACAACAAACAAGATCATGCCGGGGGTGGTCTATGACCGCTTCACAATGCCTCCTGTCCCCCCCTTGTCCGCTGTGCGCTGGCTGTTGTCCGATGTCTAATGGACCTGGCGCGATGACCCACTGACCGAATGACCCACTGCCCCATTGACCCCATTGACCCCATTGACCAGCAAGCCAGTGGGTCAGTGG